>JACDZF010000250.1 GCA_013426795.1 Desulfocapsa sp. | reverse complement strand
GTTTTTTTTATCTCCCCGAACCAAACCTTTTATTCCATTTCTAAATCAAGATGTGCACGAGAAGAAAAGCGAGTCGCGACGAGGCAGTACAATACGAACGGTGAGGAGCGACGCAGCGCATTCGACGAAGTGAACGCTTGATTGAGGAATGGAATTAGTATTCCACCGGCAACTGCTTCACCTGGGCACGGGTAAAAACCGGGCCATCCTTGCACACCAGCACCGGCCCGACATTACAGTGACAGCAGAGTCCCTGCCCGCACCTCATCCTGTTTTCCAAAGACAGATAGACCTGATCATCCGTCCAGCCAATGGCCTCCAGGGGCGGCATGGTGTACTTGATCATGATCGGCGGGCCGCAAATCAGGGCCACACTGTTCTCCGGCGATGGCGCCACCTGGGCCGCTATGGTGGGAACAAAGCCGACCAGCCCATCCCAGCCCGGTGCCCCCCGGTCTATGGTGACATGAAGATCAATGTCTTCCCGTCGCGCCCACTGCCGTAACTCCTCCTGATAAAGAAGCATCCCCGGGCTGCGGGCACCATAAATAAAGGTAATCCGGCCATAGTCCTGACGATGTGCCAGCACAAACATCAGGGCGGAGCGAAGAATCGTCACCGCAAAGCCGCCGGCAATCAGCACCAGATTCTTGCCCTTGATCGCCCCATCCAGAGGAAAACCATTCCCCAGGGGGCCGCGCAGCCCCAGACGATCTCCGACCTTCAACTGGTGCAGGGCGCTGGTCACCAGACCGGCGCGATTGACCGTACAGAGCAGGGACTCTTCTGCGGGCGAAGAGGCAAGCCCGACAGGGGCTTCACCGGCGCCTGCCACCGAAAGCATGACAAACTGGCCCGGAATATGCTGCCAGGCCCTTTGGTGGCGCTCCTGTTCAAAGGCAAGGGTAAAGGTTTTGAGGCTTCCATCTTCGGTTTCCACCACAATGTCTTTAATCCGGACCGGATAGGGTAGAAAGGAAATCATCGCTTACTCCAGCTCCGTAAGGCGGACCAGATCCTTGAGAACCGCACGGATATCGATATTGACGGGGCAATCCCCGATACAGCGACCGCAGCCCACACAGGAAAATGGGCCGAAGCGATCGGGAAAATATTTCAGCTTATGAAGAAAGCGGTTGCGCGTACGTTGCAGCTTTTTGCCTCGGGGATTATGTCCGGAGGTGTGCTGACTGTAGAGGGGAAACATGCAAGAGTCCCAGAGGCGGATGCGCCGCCCCTGCCCCCGCACCACCTCATCCTGCACGTCAAAGCAGAAGCAGGTGGGACAGAGAAAGGTACAGGTCCCGCAGTTGATGCAGGCCTCTCCAAGCTCCTGCCACATGGGCGCGTCATAGAGGCGGTTCAGCGCACAGGCCTTCAGCCCCTCAAGCTGGGGAGAATCCTTGGCTGCCGTCCCTTGACGCAGGGCGCTGAGGGCGGCCAGATCGCCCTCCGATGCCGCAACCAGATTGCAGCCGGCCATCAGAATCTCGCCCTTCTCGCTGCACACCTCGAGGAGAAACCCCTCCTGGAGCGGAGTAAGGGCCAGATCCAGCCCTGCGCATTGGTAGGGCGAGCCTCCCATCTCGGTGCAGAAGCAGGTGGAGAGCCTGGTCTCACAGGTAAATCCCACCAGGGCCGTGCGCTGACAATGGGCCATGAAAAATGGATCTTCAGCAAATGGCAACTGGTTGAGGAGCACACTTGCGGCATCACAGGGCCGCACCCCCATGACCACCTGCATCCCCCTGGAGTCCAGGGGTTCCCGCATTCCCCCCCCTTCGGGATGATTCTCCTCCAGGCTAAAGGTCATCATGGTTTCCGGCTGGGGAAAGAAAAAGGTCTTCACCGACGCCGGGGTGGGCCCCACCGGCAGGGTCAAGGGCTCGTCTGCCAGGATTCTTCGCCAGCCGGGGGCGCAATCCGTGGCGGCAGCAGCCGGCCTGGCCAGTGCCGGGACATAGACAGGATAGGATTTCTGCCAGATCTGGATCAGCCCGTCCAGTTCAGCAGGGGAAATCATCACGGTCTGCATGATTTCTCTCCCTCTGCCGGTGGCACAGCCACCGCCTCAAAAGGTTTCCGGGCCGGCACAGGTGCAAGATCGGCCACAATAAATTCAGGACCGGCAGGGGGATAGGTCGTCAGCGGGAGGGGGGATTCCGGCTCCATGCCCGCCTCAATTCCGAAAAGCTCCAGGACATCCTTGTTCAGCTTTTTGGTCAGCAGGCGCATATTTATTCCCATGGGGCAGACTGATTCACAGGCCCCGCAGTCGGTGCAGCGCCCGGCACAGTGATGGGCCCGCAGAATATGGAACATTCCGGTATCCACCGCATCCAGACTCTTCCCCAGCCACTGGGGTCTGGCATCATCGACAAAGCAGGTGGGACAGTAGCAGAGCGGACAAACATTGCGGCAGGCATAGCAGCGGATACAGGTGGCAAACTCAGCGCGAAACCAGGCCCAGCGCTCCTCTCCTGATTTCTGTTCAATGAGTTCCACCTGCTGAAAAGGTTGGGGATTTTTCCGCTCCGAGACCGGCTCACCAATCCGCATATCCACCAGCACCGGATCAGGATGGGCGCAGGTCCGGCAATTATCCCGGACCACGGACCAGCGATTGATGGTCTCGGTAAAATCAGGGCCCCGCACAAGGAGTTCATGATCGCCCTCTTCCACCGTCAAAATCTCCTGTCCGGGAAAAAGCGCCTTCACCTTGGCCCGGCTCACCATGCCGCGACTGCCGATGCCAATGACCAGCACCCGCTCCCGGGCCACTCGTTTCTCCTGGATCTGGATCGCGATATTGCGCGACCAGCAGCCGGTGGCAAGGATCGCCACCTTGGGCTGAGGTTCCTCCGGCTTGGGATCACGCGGGTCGTGCGGCGATTCCACCGAGCGCAGCACCTCGGGCAGATACGTCGCCAGATTCAAGACGCAGAAGGAGTTCCACACGAGGCGCGCGCAATCTTCCGGGCGCCTTACCACCAGGGGCTTTACCGTCATCGGCAGGGAGCCGGCGGCATACCCGATAAACGCAGCCACCTCTCCGGTCTCGAGAAGTTTCCGGGCCTGAACCCTGATCTCATCACATATCATGTCATTTATTGGTGCCATAGGCCTCCCTTA
>JACDZF010000249.1 GCA_013426795.1 Desulfocapsa sp. | reverse complement strand
CCATTGTGGAATGGGAGCCAACGACACCGGAATGGCCGGTCATGGATCAAAGAGCTTATCGAGGGATAGCCAAAGATTTTATTGAGCTTGCCACCAGGGACAGCGAGGCAGACCCCGCTGCTATACTGGCAACATTCCTTGTTCGTTTTGGCGTGGAGGTTGGCCCTGAAACCTACATGAATGTAGGCGATACAAAGCACCGGTCTAGGTTGGCGACGGTTGTTGTTGGTGCTTCTGGCAAGTCTCGCAAGGGCACCAGTAATAAGCCTGTCGCGAAGCTGTTTGACCTTGTCGATATAGATAGGCACACTCCATATTATCCGGCACGATCAAGCAAAGGCCCTTTTTCTTCAGGGGAAGGGATTATTTACGCTATTCGCGACGGCGTGAGTAAGTGGGATGCTAAAGAGCAGTGCGAAGTCCTTGTCGATCCAGGCATTGAGGATAAACGGCTGTTTGTCATTGACGAAGAATTTGGGGGAGTCTTGGCAAACACCAAGCGAGAGGGCAACACCCTTTCGATGATTATCCGGCAGGCATGGGACAGCGGGAACTTTGACCCCCTGACCAAGAACAATAAGACCACGGCCACCGGGGGGCATGTTGGATGGGTAAGCCATATCACCCTTCAGGAACTACACGCAAAACTTAACGAGTCTGAAGGGTTCAATGGTTTTGCAAATCGGATTCTCTGGATCTGCGCCAAACGCTTAAAACTGATACCAGACCCGCAGCCAATGCCGGAACAAGAGCTTCTTGAAATTCAAGAAAAGCTGATACGGATTCTGCGGCAGGTAAGAGGTGGTACAGTGGTCAATCTGAGCCTTGCAGCAAGGCAGGCATGGTGCGACCGCTACTACGCAGACCTGACCAAAGATAGGCCGGGATTGGTGGGGTGTGTGACTAATCGTGGGGAGGCTCAAGCTCTGAGGCTGGCAATGATCTACTGCTTGCTGGACGGGGAAACAGAGATCACGCTTGACCACCTGGAAGCGGGGATAGCTTTCTGGGATTATTGCAGGCAATCGGCGGTCTATATCTTTCATGGGAGGCAGACCGACACCACAGCGCTGACCATCCTCGAAGCCTTAAAAAAGGGTCAACTTTCTGGAACCGAGATACATGGTCTATTCCAGAACAACATCACTAAGGGCAGACTAGAATCTGCACTTTCTGAGCTCATTGCATCGAACCAGGTAATATTTGAGAAGCAGAAAAACCACCGTGGAGCCCCGACAAAGATATACCGTTTTTCTCAAGACACTCTACGAATTAAACTAATTAACGAATTAAATACCCCGGATGTTAAATCTGACCCGATTAAATTAGTTAATTCGTTAAATTCGTTAAGCAATTCAAATATTGATGAAGAAATGGAGGTGACTGATATATGAGCGCACTCCAAATTATAAGAGATGTTGAATCACATGGCGGCAAGATTTATCTCCTTGACGGTACCCTGAAGATGGCCAGCAGGAGGGGCACAATACCACCCCACTTGTTGGCAGAGTTGAAGAGCCACAAGGGCGAGATTATCAGCATACTGACTGGATGTAATATCAAGAATCAATTTATTGACGAGCCCACCTCATGTTGGCCGAAGGGGGCACACCAACTGCGTACCCTTGAGGAGCCACCTATTGACAAATTGAGGCATCAGGTTTCACCTATCGCATTGAAATGGTTGCAGGATCATCGACAAGAACTTCGTCAATTTGGCTGGACTGGCCGTGAACTGTACCGGCGGAATAAATCAAAAGGCTTGATGTGGATGGGAATATGGGAGCAGGCAAGTCTTGGGATCACTATTCAAAATAATGGTGTCATTGTTTTTCAATTCCAGACAGCGACTGGACAGCCGATCACACAGACGGCACGACCGATCAAACAAAAGCCAAGGGGATAGACCAATATGGAACAGCAATCTGATAACAGTATCGTGGCCCTTTTTCCGGCAGGTGAATTTGAAGAAATGCCAAAAGGCAATTATGCGCCAGTGCGATACAATGCCGTGAAGCATGGTGTCTTATCTACCCTGGCTGTATTGCCCCATGAAGATGAAGGGATATTTTCTGAGCTCCTGGCGGCATTGGTGGATGAGCATTTTCCCACAGGCCCCACTGAAATGCACCTTGTCGAAGAACTGGCTGGCATCATGTGGCGGAAGCGGCGGGTGTTGTTGGCAGAAGGAGCTGCAATCAATCGAGGGCTGTATAGCGTGGCGACCGATTCATACTCAAAACCAGCGCAATCAGCCGTACCATTTGGCCGTGGAATGCCTGATAAGCCCTCCGACATGCAGGATTTAATGGAGGCAACACAGGAACAAGTGGCACAGTCACAAAAGGAAACCAAGCATGACTTGGAATGCACCGAAAGGGCATCTGAAATACTTCGTAAAGGTGGCCCAACTGCTTACAAAAAAGCGCTCAAGGTTCTGCTGCCTGAGAACAGGGACTGGTGGGAGTCGTATGTTGAGGAAGATGAATACCAGCCAAATAGTGAAGGATTGGCTGAATTTATCGACAAACATCTCTGGCCGATCTGTATCAGCATGGAAAGAGAGGCGCGGCATCATTACTCAATCAAGGCCCAAACCCTGGGTGAAGGGTTAAAAGCTGAGCGTCTGGAAAAGCTGTCACGCTATGAAACCCACCTTGACCGGAAGTTTGAACGGATATTGGCCATGCTTATCAAGTTAAAAGAGTTGCGAGGCAAGGGTTAAATGAACAGAATCTGTTTAATATGAATATATGTTGAATTCCATAAACCCAATGTGGACGGGCATTTCATGGATTATTTGATAATTAATGGAAAAGCAACTATTGAATATACCTTAATGATTTCGGTAAAATCGGAGCATAAAAAATGGGTGGTCAATGGAGTGGGCGGCGCTGGCGCGTGAGTTCCAAAAATACGACTGGAAATCATTATGTCTTAGATGTCCGCTTCCTACAGCGGAAGGGCTTGCTGGCACCTGGCCAGAATTTCAGCCTGGACTGGTTGCGCAATGGTGAAAAGGTGGCATCCATCAGGGTGCGTACCGAAGTCGATAAGGTCATTCTCTCTTATCGGCACCAGAGAGGAAACGAGGACTGGCAAAGTACAGAATATGCTGTTCTGCTCGATTGGACATCCTGCAATTATGGCGGT
>JACDZF010000248.1 GCA_013426795.1 Desulfocapsa sp. | reverse complement strand
CAATCAGGTTGATGTTCCAAGACGAGGCTCGTTTTGGTCGTATCTCGGATATTAGGTATTGCTGGTGTCCCAAGCCTTTTCGTCCTGTTTGTCGTGCCATGGTGACACAGGAATATACGTATGCATATGCCGCTGTTTCTGTAGTCGATGGTGTTCTGGATTCATTGATCTTGCCGTATGTAAACACCTCATGTATGCAGTTGTTTCTTGATGAGGTGGCAGCAAGACACGCGACTGATCGGATCGTCATGATTGCTGATGGAGCTGGTTGGCATCGCTCGGAAACGCTTGTTATTCCAAAGAATATGCGATTGATAAAATTACCACCCTATGCTCCTGAGCTTAATCCAGTTGAGCATTTATGGGACGAATTACGAGAAAAGTCTTTTCACAATCGTGTATTTAAAACCATTGGTGCCCTTGAAGATCACTTGTCGGCATCATTATTAAAAATGGAACAAAACCATCAATTGGTGCATTCTATCGTCGCTTGGCCTCGGATAATAAATTCACTTTAGATTTAGAAATGGAATTACCAGTTGCTGAGGGCAAGCACCTCGCCCTGTCTGGACAGGGTAATCTGCTCCACCGGCACGGATTTCCCTGCCAGTTCCATGGCCTCCTTGATGATCCCGACCATGGAGGCGCAGCAGGGGACTTCCATAATCAGGATGGTCAGGCTTTTGAGATTACAGGTCCTGATGATCTCGGCAAAGCGCTGGACATAGCTCTTGGCGTCGTCAAATTTGGGACAGCCCATCATCACCACCTTGCCGGTGAGAAAATCTCCATGAAAATTGGGAGCGGAGACGGCGGCACAGTCGGCGGCCACCAGCAGGTCGGCATTCTGGAGAAAGGGTGCGGTTGGCGGCACCAGACGAATCTGTACCGGCCAGTGGCTAAGGGCAGAGGCGGCACCGCCCATGGCGGTTGGGGTATTGGCCGACTGACAGTTGCTTAAGGGGGCAAAGCTCTGGAGCTGGGCCGATGGACAGCCGGACGGTCTGGTGCCAGTCTGGGGCCCTTGCCTCTGCTCCCCCTGATTTTTCTGGCTGGCGAGAAACGCGTGTACCGCCTCTTCGCTGAAATCCTCGGCCTCCCGTTCAACGATCCGCAAGGCGCCGGTGGGGCAGGCACCCAGGCAGGCGCCCAGCCCGTCGCAGAGGTTGTCGGAGACCAGTCGGGCCTTGCCGTCAATGATCCGCAATGAGCCCTCCGCGCAGTCCGTCACACATTGTCCGCATCCGTTGCACAGCTCCTCGTCGATCTCGATAATCTTTCGTACTATTTTCATGGTGAAGTCCTTGTATGGGAAGAGGGGTTGAATCTGAAAGGGAGTTCTGTCGATCCCTGCTGACATGTCCCTGATTATAGCCGCAATATTTTCATGCGCCTTGACTTGAATCAAGTTGATGAAAAAATATTTTCCCGGAGTGTGATGAAACCGCTGCTCAGGGGGCAGACCGGGAAACGGCGCGGGAATCTCTGATGGTCTGCGGGAGAAGCGATGGAGGGGTTTGGAGTGTTCGCGGCGATCCGGCGGGGTCCGGAAGTGGAAGGAGTCCCCGGCTAGCCACCGGTTTTTGCCCGGATGGCTGCTGCCTCTTCTCTTCCCGTGGCAGTCTGGCAGGGGCTTGCGAGGTTTGCCGAGATGTCCAGGCTCAGATCCCCAAGGAGGCAGGCATCGTCGAAGACGGCGGCGGAGAGCCTCTCACTGTCATTGCGGGCGGGGCTGCGGGCGAGCAGTCTGGTCACCTCCCCGATCATCTCGTCTGCGGCCTTGAGCTCATTGAGTAAACTCAGAGGGGTCGTAGACTCGGAGAGCATGGCGGCAGTGACGACGGCCGCCATATTGCCACCTTCCTGTCGGCAGAGTTGTTCCGCAAACTCTGCCCTTTTGCGCACCAGGAGATATTTTTGTTTCGCATCGAGGAGTTGTTTTTCAACCGCGACCGCCAGCTTTTTCTTAAAAAGTTCAGCATGTTCGATCCGCAGCCCGGCAGGCAGGGAGCCCATGCACTGTTCGGCATGGGGGCAGTAGGAGGCGCAGCCAAAATCGATCTTCGGGTTTAAGACCCTGTGTCCGCACTGCTTGCACAGGCGCTGGCTGTCGTCCTTGAAAAATTCGAGCATGGTCCCGCAATGGGGGCAGGGGATCTCAAAGACGGCCTCGCCGCTCCAGTAGCGGTTATCTTGTCCAGGACACTGCATGGAAGTTGCTCCTGAAATTCTTGTCCGGTTTATCGGGGGTCGGCCGAGACTCCAAGGGGTTCGGATAAGACCCCTTTTCTGAGGGCATCGATGCCGATACGCTCCATAAAGCGGGCGGTGCGGGATTTGAACTTGGCATTGTCCTGATAGAAGCGCAGACATTTCTCTACCAGTTCCACCACCTGATCATCACTCAGTCCCTCGGCCACGATCTCGCCCAGGCGCGGATTGCCGCCGCCATTACCGCCAAAGAGCAGGGTCCAGCCTTTTTTAGTGGCAAAGATGCCCACATCACGGACATAGGGCTCGGTGCAGGACATCCGGCAGCCGGAAACACCGATCTTGACCTTGCCCGGCAGGGGCTCGGCAAAGGAGAGCTGCTCCAGGCGTCGGCCCAGGGCCAGCGAATCACTGGTGCCGTATTTGCACCACTGTGAACCGGGACAGGCCTGGACATAATGGACGCCATTCACCGCCACCGGGCGGGTCAAGGGTTTCAACTCGGCCTTCAGTCGTGCCTGTTCCTCTTCCTCCATGCCCAGAAGCCCCAGCCGTTGGGCCGAGGTGATCTTGGTCATGGGGACATGGTATTTATTGATGACGGCCACAATCTCCGCCAGTTCTTTGGGGGAAAACAGGCCCATATTGAGGCCGGGAACGACGGAGTAGGTTTTTTGATTCATATCAGCTCCTGGAGTTGAATTGGAAAGGGATAAAAAAATCGACAATCAGGTTATCTGCTGCTGAAAGTACCAAATTTTATGATTTGCTGCCATTGCTTCCTTGGCTGTCTCGCCGGTGGACGCACGGAAATGGCAGGGACACGCTGCAAAAAGCCGTGCCCCGTTAGAAGAGTTTTTTCTTAGCCAAGGATGGCCTTGAGGTCAGCCTCGGGGGTGGTGACCGGTTTGATGTTGAAGTTTTCCACCAGCACATTGAGCACGTTGGGGGTGATAAAGGCGGGCAGTGTCGGCCCCAGATGAATAT
>JACDZF010000247.1 GCA_013426795.1 Desulfocapsa sp. | reverse complement strand
AAAAATTTGGTGCTGTGCGGGTAGTGAAGCGGGTAGCCGGGGTCAAAGGAATCGCTGACGACATTCAAGTCAGGCTTTCGGATTCTGATGTCCGCAACGATGGAGATATCGCCTCTGCCGCCCTCAAGCATATTGAGAGGTCACCGTTGATTCCAGCAGGATCCGTCCGGGTTATGGTCAGTGAAGGCTGGCTGACATTGGAAGGTGATGAGGAATGGTGGTACCAGAGACAGGCGGTCGAGGATACCGTGCGCTATGTGGCAGGCGTCAAAGGAGTGATCAATCTGATTTCGATCAAACCAAAACTGATGTTCTCTGAGGTCAAAACATCCATTACCTCCGCCTTTGAACGAAATGCCCTGCTGAGCACGAAAAATATTAAAGTGGAGATTGCCGGAAACAAGGTGCTGCTCAGTGGTCATGTGCGCAACTTTGTCGAGCGGGATGAAGCCGAACGGGCAGCCTGGTCCGCCTCCGGGGTTTACTCAGTGGACAATCAGCTCATGGTGGGATGTTGCAATGACGCGTCGAGTTGCGCCTGATTTGGTCTCCCTCGACAAAGGAGTTCCAGTGATTCAAAACACTGGAATCAATCCATAAAAACAGATTGTTCGCATGCAGGAACGGCATGCGGTCGATCAAGTTTCTCCTTTACAGTCACTGAAATATTTTAACCTGAATGAAATAAGTCGACGATCAAACTGATGTTTCCTTGTGCCGGATAAGGTACTTGGCTGGACTCTCCAGATGCATGGAGACCGAAACGCTGGTTTTTATCAATTCGCAGTATCAAGGGAAGGGAACCATGGAAAGAAATATGGCAAGAACGGACACCCAGTTAAAAACCGACGTGCTCGCTGAGCTCGAATATGAGCCAAGCGTCAAGGGAACGGATATCGGGGTTCTGGTAAAAAATGGGGTCGTGACACTGAACGGTTCTGTGCCCAGCTTCAGTGAAAAATATGGCGCTGTGCGGGTAGTGAAGCGGGTAGCCGGGGTAAAGGCAATCGCGGACGATATCGAAGTCAAGTTGCCCAGTTCTCTGCATCGCACCGATGGTGATATTGCCACGGAAGCAGCACATCAAATCGAGTGGTCAACATCGATTCCCGCGCAAACCATTCAGATCACGGTGAGGGAAGGTTGGGTCACGCTGGAAGGCCAGGTGGAATGGTGGCATCAGAAACAGACGGCTGAAGACGCCGTGCGGTATCTGGCGGGCGTTACAGGGGTAACAAACCTGATTTCGATAAAACCCGAACTGGTGGCAGTTGATGTGGAAGCGGCCATTGCATCGGCCTTTGAGCGAAATTCCCTGGTTGATGCAGATACTATCACGGTGGATATTGCCGGAAACAAGGTGGTGCTTCGCGGTACCGTTGAAAACTATCTTGAGCGGGAGGAAGCTGAACGGACTGCCTGGAGTACTTGCGGGGTTTTCTCCGTGGATAATCAAATTAAGGTTGAGTGGTCTTCAGGATTTGTTGAGTAACACTTCATTTGCGGGTTGGACCACAAGGAGGAAATTCGGCATTCTCCTTCTGCTGACCTGAGATCATTCCGCAGACATGCAAGGTTCAATGGGATCGAACCGCCCTCGCAGTGGCAGCCTTTTTTTTCTGTTGCGAGGAGCTGGAAGACAGGAGTTTTAAAAATTGGAGAGATCACTGAGAAAACGATTTTCCCCATACGCTGCCGACCAGGCGATAACCGCCAAGGGCAACCAAAATCCACCAGTATAAGGATCCAATCATGCTTATCAAAGCCAAAAAACTCAAAGGGTACACATTAGACAGCCTTGACGGGGAAATAGGAAAGGTCAAAGAATTTTACTTCGATGACCGGCACTGGACGGTGCGCTATCTGGTCGCTGACACCGGAAATTGGCTTACCGGCAGGCAGGTATTGATCTCACCGTATGCGCTGGCCGCCGCGAATACCAAAGAGGAACATGTCTCCATTGATTTGACCAAAAAGGAGATTGAGGACAGCCCTTCTTTGGAGAGTGATTTGCCCGTCTCTCGACAATTCGAGACAGCCTACAGCGGCTATTTTGGAATGCCGATGTACTGGGATGGCCCCTACATGTGGGGATCGTACCCTTACATTCTTCGTGACCGCAAAAGGTGGGGAGAGTCCTCCTCCGGGAAGAATCCATGGGATCCTCATTTGCGCAGCACGCGCGAGGTGAGTGGTTATACCATTCAGGCTTCAGATGGTGAGATAGGCCACATTGTGGATTTTATCATCGATGACGAGACGTGGACAATTCGATATTTCATAATCGATACACAGAATTGGTGGCCGGGCAGGAAGGTCCTGGTTTCAACAAAATGGATTGAGCGTGTAAGTTGGGGTGAGTCCAAAGTCTTTGTCAATCTTTCCCTTGAGGCCATCAGGCAATCCCCGGAATACACTGAGGAATCTCTGCTCAACCGAGATTATGAGACTAGGTTGCATCGTCATTACAATCGCCCGGAATACTGGGGTGATTAATTGTCAATGGGCCTGGTGTTGCCCACCATGCTCTCGTGACGGCTCAAGGCTGGCATCTATAGATTGGTCGCGGTATTGCTTTTCGTCTTGCTCAGTAACTCCTCCTCCCCTGCCGGCCATGATGGTTTTGCCCTGCTCGGCTGATTGCAAGTGTATGGCAGCAAGCCTTGTCCCATGATGACAATCAGATACCGGCAGCAATAAAGCACTGCGCCACAGTGGGCGGGAAGGATGGTTGCGCATTGCGGTGCTCGGGTTGGATGATGCCATCGTCTCGACCGCGAACCCCATGATTGGTGCTACTGCGCCGCTTGGTCGCGCCCCGTTGCGAGTCACCCTCGGAGGAGCTCGTGCGATGACTGTGACCGCTGTAACTGGTGGGATTCTCGGAGTGTCCGTGGGGTAGTGGATTGCTGAGAGTTTCCTCAACCAATCATCTTCCGGCCCAACGATTCAGATTCAAACCGCAAGGAGAACGCTTGATCCAGGAATGATCGCACAAGCTGAATTTCCCCGCGACCCTTCTCAAAGCATGGAAAATCCTGCTGGGGATCAGCAGGTTCAGCACCGGAAAGATGCTTCTGCTCCATGCTTCGATGCTGCAACTCCTTGTCAAGGGGTGGGATGGCCTGGCAATCGAATGGAAAAAGCGGGAGAATGTGGACAAATGTAAAAAGAAAAGGGGTTCAGCAGAAAATCTGAG
>JACDZF010000246.1 GCA_013426795.1 Desulfocapsa sp. | reverse complement strand
AAAGATTCACCCTCAACCAAGCACTTCCCAAGGAGATCCTGCCATGCCTCTCATTCCAAAAATTTCCACCATACTCTATGCCACTGACCTCGGAGAACATACCCGGCCCGTCTTCAGGCACGCCATTGCCCAGGCCAGGGCTCATCAGGCTTCGATTATCATGCTCCATATTGTGGAGCCGCTCAGCGAAACCGCTCGGGCAGTGATTGCCGCCTATATGCCGAACATGGACATTGATGGCCACCAGAAAGAGGGAGAGAAAGACATCATCGCCAAGATGAAGGAGCGCATCAACAAGTTCCACGATGAAGAATTCGAAGGGCAGGATGAGGATACCATCCCGGTCAAAGAGATGAAGGTGATCGCCGGCAGGCCCAGTGAGGAGATTCTCACCGCCGCCGAAGCGTTAAAGGTGGATATGATCATTATGGGACAGTCGATCAAAAGCATCCTCGGGAGCAAGGTCATGGGCTCCACCACCAGACGGGTTGCCCGGATGGCCAAGGTGCCCGTCCTGATTATTCCCAATATATAGTCATCCGGGCGAGGCGGCATCGAGCTGAAAGGGTCTCTGGAATAAGGGCAATTTCACCGCCCCTTCATCATTATATTCTTTTAACTTTATCCCTTATCTTGTTATAGTCGATCCAGTAAAATTGCGGGGGCCCCTTAAAATTTGCGTTTTCTTTTCAGGTTCAAGGCACCGGCTCAGATTATCCGCGAACCCCGAGGTGACGGTTCGCGGACTGAGTGATGAGGGAAGGGCGGAGCTTGAATGAAAAGGCAATTTTTACAATGTCTCTCTGATCATTTCCTCAGGAAACATGCACGGCCGACCGGCAATCAACATCACTGTCAGCAGTGATCCCAGGAGTCCAACCCCAGAAATCGGAGGAGTATTATGTTTCAATCCGTCACAAAGGCCTTAATGGCACTCACAATTTCAGCGGCCATGCTGGCCACTCCAGTGTTTGCTGAACCGATCTCCATCAAGTTCAGCCATGTTGTTGCCGTTGATACCCCGAAAGGACAGGCTGCCGAATTTTTCAAAAAACGGGCCGAAGAGTTGACCCAGGGCAAGGTAAAGATTGAGGTCTATCCCAACAGCCAGCTCTATAAGGACAAGGAAGAGATGGAGGCCCTGCAGCTTGGCGCGGTGCAGATGCTGGCGCCGTCACTGGCTAAATTCGGCCCCCTGGGAGTCAAGGATTTTGAGGTCTTCGACCTGCCCTATATCTTCAATAACGACGTGGATCTGCACAAGATTACCCAAGGCCCCGTTGGTCAGCAGCTCCTTGACAAACTTGAGCCAAAAGGGGTCAAAGGACTGGCCTACTGGGACAATGGTTTCAAGTCCTTCTCCGCCAACACTCCCATCAAGACCCCTGCTGATCTGAAGGGCAAAAAACTCCGCATCCAGTCTTCCAAGGTTCTTGAAGCCCAGATGCAGGCCTTGAAGGCCATTCCCCAGACCCTGGCCTTCTCCGAGGTCTATCAGGCCCTGCAGACCGGCGTTGTCGATGGCACCGAAAACCCCATCTCCAACTTCTACACCCAGAAGATGCAGGAAGTACAAAAATACATGGCCATCACCGACCACGGCTATCTTGGCTATGCGGTTATCGTCAACAAAAAATTCTGGGATGGACTGCCAGCCGATATTCGCACGCAACTGGAAATTGCGATGAAAGAGGCCACCGTCTATGCCAACCATATGGCCAATGAGAAGAGCATCAAAGACCTCGAAGCGGTGAAGGCCACGGGCAAGACCGAAGTCACCGTTCTCACTCCCGAGGAACGTGAGGCCTTTCGCACGGTCCTTATTCCGGTGCACGAAAAAATGGCTGACCGTATCGGCAAAGATACCATTGAAGCCGTGTATAAGGCCATTAATTTCAAGAAATAAGGCTCATCTCTACAGGTAAGAAAAACAGAGGACGGCCAGCGAAATCTGGCCGTCCTCTGTTTTTTTCGGGAGGATTCAAGGGGTATGAAGATTCTTAATCATCTGGAGGAGTGGTTCATCACCTTTCTTATGGGTGGGGCGACCACGATCATCTTTGTGGCGGTAATGCACCGGTATGCGGCGGGCGTTCCCATTCCAGGCGTTCAGGACTGGCTGCTGGGGGTGAATTTCGGCTGGACCCAGGAGCTGTGCATCATCATGTTTGTGTGGATGGCCAAATTCGGGGCGGCCTACGGGGTGCGTACCGGCATCCATGTCGGTGTCGATGTGCTGATCAACCAGATGCAAAGGCCTCTGCGCAATAAGTTCATCATCTTCGGTCTCTTCGCCGGAGCCACATTCACCGCCATCGTCGCCACCCTGGGCGCCAACTTTGTCTGGGAAAACGGCATGCATTACGCCGTTTACACCCTCCTGGGCAAGGCGACCACCGGCATACCACAAGGCCCGACCACCCCTGACCTTGAATGGCCGACCTGGATCGTCTATGGCGCTGTGCCCCTGGGTTCTTCGCTGATGTGCTTCCGTTTTCTCCAGGTTATGGTCCAGTTCATCCGCACCGGAGACCTGCCCCACCACGACCATGGCCATGTGGATGGCATTGAAGAAGAGAAGGAGAACATCAAATGAGCGCGCTTATTATCTTCAGCATTCTGCTGGCCCTGATGCTCACCGGCATGCCCATCTCCATCTCCCTTGGTCTGACGGTCTTGAGTTTCCTCTTCACCATGACCCAGGTTCCCCTGGAATCGGTGGCCCTGAAACTGTTCACCGGCATCGAAAAATTTGAGATCATGGCCATTCCCTTCTTTATCCTGGCCGGAAATTTCCTCACCCATGGCGGCGTCGCCCGCCGGATGATCAACTTCGCCACCTCCATGGTCGGCCACTGGCATGGCGGTCTGGCCCTGGCCGGGGTTATGGCCTGTGCCCTCTTTGCCGCCGTCTCCGGCTCCTCTCCGGCCACGGTGGTGGCCATCGGCTCCATCCTCCTGCCGGGCATGGTCAAGGCCGGCTTCCCCATGAAATTCGGGGCAGGCGTGGTCACCACCTCCGGCGCCCTGGGCATTCTCATCCCGCCCTCCATTGTCATGGTCATGTACTCGGTGGCCACCAACACCTCGGTGGGCTCCCTGTTCATGGCCGGTGTCATCCCGGGGCTGATCCTGGCCACCATGCTGGGCGGCATGACCTGGTACCGGGCCCGCAAATTCAACTACCCGCGACAGCCCAAGGCTTCCTGGTC
>JACDZF010000245.1 GCA_013426795.1 Desulfocapsa sp. | reverse complement strand
AGCAAGGTCTTTTTCTTGCTTCCAGGATCTCCAGCCTCTTATGCCGCGCCAAGGAAACAGCCAGTCCCTTCCGGCTGGTTCCTTGCGTGGCGTCTCGCCTAATCCAACCCACACCCCAAAAAGCACTCGTCTCAAACAGCAAGGTCTTTTTCTTGATTCCAGGATCTCCAGCCTCTTATGCCGCGCCAAAGAAACGCCAGTCTCTCCCGGCTGGTTCTTTGCGTGGCGTCTCGCAAAATCCAACCAACATCCCAAAATGCACCATACCGAAATAGCCGAAACCTTCAGCAAGTTTCACCATCTCCAGCCTCGTATGCCGCGCATCAAGGGCATATCGTTATCCCTATTCCTTCTTATCAGCCTCACCTGGTAAGGGGGCCAGGGTCATGCGGGCATCCGCCACCACCGGTTCGGAACCAAATTCACCGACGATAAAGGGGTTGATATCCAGCTCCAGAATCTGTGGAAAATCGGTGGTCAACTGGCTGATCCGCTGCAAGCCCGAGGCGATGGCGGTAATATCCACGCCCCTCTGCCCGCGTCTGCCTTCAAGCATGGCATAGGATCGTGTGGCCAGAAGCATCTGGACGGCCTCGCTTTCAGTAATGGGGGCCAGATGGAAGGTGACATCCTTCATCACCTCCACAAAGATTCCGCCCAGACCGAACATAAGCATCGGCCCGAACTGGGGATCGCGGCTCATACCGATGATAACCTCCAGCCCCTTGGTGGCCATCTGCTCCACATAGATCCCTTCGATAAAGGCCTTCGGCACCCGTTTCAGGATCTTCAGCATCATCAGATCAAAGGAATCGTGCACCGCGTCGCCGCTTGCCACATTGAGCATGACCCCGCCCAGATCACTTTTATGGATAATATCGGGAGAGACGATCTTCATCGCCACCGGATAGCCGATCCGTTCGGCGATCTCCACCGCCTCGTCGGCACTGCCGGCAAGGGAGCCGTCCATAACCCGGAACCCGTAAGCCCCGAGGATATCCTTTCCTTTCACCTCCCCCAGCTGGAGCATGCCGGTACGCTGGCGGCGGCTGATAATCCGCTCCACCCGTCGTCGATTGACCCGGAACCGGGTCACCAGACGCGGTGGCCGCGCTTTCCAGGCGGCGTATTCCACCATGGCCTTCAAGGCGGAGACGGCCCGTTCGGGGGATTCATAATCGGGAAGGCCGGCGACGGCAAGCTCCTGGCGGCCCGGCATCACATCCTTGCCGCCCATAAATGAGGCCACCACCGGCTTGGAGCCATCCAGGGCGCGGGCAATGGCAATGGCCGTCTCCGCCGACCGGGTCATGGCCTGGGGAGTGAGAATCACGAGGATGGCATCGACGGCCGGGTCGGCCTGGGCCGCCTCAATGGCAGACACATAGCGGGCCGGATCGGCATCGCCCAGAACATCAATGGGATTCCCGACACTGGCCGCCAGGGGCAGCTGGGCACGCAGGGCGGTGGCGGTGTTGCGGTCAAGCTCGGCCACCTCCATCCCGGCCTTCTCCACCGCATCGGCGGCCATGGTTCCCGGCCCGCCGGCATTGGTGATAATCAGGATCCGGTTGCCCTTGGGCAGGGGCTGCATGGCCAGGGCGGTGGCATAATCAAAGAGGGCGTCAAAGGTATCGGCCCGCACCACGCCGGAACGTTTGAAGGCCGCGCCATAGGCGGTATCGACCCCGGCCAGGACACCGGTGTGGGAAGCCGCTGCCTTCAAGCCGGCGGTGGTGGTTCCCGACTTGAGGATAATCACCGGTTTCCGGGTGGCGGCCTCCTCCGCCGCCTTGACAAAATTGGAGCCGGTGGCGATATCTTCGAGGTAGCCGACGATGACCTTGGTCTGCTCATCCTGACCGAGATAGGAGAGCAGATCAACCTCGCTGATATCCGCCTTGTTGCCGATGCTGACCAGCTTGGCCAGCCCCAGATGCCTGCCCGCGGCCAGATCCAGCATGGCGGTGCACAAGGCCCCGGACTGGGAGAAGATGGAGATCCCGCCCGGTTTTGGCATGGAGCCGGCAAAGGAGGCATTCAATTTGGCCTCGGTATTGATCAGTCCCAGGCAGTTTGGCCCCAGAATCCTGACACTATAGCGCAGACAGAGATCCGCCATCTTCTTTTCCCGCGCCTGCCCCTCGGGGCCGGTCTCACGGAATCCGGCGGTGATAACGATAATGGCCCTGGTCTTGGCCTTAATACTGTCCTCTATGGCCTCCATCACCAGGGCCTGGGGCACCACAATCACGGTGAGATCAATCTCCTTGCCCCAGGCCGCGAGGCTTGGGTAGCAGGGCAGGCCAAGCAGGGTGTCAACGGAGGGATTCACCGGCACGATCAAGCCGGGAAAACCATCCCGGATCAGATTCATCAGAATATCATGACCAACCTTGTCGGGAGTCCTGGAGGCGCCAACCACCGCCACCGACTGGGGATGAAACAGGACGTCAAGACTCATAACAGCTCCTATAAAAAAGATGACGAACGAACCGATTTCCAGAAAGAATAAGTGGGTGGAAGAGTCCCCCTGTGATGAACACGAACATACAATCAGTTTACGCGAAGCAATGTCATTCACTCAACCATTCTCTGATTCCCATCAACTATTTCTGAAACCAGAGACTTTGTTGCATCCATATTTTTCAGGTGGGTGAAACTGCCGAACAACTCCCGATACCACTCGTAAAGTTGACGATTTTTTACCTGCAAGAACAGTCTAGTTATAGAGTGGAACAACTCCCGATACCACTCGTAAAGTTGACGATAGCGACCATTTTACCAACGCTTGTTGAACGGTATTTTGAAGTTTCACAAGAGGCCCAATCATCTTTGACCATCGACTTGCTCCATATCGGATGAAAACGTCTCACCAAAGGCAAGGGAATCCACAGGAGACATTTCCGCAATCAGGGTCTCAGGAGCAATATCCTGCTCATTCGGCCAGGTGACCGCCCCGAAAAGAATACCAACCTGATTGAAATAATTCACATTACGAAGCTCGCGAAAAACTCCGTGATCAAGGTAGGGCTTCAAATCAAATATCCCTTTCCGGCCATCGTCAATCTCCACATAGATACAATAATCCGGTAACGGTTTTACAACTTTGACATCCCAATACATGACACACTCCTTACAGTGGGCTGATTTTATAAGGATTCTCGCCACTGGCGGCAATTTCCCAGTCAGCTATCAATTCGTCACGATGCAGCTCAATCCAGGCC
>JACDZF010000244.1 GCA_013426795.1 Desulfocapsa sp. | reverse complement strand
CGATTTTTCAATGTTGCCCTCACTTCCCTGTCCCTGCTGTCATCCTTTGCCCCGGCCATTTCTTATTTTTTCCGTGGATAGGGCCAGGCCAGAATACCACCCTCCATCACAGAAACATTGCTGTAGCCGTGCGCCCGGAGGATGATTTCCGCTTCATACCCGCGAAGGGAGACCTTGCAGAAGCAAATAATCTCCGCGTTCTTGTCTGCTGGAAGTTCGGCCAGACGAGAGCGCAGGGTGCCAATGGGCATAAGGTGCTCTCCGATGCCGAGGCACATTTCCTCGAATTCACCGGGGGTGCGACAATCCAGGAGATATGGCTGTTCCTTGCGCTGGATTTTATCCCACACCGTTGCGGATGAAATACCAGTCATCCGGCCCTTGAGCTTGTTTTGCATGATTTGGGCCGAGGCAATAAAGTGGTCGATGGCCAGGGAAAAGGGGGGCGAATAGGGAAGATCGGCATTGACCAGGTCGGTGACAGTTAACTTCCCCATGATGGCCATGGCAGCGGTGGCAATCTGTTTACTCACATCCCCCGGCCCCACGCACTGATAGCCGAGCAGTTGCTGATCCCCGGTGCTGACCAGCATCTTCGATATGAGAAGTTTCGCGCCCATAAATCCCGGTTTATCCGGACTGGCATTGACCACGGTTTGGGTGTCAGGTAGCCCCATGGCTTCGGCAGTTTTGGTGGAAAGGCCGGTGGAGCCCGCAGAAAAGTCGAAAATCTTGCAAATACCGGTGTTAAATGTGCCGGGAAAGGTAACGCAATTCCCAAGAACTATATTTTCTCCCGCCACCCGACCTTCGAGGTTGGCAAGATCGCCCTTGGGAGCAAAGACCGGCTCGCCACTGATCCGGCTGGCGATTTCCACACAGTCACCGGCTGCATAGATATCGGGATCAGAAGTCTGCATGTACTCGTTGACCGTAATCCCTCCGAACTTTCCGGTTTTCAGGCCGGCGGCTTTGGCGAGATCGCTGTTGGGGCGCACGCCGATGGCCATGACGGCAAGTTCACAGTCAAGAACCCTGCCATCCGCGAGTTTAACACCGATAAGTCTGCCGTCTTTGCCGCCGAATTCTTTTACCCCGCTGGAGGTGACAACCTGCACCCCTTTGCTGCGCATATGGTTTTCAACCAGATGGGCCAGATCCCAGTCAAGGAAGGTCAAAACCTGGTCGAGGGCCTCAACAACCGTCACTTTGATGCCTGAATTGCACAGTGCTTCACAGACTTCAACCCCAATTGAGCCACCGCCGATGACCACCGCCTGGAGGATTTTCTTTTCGTCACAGATTCGGCGCAGGTAATCGGTATCCGCCATGGTCAAAAGGGTGGTGACGCCGTCAAGTTCGATGCCGGGGATTGGCGGCATGTTGGACTTAGCCCCGGTGCTGATGACCAGCTTGTCGTACTGAAAGGTCTGCTCGCTGCCGGTTTTGAGATCGCGGCAAAGCACCTGTTTTTCCTTGCGATTGATGGCCAGGGCCTCGGTTTCCACCAGGGCGGTGATGGCCTTGTCCTTGTTGAAGAAGTCGGGATCACGCGGGATACCGGTGGGTGTGCAGATTAAAAGTTTGCGGTCATTAAAGACCCCGCCGATATAGTACGGGTACCCGCACGCAGCCATGGAAAGATCGGGCACTTTCTGGATAAGGGTGATCTCGGCAAATTCATCAAGTCTCCTGGCCTTGGCAGCCGCCTTGGCACCTGCCGCAGACCCGCCTATAACAAGAATTTTCTGTGGTTTCACGATCTCTCCCTTTTGATATTTTTTCTCAACAGCCTGTTTGTTTCTCCAGTCGCAGCACAAAGCCAGCCAAAAGACCGGGGGCAAGACATTCGCAACAACACGAATGCTTGCCGCAGCCTCTTTGTCTGGCTCTGCGATGGTTCGCAATCTCTCAATTCCTGTTCTTTAATCGGGCTTATTTTTTGTTTTTATCCTTGTCTCCCTTTTTCCCGCCGGTCATCGCTCCCTGACCAGCGCCAGTGTCCTTGCAACTCCCGTTACAATTCCCACTTCCCTTCCCTTTTCCATGACCGTCTTTCGGTCCCTTACCTTTAGGTCCTGCTCCATCTTTATTTGGCATGATTTTCCCTCTTTCTTATTGGCGAACAATGGCGACCACTAATTTGTCGTCGCTTCAATCCGCCTTGTTAACTCAAATTGTATTTTCAGTGGGCTTGCGCCTGGTTTGCCACAGCCTCTATGGCTTGTGCCACAGATTCCGAATCGCCCAGGTAATAATGTTTGATGGGCAGCAGGTCCTTATCCAGCTCATAAACCAAGGGAATTCCGGTGGGAATATTCAACGTCACTACATCTTTGTCTGAAACAGTGTCAAGACACTTCACCAGTGCCCGCAGGCTGTTGCCGTGGGCTACGATAAGCGTGTTTTTTCCGGCCTTGACGGCAGGTGCAATGGACTTGTGCCAATAGGGCAGGAAGCGCTCCACCGTGTCTCTGAGGCACTCTGTCCGTGGCAGATCGTGATCATCCAAGAGCCGATAACGGGGATCCTGGGCCGGATATCGCGCATCCGTTTCCTCCAGGGCCGGGGGCCTGACATCATAGCTTCTGCGCCAAAGGAGCACCTGCTCCTCGCCAAAGCGCCTTGTGGTCTCGGCCTTGTTCAGGCCCTGTAAAGCCCCGTAGTGCCGCTCATTGAGCCGCCACGAACGCTCCACCGGAATCCACATCTGATCAAGTTCATCCAGCACCATCCAAAGGGTGCGGATGGCGCGCTTGAGCAGTGAGGTATAGGCGATATCGAAGCAGCAGCCTTCAGATTTAAGTCTGATGCCGGCGTCCCGTGCCTCGATCCTGCCGTGGTCGGAAAGATCCACATCCGTCCACCCCGAAAAGCGGTTCTGCCTGTTCCACTCGCTTTCACCGTGCCGTAACAGGATCAATTTTGTCATCCTGTCACCCTCTTCTCATTCCCTGGCTGTAGCCATTCCGGCCCATAAGGCCCGCGCTGTTTGCCAAGTCCAGGTGGAGTCGGCCATTGGTTCATTGAAGAACCCCTCAGGGAGTTCGATCTCGCCCTGTTCTTACTCAGAGCATTTATCATGCCAGACCGTTAACATCCGGGTCAGGCAATCAAACCTACTGGTATTTATGGAGAAAAATATCAGGGAAACGATGCGCCGGGCGGGGAAAGGGCTGAGAAAATGGTACTATTTGACCAATCGGTCATATCCCCGCCTATGCCCCATAAATCCGGCCAGTAATTCCAGGGAGGAATCCGGCCCTGTAAATCAGGGAGCGGCAG
>JACDZF010000243.1 GCA_013426795.1 Desulfocapsa sp. | reverse complement strand
TTAAGCCGCGACACTCAATCATGCCATCATACTGTCACGCTTTAGTGTCGCGCGTCAATAAAAATATAACAATGGTAAACTTGGCGCTCTCGCAGCAAAGATAAAATGTACCTATCCAGCTTGATGCTGGATAGGTACGTAAAGCAGGCCGATGACGAAGCAGATGGGGCACTACTGGATAGTTACGATAAAATGATGATCATTCGTCAAGTCCGCGCAACCGGACATCGAACAGGCCTTCGTCCATAATCTGTTGGCGGAATCGCGATATTTCCGCTTTATGCACTCCGTCCAGGATCTCTCCGACGAGATGCTGGTACGTTTCACCCAGATCGATTACAGCCGGGAAATCGCGCTGATTGCAGTCACAACGGAACAGGGCGGGGAGGTGGAGATCGGGGTGACCCGCTTTGCCATCAACCCGGATGGGGAAAGCTGTGAATTTGCCCTGGTGGTGGCCGATACCATGAGCGGCAAGGGGCTGGGTCAGAAATTGATGACCGCCCTGATGGATGCCGCCCGCTCCAAGGGGCTGAAGACGCCATGGAGAATGTCCGCAATCTGGCGGAAGCAGAGGAAAAAGCCGCGCCTGACTGTAAATAATTTTCCGTTAGCCTTGACTTTTCTTTCGGGGAGCAGTTAAGCTGTCCCACTACTTTCGAGTGGTGAAAAGTCCAAGGGGCAGCAGTCAATACCTTGGGTGCAAGAAGTGCATGATAAACCTCAAAATTCCAGAATCGCCAGCGATGCCCTACCCTTTTTTCATATGGTGCATGTATCTATTAACTTCACCCATCATCGTTTCTTTCAGGTGAATATTTTAAGACAAACTTACTGTGAACATCATTCTGGAGCCGATTCATGCCTGGCAGTCAAAAACATAAAGTAACCGCTGACTTAAAAAGAAACAGGCTGACCATCACGATCCCCGCCACTGCAACCCAAAACGTTGCACAAAAAATCTTTACCGACATCCGGTTTTGTGTAGTGGATCTGAAACCAGGTTTCAATATCGTCACCGATTATTCACACTGTGTCTTCGCCCATCTAAGCGCCATTCCGACCATGCGACAGATAATGGACTATATTGTCAGCAAACAACCGGGAAATATTATTCGGGTCATGGGGAAAAGAGTATTGATCGCCAAGCAACTCATTCACTATGCCGATAAATTCCAAAGTTATACACCGGTTTACGTCCACACTTTTGAAGAGGCCGAGGAATACCTGGCAGCTAATGCCAACCGCAAGGGACTCCGATTCAAGCTTCATGGATATCCAATTTTATGCACCATTGATCAAAGAACAGGAGACGGAGTTCTCATCGACGTCTCCGTAAGTGGTTTTGCGGCGCAGGAACTGACAATACCGGTTTCCACGGAGAATGAGATATCTCTTATCATTCCCATGAATCATGGCCATGGCCTTAGCTCATCTTTTGTATCCAAAGCGAGGGTCGTTCGAGTGAAGGATAATATGTTCGCCGCCCAGTTCCATGATCTTGATGAAGATCAGATTGCAGTGCTGTTTAAGTGGCTTGCCTACGAAGTCGGAAAAGAGTAAGCCCAGGCAAGAAGATAACAGCGAAAGCGTTGAAAAGCTGACCAATTACGGATAGAAATCCGGAATTCCGATATTCCGTGTAGAATAGGAAGCTGACTTACCGATCAGTACCGATCAGGATCACGCTCAGCACGTTACAGAACAGGGTCAGAACAGGGTCAGGCTTCCAGGAAGACAATCTCCCCCACATTCCCGACCAGCCATTTTTATCCACGCAGCGCACCCGATGCAATAAAATCCATGCACCCTGTTCTCAGCCAAACTTGTGATCTTATAAGCCTGGCCCCCTTTGTGACCCCCTTTACCCGATGACGCTCAACGGTTTTGCCTCGGTATTTCCATCAGAATAGCGGAAAGTTCCTCTCCAGATTCTGACTTGTAACCTTACCGGAACCGCTTGATTTGAGTGCTGAAGGAGAAGTTCAGCGGCAATGGTCTGCCGCGTCCGCTGGAGCGCCTTTCTGGGCGCCGAGTGAGATCAGAACATCATGGAACTGCTGAGCCTTTTCTGTGTTGAATCGGAGTTCGACGAGCCCTTGCCATCCGACTCGAAAAAAGAAAGACTCAAAGGAGATGGACAGGGTTTGCTCATTGGGGACATCGACCTGAAGAGCCGACAGCTTGGGATCATCCACCGGGATGTTCATCTGGGGTTTCCAATACGTGAAGCAGATTATTGTTTCTTTGTTATCACGAGGCAGCCGGAAAAACCCTCCGAGCGATGAATATATCGCTTGCCTGGTGCTTGAACGTTTTTGGTTACAAACCACCCCCGGACACCTTCGTCAGAAACAACCAGGCCCTCTTCTTCAAGCATGGGGCGCACCTTCTTTGGAATAGACCCCAAAGCCGAAGAGCCTGTAGAGAATGGTTTTCTTGATTGGCGGCCTCTTTCGCGTCCAACGGTGAAAATCACCGGAATTTCGGCAAGCCCAGCTTGTCGAAGGGCTGGTGGATTGTGAAATCAGACTGCTGCATGTTTTAGATCTAACCCATCTGTGTGCTCGTTTATCTCGCCTTGCACCGTAACTCGTCGGTCTTGCCGGTGTCGGTGTTGAGCCAGTTCACCTTCACCTCGTTGCCCTTGTGCACGAGGCTGACGTTCCGCCCCTCGTAGTTTCCGGCGCTCGCGGTGCCCACAAGCCACATCGTCACGGTGCGATCCCCGCGCTCCAGTCGAATCGTGGCCGGATCCGTCTCGAAGAAGTTCGCCACAACCTCGTTGGCAGGATTGTTCTGGCAGACATAGGAAACCGTCTTTGGCGGTACCAGCCGCCAGACCGACTGCAGCTCGGAAATGCGGAGCCGGTGCTGGGCTTCGACGCATCCCTTCACCGTGTCGACGGTCCAGGTCGCCGTAATCCAGGTCTGTTGACCATTCGCCTTCCAGCAGTCGTTGCGGCCCTTGACCCATCCTCGCTGCTCTGCGCGCAACTGCGTCAGAAGTTTGCCTGTAGCCTTCGCCGTCGCCGCCTTGTAAACCTCGTCGAGCTTCCGATCGAGCGTCGCCAGGGACTCGTCGCTGCAAATCAGCTTCTCGACCTCTCCCTGCGCCTTGCCGCAATCGAAGGTCGGCCCCTGGGCGAGCACAACCGCAGGGAAGGCCAGCACGCAGACAATAAGAGTTCCGACAATACCTGGTGTTCTCTTCATTCCAATTCTCCTTATCGATTCAATATTGTATGGTAAATTGCTGAATTTCTTATGAGAAAAAACCTTCTTTCCGGTCGGATGCTGTGGAGTGACCTTA
>JACDZF010000242.1 GCA_013426795.1 Desulfocapsa sp. | reverse complement strand
AGTTTTTTTATAAATAAATTGTTTTTTAGGGGTAATTTGGGGTGGTTTTGTTAAATAGCGGTTAGATAGTTCATCAGCACAGGAAAGAGCATGGGCTTAGACAGGATTTTTTTGGGGAGATTGCGAGCGGGGCAGCGTCTTCTGGGTATTCGAAGGTATGCCCCACGGTTTTGGCAGCTTGTGCAGCGGGGGTAAAAACCGAAGGCTGAAGGCCGATGGCGTTCCCGCCATCGTTCCCTGATTCCCATGCTTGGCGCGGGAATCAGGGATTTTTTTTTTGCAGGTTTTCTGGTGGGGACTTAAGGGCAGGAGCGTATTCAGCACATTCTCCATCCCCATCAGAGAGTTTTTCGACAGTTCGGGCAGAGCCCGTAAAATTCCAGATAGTGCCCTTCAACGGTGAAGTCTGTCTTGCGGGCAATAAGCTGTTCTAACACAGAGAGATCGCAGTCGCTGCATTCCACAGCCCTGTCGCATTGCCGGCAGACCAGCATGTGAGTATGACCAGGGCGGGTAGCCAGGTAGCGATGTTCGCCCTCCGGGTTATGCACCCAGCGCAGATAACCCATGTCCTGAAGGTTTTTCACTGTCCGGTAGATCGTGGTCTGACTGATTTTCCGCTCAGCGAGCACGGTGGTGGCCTGGGCAATGGTCAATCCCCTGGGGTGCTCCACGAAGAGCTGCCAGACAGCCTCACGCTGGGCGGTAAACCGTTGTCCACTCTGATTGAACAGGGCTTTCAGCTCTTCCGTTGACATGCTCGACAATTCATTTTTTATTGACATATTTTTTCATTAACTGTAACGTGTTGATCAAAAGAAAAAAACTTCTGAATTTTCAGTAAAGTTTAAAAATATTAGGTATTTATGTAAAATTTTTTTGCAATATTGAAAGGTTATGAGGCATGATTATCACAATTAGCTGAGCTGGTAAATGGGAAAAAATACACTTAATCAAACGTCGTCGGAGCATCGCTCTCCGCCAGCCATACCCCCTGCCGGCGTTTCCCGTTTTTCACCCCTGGGCTGCAGCGCGGGCTTGCGGCTCTTGGTCGCTGCCGGTGTTTCCCTGCTGCTGTGGCTGAGCATGTTCTGGGCCATGCGCTCGTAAGGGAATCCCTTCATGTCCGCCATCACCCTGCATAACCTCACCCTGGGCTACCAGCGCCATCCCGCCGTACATCACCTCTCCGGGAGCTTTGCCCCTGGATCGATGACCGCCATTGTCGGCCCCAACGGCTCGGGCAAGAGCACTCTGGTCAAGGGGCTCACTGGTTTTCTGCGCCCCATGGAAGGCTCCATCGATCGTGGCGGCCTGTTGCAGAACCGCAAAATCGCCTATCTGCCGCAGCGCCTGGAGGTGGATCGCAGTTTTCCCATCACTGTACTCGACACCGTGCTCCTTGGTCTGTGGCAGGAGATCGGCATGTTCGGCGGCATGAACAATACCCTGTGGGAGAGGGCGGCACAAGCGCTTTCCACCGTCGGCCTGGGCGGATTGGAAAGCCGGGCCATCAACGAACTCTCCGGAGGCCAGTTCCAGCGTGTAATGTTCGCGCGGATGTCACTGCAGGATTCCCCGGTGCTCATCCTTGACGAACCTTTCAATGCCATCGACCAGCAGACCATCCTCGACCTGATGGCGGTGATCTGCGGTTGGCATGATGAGGGGCGCACGCTGATGATGGTGGTCCATGATCTCAGCCTGGTCCGCGAATTTTTCCCGCAAACCCTGTTGCTCGCCCGCGAGCCGGTGGCCTGGGGCGACACCGGTGCGGTGCTCACCGAGGAAAATCTCATGCAGTCGCGGGTTATGGCCCAGGCCTGGGATCAGTCCGCGGCCATCTGTCGTAAGGTGCCGCTATGAACCAACTGTTCGACTTCCTGGTCTCGCCCTTTCAGGAGTTTCTCTTCATGCGCCACGCCCTGGCCGCCTGCCTGGCCCTGGCCCTGGGCTGTGGGCCGGTGGGGATGCTGCTGGTGCTGCGGCGCATGAGTCTGATGGGCGATGCCCTCTCCCACGCGGTACTGCCCGGCGCGGCCATCGGCTTTCTCGTCTCCGGGCTGTCGCTCTATTCCATGACCATCGGCGGCGTTATCGTCGGCCTGATGGTTGCCCTGATCGCCGGGGCGGTGTCACGCTATACCAGCCTGCGCGAGGATGCCAGCTTTGCCGCCCTCTACCTGGTGTCCATTGCCGTCGGTGTGCTGATTATCTCGGTGCGGGGCACCAACATCGATCTTATCCATGTGCTCTTCGGCACCATTCTTGCCGTCGATGATCCGGCCCTCATCCTGGTGGCCTCGATCACCACGCTGACCCTCTTCACCCTGGCACTGATCTACCGGCCCCTGATGGTGGAATGTTTTGACCCCGACTTTCTCCGCTCCGTAGGTGGGCAGGGAGCAACCATGCATTTTGTTTTCCTGGTACTGGTGGTGCTCAACCTGGTGGCCGGTTTCACCGCCTTGGGCACCCTTATGGCCGTGGGCATGTTGATGCTGCCGGCGGCCTCTGCCCATTTCTGGGGCCATCATTTCTGGTCGGCTTCACTGGTCGCCGTGTTCATTGCCCTGTTTTCCGGCTATTGCGGCTTGCTGCTCTCCTTCTACGGGGATCTGCCTTCCGGACCATCGATCATCCTCGTGGCCGGGGGCTGTTATCTGTTTTCAATGCTGTTTGGCAGAAAGGGAGGCCTGCTCAGTCGTGCTCAGAGGGGCCCACATTTAACCGGTTAACTTGAGAGGAGGAAATTATGGGGCAGGGGAGATGGATGGCAGCAATGCTGCTGGCTGTGGTGCTCTTGGGCGGTTCGTCGACCCTGGCGGCAAAGCCCTTGAAGGTGGTGGCCAGTTTCAGCATTCTCGGTGATATGGTCGAAAATATCGGCGGCGACAAGATTGAGCTGATTACCCTGGTAGGTCCGGACGGTGATGCGCACGTGTTTGAGCCCTCACCCGCCGATGCCAGGAGAGTGAGCAGTGCCGATCTGGTGGTGGTCAACGGTCTGGGCTTCGAGGGCTGGCTGGAACGCCTCGTCAAGGCCTCCGGCTACAAGGGCCGTATCGTGGTGGTCAGTGATGGCGTCAAGCCGCGTGCCATGAAGGAAGTGGAGCACGATCACGATCATGATCAAGCCAGGGAGGACGGCAAGGGGCATGACCATGCTCAGGAACACAAGGACGTCAAAGGGGATGCGCACGGCCATGCAGATGCGCATCATAATGGCCACGACCACGGCGATATTGATCCCCACGCCTGGCAGAGCCTGACCAACGCCAAGATCTACGTCAAGAATATCTCCAAGGCTCTGGCCGAGGTCGATCCGGCCAA
>JACDZF010000241.1 GCA_013426795.1 Desulfocapsa sp. | reverse complement strand
TGGGCTCATCGAGAATATAGAGGGTCCTGCCGCTGGCTCGCCCTGATAATTCCTTCGCAAGCTTCACCCTCTGGGCCTCCCCCCCGGACAAGGTCACCGAGGATTGACCCAGGGTAATATATGCCAACCCCACATCGGAAAGGGTTTGCAGACGATTTTTAAGGGGGGGGATATTCTGAAAAAAGGCCAGAGCCTCCTCCACAGTCATGGAAAGGACATCATGAATATTTTTATCACGATAACGAATATGAAGTGTCTCCTGATTATACCGCTTGCCTTTGCAGACCTCACACTCCACATAAACATCGGGGAGAAAGTGCATGGCAATCCTGTTCACTCCTTCACCCTCGCAGGCCTCGCATCGCCCGCCCTTCATGTTGAAACTGAACTGCCCGATTTTATATCCCCGGGCCCGGGCCTCAGGAAGCCTGGCAAAAAGCTCCCGAATGGGAGTGAACACTCCTGTATACGTTGCCGGGTTTGACCGGGGAGTCCGACCAATGGGACTCTGATCAATATCAACAACTTTGTCCACAAGTTCCAGGCCGGACAGGACCGCGCCTTCACCCTGCACCCGAGGAACGGGCTGCTCCAGCCCTTTTTTGGCCAGTCGGAACAGGGTCTCCATCACCAGTGAACTTTTGCCCGATCCTGACACCCCGGTCACACAGGTCATTACCCCCAGGGGAAAGGCCACATCAACCTGCTTCAAGTTGTTCACTGAAGCCTTTTCAAGGTGCAAGGCATGCTGTTTCCCCCTGCGAACAGGGCGACGTCTGGCAGGCAGGGCAATGGCTCTTCTTCCAGACAGATAGGCCCCGGTGAGGGAATTCTGACACGCCAGGAGTCCGGCCACCGATCCGTTATAGACCACCTCGCCACCATGCACCCCGGCACCCGGACCCATATCAAGGACATGGTCGGCGGCGAGAATGGTATCGGTGTCGTGCTCAACAACAATGACACTGTTGCCCAGGTCACGCAACTCCACCAGGGTCTTGATCAGTTTATGATTATCCCGTTGATGCAGCCCGATACTGGGCTCATCGAGGATATACAGAACCCCGGCCAGCCGTGAACCAATCTGGGAGGCAAGCCTGATCCGTTGGGCCTCTCCCCCTGAGAGGGTCCCGGACCGGCGGTCAAGGGAAAGATAGCCCAGTCCGACATCTTTTAAAAATGAAAGGCGATCCCCGATCTCTTTGAGAATAGGCTGGCCAATCTGCTGTTCACGAGGACTCAACGGCAGCAAAGGCAGGTCTTGCAGCAAGGACTCAATGGAGAGTGCGGTCAGGCCATGAATTGACCAATTGCCAACCCGCACCGCCAGCGCCTCGGGCTTCAGCCTGGCGCCATGACAGCGGGGACAGGTCTGTTCATTCATATACCGGCCCAGTTCTTCGCGCACCATCGCTGATTGCGTCTCATGATAGCGACGATCCAACTGGGGAATGACCCCCTCGAAACTCTGTTCAGAGCGTGTTGTCCGTTTCCCTTTCTGATAATGAAAGGAAATTTCCTCGCGCCCTGAACCGTAGAGAATGATTTCCTGGATTTCAGCCGGCAGCTTCTTATAGGGGGTGGCCATGGAAAACTTGAAATGCATGGCCAGGGCCGCAAGGATTTGACCGGAAAATGAATTCTCAATGCGTTTTCCCCAAGGGGCGATGGCTCCATCCAGCAGGCTCACTCCTGGATCCGGGATCAGCAGTTCGGGATCAAAAAACTGTTTCACCCCCAGACCACCGCATTCCTCACAGGCACCTTGCGGATTATTAAAGGAAAACAGCTGGGTGGAAAGGGCAGGCATGGAAATTCCACACCGATGACAGGCCGCAAGCTCACTGAACAACTGCTCCCGGCCTTCATCGGGGAAACTCACCAGCAGAAAGCCTTCGGTCAATCTGACCGCCGTCGTGATCGAATCCGTCAAGCGACGGGAGACGGATGATTTCAGTACCAGTCGGTCCACCACCACCTCAATGGAGTGACGACGGTTTTTGTCCAGCACCTCCGCCTCATCGGCGTGGAGGATTTCGCCATCGATCCTGACCCTGACAAAACCTTCCTTCCGGATTCGCGCCAGAACCTGTTCGTGACGGCCTTTCTTGCCCGTCACCAGGGGCGCGAGCAGCACCACCCTGGTGCCTTCAGGCAGTGCCAGCAGGCTCAGCACCATCTCCTCGATGGACTGGGAACGGATCTCCTCGCCGCATTGGGGACAATGGGCGTGACCACATCGGGCAAAGAGCAGACGTAAATGGTCGTAGATCTCGGTGACCGTCCCCACCGTTGAACGAGGATTCTTGCTGGTGGTCTTCTGCTCAATGGAAACGGCTGGCGAAAGTCCTTCCAGCGAATCCACATCCGGCTTGTCCATCTGGCCAAGAAACTGCCGGGCGTAGGTGGATAAAGACTCCACATACCGGCGCTGCCCTTCCGCATACAGGGTATCAAAGGCCAGGGTGGACTTTCCGGACCCTGAAAGTCCAGTAAAAACCACCAGACTGTTGCGCGGCAGATCGACATCAATATTTTTCAAATTATGCATTCGCGCCCCGCGAATGCTCAAGAGCTGTGGTTCCATAAAGAGATCAGCCTAACCCCGATGAACGGGATAAGTGCCTTTCGCAGATTCTATTCTTGCAAAAAAACAAGAAAATAATCTGTAAGGCACTAAAGATAAAGGAATATGTACAATGCGGCCTTAGTGAGAACCAAACTGGAGATGATCGACCTTGAGACAGCGATCCATGATAACAACAAGTCCGGCCTGCTCGGCCAGGGCGGCTGCTTCAGTATTGACAATCCCCTGCTGCATCCAGATTGTTTTTGCCTTGATCCTGATGGCCTCCACAACCACTGGCAACACCTCCTCCGAACGTCTGAAGATATTGACCACATCAACGGGTTCCGGGATTGAGCCAAGATCCGGGTAGCACCGAACGCCACAGATCTCGCTATGCCCGGGATTCACTGGGAAAACACGAAATCCAGCCTGAATCAGATAGCAACCCACCAGATAACTGGGCCTGTTCTGTTTGGGTGAGAAACCCACCACCGCTATGGTTTCAGCGGTTCGCAAAATGTCTTGAATCTGATCAATCACAGCGAAATGAAACATGGGAGGCCATTGTAAAAAAATAATCAAGGGATGTCTCACAGGACTTCCCCATTTTGGAGTGCTTATGCGAGAAAAGCATTTACCACACATACAGGCTATGGTATTTTAAGGAGCTTTGCTGACAGGTCAAAAAAAAGCCCTTCACCCCAGACTTTTCCACATCATCAAGGACTCCCCCCATGAATTTTCAGGATATCATCCTCGAGCTGAATCACTACTGGGCAGATCA
>JACDZF010000011.1 GCA_013426795.1 Desulfocapsa sp. | reverse complement strand
ATTTTAATGACCAGATTATCGTGGAGTTGTGTCAAAGAAAAGGGTTTAAATTAGTTACCGATGATGGTGACTTTGCTGGACAGGAAATTTCGATTGTGACGGCCAACCGGCAGTTATTGAGGTAACTGAATGGCCCTGCATCCCGACTTCCCCAACTCCCCGCACGCCATTCTGGACCCGAAAGTCCGCTGGTTTCCAGCCGACGAGGCCTTGCGTGAAACCAGCATGGACAAGCTGATGCCGCCTCTTGTGGCGACGCTGCGCAAGAAGGTCAAGGAGTTTCGCGACAGCGGCTATGTGGGCGCGGCGGAAACCAGCAAGAGCCTGCTCAACTGGTGGTTCAAGGAATCGCATGGAACCCCCCTTGCCCCCCTTGTCAGAGGGGTAAATAATTCCCCCCTGACAAGGGGGGAGCAAGGGGGGGTTGGAGGCCGCCTTTCAATACTACTTCGCCCAGCGCGAGGCCCTGGAAACCATCATCTATCTGTACGATGTGGTGGGGGCAAAAGATAAATTCGATCTGATGCGTTTTGACGCCAGCGGTTCGGTATCGGCGGGTATGTTTGACGAGACTTGGCGGCGCTATGTGGTGAAGATGGCCACCGGCAGCGGCAAAACCAAGGTGATGAGCCTGGCCCTGGCCTGGAGTTTCTTTCACAAACTCTATGAGCCGGATTCGGAGCTTGCCCGTAACTTTCTGGTGATCGCGCCCAATATCATTGTCCTGGATCGTATCTACAAGGATTTTCAGGGATTAAGGATCTTCTTTGACGATCCGGTGGTGCCCGATAACGGCTTTGACGGCCGCAACTGGCGGGACGATTTTCAGTTGATCCTGCACAAGCAGGATGAGGTGCGGATTACCCGTGCCACCGGCAATATCTTTCTCACCAATATCCATCGCGTCTATGCCGGGGAGGATATCCCGCCTTCGCCCGACGATGACGACACCAGGGATTACTTCCTGGGCAAGCGGCCAACCGGCGCGACCACCGATTCCAAGGTGGATCTGGGGATGATCGTGCGTGACATCGACGAGCTGATGGTGATCAACGACGAGGCGCACCATATCCACGATGCCAGGCTGGCCTGGTTCCAATCCATTCAGGACATCCATAACAGCCTGCTCCAGAAGGGCGACGCCCTGAGCCTGCAACTGGATGTGACGGCCACTCCCAAGCACAACAACGGCTCCATCTTCGTGCAGACGATCAGCGATTATCCTCTGGTGGAGGCGATTTCCCAGAATGTGGTCAAGCATCCGGTACTGCCTGACGCCGCCAGCCGCGCCAAGCTCTCGGAACGGCAAAGCGCCAAGTACACGGAAAAGTATGCCGATTATATAGACCTGGGCGTGATCGAATGGCGCAAGGCCTCCGAAGAACATCGAAAGATGGGCAAAAAGGCCATCCTCTTCGTCATGACTGATGATACCAGGAATTGCGATGATGTGACGGCGTATCTTGAAGGATGCTACCCGGAGTTGCAAGGCGCGGTTCTGACCATCCACACCAAGAACAATGGCGAGATCTCTGAGGCGGCGTCGGGTAAAGCCAAGGAAGAACTGGAGGCCCTGCGTAAGCAATCCAATGAGATTGATGATGCGAGCAGCCCGTATAAGGCCATTGTGTCGGTGCTGATGCTGAAAGAGGGCTGGGACGTGCGCAATGTCACCACCATCGTCGGCCTCCGCGCCTATTCGGCCAAAAGTAATATCCTACCGGAACAGACCCTGGGGCGGGGCCTGCGCAAGATGTATCCGGGCGACGCGGAAGAGTATGTGAGCGTGGTGGGTACCGATGCCTTTATGGAGTTCGTCGAGTCCATCCAGGCGGAAGGGGTTGAGCTGAAGCACAAGGCCATGGGAGAAGGAACCAGGGCCCAAACGCCGCTGGTGGTTGAGGTTGATGACGACAATGAGCGGAAAAATGTCGCGACCCTGGACATTGAAATTCCGGTGCTGACCCCCCGTGTCTACCGGGAATACAAGAATCTCGCCGATCTTGATTTAGGAAAAATGGCCTTTCAGCCGGTGGAGTACCGCCATTTCACCGAGGCAGAACAACGGGAGATCGTTTTCAAGGACATCACCACAGGCGAGGTGACGCACACTACGATCCTTGACAGCGCCGGGGTGGCGGATTACCGGAGCGTACTTGGCTATTTCGCCCAGACTGTGATGAAGGATTTGCGTCTGGTGAGCGGGTATGACGTGCTCTACGGCAAGCTCAAAGGTTTTGTTCATGACACGCTCTTTGGCCGGCCCGTTGAGCTGGAATCGCCGAACACCCTGCGGAACCTGTCAGAGCCGGCTGTCACCAAAACGGTGTTTGAGGCCGTGAAAAAAGCGGTGAACGGCCTGACCTTGCGCAACAAGGGCGATGCGGAAATCCGCGACACCATCAAGCTGCTCCAGACCCGGCCTTTTGTGGTCAAAGAGCAAGGTTATCTGGTACCGAGAAAAAGCGTGTTTAACCGTTTCGTCGGGGACAGTCATTTTGAGTTGCAGTTTGCCGGGTTCCTGGAGAACTGCCCGGATGTCGTTTCACATGCCAAAAATTATCTGGCCGTTCACTTCAAGCTGGATTATGTGAACGCGGACGGGGACATATCCAATTATTATCCTGATTTTTTCGTGAAGCTGACCGGCAATCAAATAGTGATTGTGGAGACCAAAGGCAGGGAAGACCTGGATGTGCCGTTGAAAATCGAACGATTACGTCAGTGGTGTAAGGAGCTGAATGCAATACAGAAACAAGTAAAATACGATTTTGTCTATGTGGATCAGGAGGGATTTGAGAAATATCAGCCGAAGACCTTTTGTCAGTTGCTGGATGGATTTAGAGAATATAAAAATGAGCCTCGATAAAAACTGTGAGAGACAGCTAACGCACAATGCTATTTACTGAACCAGGACTTTTTGCATGGGTGTAGCAGCGGATGTTATCATCATTGTGGTGGCCGCCCTGCTCGGGGCCCTCATCGCGCAGCGACTCAAACAACCGCTGATCCTCGGCTACATCGTCGCCGGCATCGTGGTCGGGCCCTTCACCGGCGGAATCACGGTGGGCGATATCGATGAAATCGAACGCCTCGCCGAAATCGGGGTGGCCCTGCTGCTCTTTGCTCTGGGGCTCGAATTCTCGCTCAACGAGTTAAAACCAGTCCGCAATATTGCCCTCATCGGCACCCCCATCCAGATTATCCTGACCATGATCGGCGGCTATTTTCTGGGCAGACATCTGCTCGGCTGGTCCATGGTGCCTTCGATCTGGCTGGGCGCCCTGATTTCCCTTTCCAGCACCATGGTCACCCTCAAGACCCTGATGAGCCGGGGGCTGCTGGGAACCCTCTCGAGCCGGGTGATGATCGGCATGCTCGTGGTTCAGGATCTGGCGGTCATCCCGATGATGATCATCCTGCCGCAGCTGAGCAACCCCGCAGCCGGTCTGCCCCTGGTCGCCATGGCGGTGCTCAAGTCCGTCATCTTTCTGCTGGTCATGCTCTATCTGGGACGCAAGCTGCTGCCCTGGCTGCTGGCCCGCATTGCCAGCTGGAACTCGCGGGAACTGTTTATCCTGTCCATCACCGCCATTGGCCTTGGTATCGGCTACGCCACCTATCTCGTCGGCCTGTCCTTTGCCTTTGGCGCCTTCGTCGCCGGGATGGTGCTCAGCGAATCTGATTATGGCCACCAGGCCTTGAATGATATCATTCCCCTGCGGGACATCTTCGGCCTGTTATTCTTCACCTCGGTGGGGATGCTCCTGGACCCGGCCTTTCTGTTTGCCAACTGGGGCAAGATCATCTCCATCGTGCTGATCATCGGGATTTTTAAGGGAAGCCTTTTTTCCCTGCTGGCGGTTCTCTTCGGATATATCAATATTGTCCCCATCGCCGTGGGCTTAGGCATGTTCCAGGTGGGGGAATTTGCCTTTGTTCTCGCCCGGGTAGGGCTGGAGACCAAATCCATCGATCAGAATACCTACTCCCTGGTTCTTGCGGTCTCGGTTTTGAGCATGGTGCTGACCCCCTTTGTCTCTGATCTTGCCCCACAGATCTATAAATTAAAGAAGCACTTCTTCAAACATGAATCCCTGCAAACGGAGAATATCCCCCTTGGCGGCCTGACTCATCATGTCGTCATTGCCGGGGGCGGACGGGTGGGACAACACATCGCCCAGGTCCTCACCCAGCTTCAGATCTCCTTTGTCCTGATTGAATTAAACCATCAGCGCATGCTTGAGTGCAAGAGGGCCAACTTCCCGGTGATCTTCGGCGATATGAGCCAGGCCACCGTCCTTGAGGTTTCACAAATCCAAACGGCCCGGCTCCTGCTGATCACCACCCCTTCGGTGGTGACATCCCAGTCCATTGTCCAGCAGGCCCATCAGCTCAGCCCGAAACTTCCCATCATCGTCCGCGCCGAAGGGCTTGAGCAGGCCCGCGCCTTGTACGCAAGCGGGGTCTCCATGGCCGTCCTGCCAGAGATGGAGGCCGGCCTGGAGATTGCCCGGCAGGCGCTTTTATGCCTGGAGGTTCCGGTGGCCGCCATTCAGGAGTATACCGATTCGGTACGCCACCAGCTCTACGCCCCTCTTTCCCAATCCACCGTGGATCAGCAGCTCCTGACAAGCCTCGGCAATATAAAAAATATCCTCGAAATCTCATGGGTTACCATCTCACCGGGCAGCGCCCTGATCAACAGAAGCATCAAGGGGGCGGCCATCCGCAGCCAGACCGGAGCCTCCATTGTGGGAATTATTCATAAAAAAACCTTCCATTCCAACCCGAAAGCGGATTACACTTTTGAGGAAGGCGATTTGGTCGCCGTGGTGGGAAATCAGCGGGAGAGGAATCACTTCAAGCAACTGGCCGAGGTCGAATGGAAAGCCCTTGGCGAAGAAAGGAGAAAATCATGAAAAATCAGAAGAGCCTGGTGTCCATGGTGCTTTTCGTGGTGATGCTGTTTGCCGGTTCTGGCGTCATGGCCCATGCCGAGGAGTCGGTCGCCCTCTCCCAAGGGCAAACCCTTTATGTGCCCGTCTATTCCCATATTTACGCGGGAAATCGGGAGTTGCCCCTGCTCCTCACCGTCACCCTCAGTGTGCGAAATGTTGACCCCAAATATCCGATGGCCGTCACCTCCGCCGACTATTACGGCTCAAAAGGGGAACTCCTCAAAAAATATTCCGAACAGGACATCATTCTGAGCCCCCTCGAATCCACCCATTTTATTGTCCCCCAAAATGAAAAGGAAGGCGGCGCCGGTGCCAATTTCATCGTCACCTGGAAGGCGCGGCAATCCATCAATCCGCCCCTGGTGGAGTGTGTCATGATCGGGGCCGGCAGCCAGTATGGGATCTCCTTCACCTCACGCGGCCAGGTCATCACCACCGGAAACTAGCAGATTTTTCATAAAAAAATACCGCGACCTGCGCACCCTTTTATCATAAGGAGAAAATCCCATGCCCAAGATCCAGCCCGTCATCCTGGCCGGCGGTACCGGCTCCAGGCTTTGGCCCCTGTCCCGTGAACTCTATCCCAAACAGCTGCTCAAGCTCATCGACGACACCTCCCTGCTCCAGACCACGGTGCTGCGGGTCTGTCAGCTGGAAGGAGTCCTGCCGCCCCTGGTGGTGGTGGGAGAGGAACATCGCTTTGTCACCCGCAGCCAGATTGATGCCCTGTCAGGTATCCCCGAAGACTACTCCATTCTCCTGGAACCCCTTGGCCGCAACACGGCGCCCGCGATCTGCGCGGCGGTGGAATTCTGCGCCTTGAACGATAGCGATGATACCATTCTCCTGGTCCTGCCCGCCGATCATCTGATTCTGCGCCAGGATGCCTTTGCCGCAGCCATTGAAAAAGCGGCCGAGCTTGCCGCCCAGGGGGCCATTGTCACCTTCGGCATTGAACCGCAGAGCCCGGAAACCGGCTATGGCTATATCGAGCGGGGCGCGGACAACGCGGTCCTGTCGTTTACGGAAAAACCGGACCCGGCTACGGCCCTGGCCTACCTGGAGAGTGGCAATTATTTCTGGAACAGCGGCATGTTTGCCTTTTCCATCAAGACCTTTCGCCAAGAGATGGGCAAATATGCCCCTGAAATGCTGGCGATCATGGCGGAAGCGGTGCGTCTGGGCCTGCGGGACGGACAGTTTTACCGCCTCGATAATGCCACCATGGCGACCTCTCCCTGTGATTCCATTGATTATGCCCTTTTGGAAAAGACCGACAAGGCGGCGGTGGTGGCAGCCAATCTGGAGTGGAGTGATATCGGTTCCTGGAAGGCCCTGTGGGACTTATCAGGCAAGGACGCGCAGGGAAATGTCAGCAGCGGAGATGTCATCCTCGAAGATACCCGCAACTGTCTGATCCGGGCCGAGAACAAACTGGTGGCCACCATCGGCCTTGAAGACACCCTGGTGATTGAAACCGCCGATGCGCTGCTGGTGGCGCCTCTGTCGCGTTCCCAGGATGTGAAAAAGGTGGTCACCCGGCTGAAAAAGAAACAGCGCGATGAATTCAAGTTTCATCGCACCGTCTTTCGCCCCTGGGGCAGCTATACGGTGCTTGAGCAGCAGCCGCGCTTTCAGATCAAGCGGATCACCGTCTATCCGGGAAAGAAGCTTTCCCTGCAAATGCACCACCATCGTCATGAACACTGGGTGATCGTCACCGGCACCGCCCTCATCACCAACGGCGAGGAGAGTTTTCTGCTCCATGAGAATCAATCCACCTACATCCCGGCCGGCATTCAGCATCGGCTGGAGAATCCCGGGGTCATAGATCTGGAGCTTATTGAGGTGCAGAACGGCAGCTACCTGGGGGAGGATGACATCGTCCGCTTTGACGACGATTATGGGCGGGAGGCGGAGAGAGAAACTGAAGGGTAGGCAGGCGGAGGGCTGAAGGTCACGCGGTCATACGTCAGCCTTCAGCCTTCAGCCTGAAGAACCTGTTATTCCTTTTCTAAATCAAGATGGGCAGGAGAAGAAAAGCGAGTCGCGACGAGGCAGTACAATAAGTCCGGTGAGGAGCGACGCAGCGCATTCGACGAAGTGAACGCTTGATTGAGAAATGGAATTAAATGGTCAACTCGTCGCGCACGGTCTTGCGGGGGCCGCCGTGGCCGGAGCTTGACCAGTCGCGGATGGGGGCAATGGTCTCCATCTGAGCCCCCCGGCCCAGACCGCTGAGCCGGTCGTGGATGGACTGCCAGATGCATTCGGTGTCCCTGTTGATTTCACACCTGCCATCCACTGAACCGCCACAGGGGCCGTTCATCAGGCTCTTGGCACAGCGGGCCACCGGGCACAGGCCGCCGGTGAGGTGGAGGACGCAGTCACCGCAGCCGGCACACTGCTCCATCCAGACGCCCTGCTCGGCTGATCCGCCGAAGAAGGTGGTGTTGAGGGCCGGAAAGACCAGGGTGTCTTTGCGCAGATTGGCGATAAAATTCACGCCGACCCCGCAGGCCATGGAAATGATGGCGTCGTACTGCCCCTTCCATTGGTCGATGGCGTCGATATATTCCTTGTCGCACTGCCTGACCAGACTGCCTTCAATGATCCCGATGGTCTTGCCCTGTTTCTTCATGCCCAGGCGGATTAATGATGCCAGGGCCGCCGCCTCACGCTCACCGCCGGCGGAACACACCGTCACACAACCGCGACAGGCCAGCACCAGAATCCTGGAGCAATCCTTCACCATCTCTATGATTTCAGCCATCGGCTTTCGTTCTGCGACAATCATTCCCTGCTCTCCCTGAAAATTTTCAAATTTGAAAAGGAGTCGGCCCCAAGGCACGAATTTTTTTCTCCATTGCCACACCCGTGGCAACAAATTCCGGATGCAACCCGCGCGGAAGATGATACATCTCCATCCTTCCACCCTCGACACCCAGCTCTTCCAGGGCTTTTTTCACCGCCGCAACCCGCTTGGCCGCCCTGACACTGCCCTTGACATTGTGACAGCCTTCCGCCGGACAGCCCACCACATAGACCCCATCAGCACCATCCTCAAAGGCCTTGAGCAGGGCCGTCACCTGCACTTTCCCGGTACAGGGAACCCGGACCATGGTGATGGTCGAGGGAAATCCCAGCTCCTCCAACTCTTTTCCATGTTCCGCGCAACTTTGCTGGGATGCGTAATGGCAACTGAAGAGGGTTATCTTTGGTTCAAAACTCATTTTTTTATTCCTCGTTTTCTGCAACGATATCTGTGCTGGTACTCACTTGCAACTTCCCCTGTCATACCGAGGGCAGAATGAGACTCTGTGCCCCAGGATATTATGATCCACAGGCAGCGAGCAGGCGGCTATCTTCGGACTCGTTCAGCAGGATTGCCTGGGCGGGACACTCTTCAACACAGATCCCACAGGCCCGGCAGGCCTCCACATCTATGACCGCCACGCCCTGTTTGTCTATCTTGGGAATGGACCAGGGGCAGACACGGACACAGGTCAAACAGGCAACACAGAGATCACGGTCAACCTGGGCAGCCTTGCCCTTGTCCACCAGTTCCTGCTCACCGACATACCCCTCTTTGACAGCCAACTGAGTCAAGGCACCCATGATCTGGGCAAAGCGAACATCCTGCGGACAGACAAAGACACAGGACTGACACCCGGAACAATACCAGAGAAAATCCGAACTCAGCAGACGATCCTTCATCCCCATACGGATCATATGGATAATTTTTCGCGGATCAAATGCCGGAATGGCCTGACTGACCGGACAGATGCCGCTGCACGCCCCGCACGAAAAACAACGGTTGAGATGCTCTCCACCCGGAACCGCGACGACCTCGCCGTTAAAGGCAGGATTCAATGTATTTGCCGGTTTTCCCATTTTACCAACCTGTTTGTGATGACACCTGAGGGTTTGTGTTTTTCTGACCACAATGAATGAACAATGGTTACGCAACGTTAACTGATACAGTTCATAAATGAAATTTATATCTACCGTAACAGATCGTGTTTGTCAACAGAGGAAAAAATACGATGAAGCAAAAAACTCCACCCCCTGGCAGGTTGTATCCCCATTGACTACAGGCCCGGAGGCCGAGCCATTAAGTCCTTGACTTTGCCCTTGAGCCATACCATATAGAGGGAAGAATCCAACCCCGGTGAACGGGATGGGTACAGTCAGATAAAGCTCTTTTGGAACCATCCACGATCAGGATTGATAATGCAGGAAAAAAATCTCAAAATTATTGTGGATGCCGGGGCCCTTCAAATAAGGATCAAGGAACTCGGACAGATCATCAGTGAGGATTACGCGGGAAAGAATCTCTTGGTGTTGGGGGTGCTCAAGGGTGCGTTTATCTTTATGGCCGATCTGGTCCGGGCCATTGAGGTTCCCCTGGCCCTTGATTTTATTCAGGTTTCTTCCTACGGCAAGGGTTCCTCGTCCTCCGGGGAAATCATCCTGAAGAGCGCGCCCACCATAGATCTGGCGGGCCGTGATGTGCTGCTGGTGGAAGATATTGTTGACAGCGGCCTGACCATCCAATGGCTGATCAACCATTTTTCCTGCCAGGGCGCAAATTCGGTGAAAGTCTGCGCCCTCATTGACAAGGGGGAGCGTCGTGTGCTCCCGGTTCACATCGACTATTGCGGATTTTATATCGCGCAGGGATTTCTGGTGGGCTACGGTCTTGATATGAATGAACAGTATCGTTCCCTGCCGGCCATCTCCCATCTTCGGCCTTCCCCCTGATTACCGGCGATCCACGCCCCTGCGCCCCCTTTCTCCCCCCTTTCTTTCGCTCGCTCCCTGACCGCCATTCTCCTCACCAAGGGCCGTGCGCCACATCGGCGGGCAGTCCCGGCGGCTTTTGATGAAAATCAGGGGCGAGGCTGGGCCCACAATCCTGACAAGCTCATTTCCCCAGGCAGAACTGCTGGAAGATCAGATCCAGGACATCCTCGGTGGTGGTGACACCAACGATGGCGTCGAGCTCCCCCAGACATTCAGACAGATCAATGGCGAGAAGATCGCAGGTTCTTTTTCCACGGAGTCCGGTCAGCACCCGTTCACTGGCGGCGCTGGCCCGGATCAGGGCATCTTTGTGGCGGACATTGGGCGCGCATCCCCCTTCCTCCCACTGATCTTTCCTTCCGATGACGGCCTGAAAGATGGCCTCTTTCAAGGCGCTGATTCCCTGCTGTTTCATGGCCGAGATGGAGATCAGGGCCAGACAGTGACCCTCAAACCCGGTCAACTCCTGCCATCCATCCGGCGCCAGATCCATCTTGTTGGCCACCACAATCACCGGTTTATGGCGAATGCGCTGAAACAGCTGCCGATCACCATCGCTGATGCCCCTGCCCTGATCCACCAGAAACAGCACCAGGTCGGCCTCCTCCATCTGCCCCATGGCCCGCCTTATTCCCAGCTCCTCCACCTCTTCCGCGTGCTCCCGAATGCCGGCGGTATCGACGATGCGCACCGGCACTCCCTGGATATCAAGGTATTCCTCGATGGTATCGCGGGTGGTTCCGGGGATGGCGGTGACCAGGGCCCGATCTTCCTGGAGCAGGGTGTTGAGCAGACTGGATTTGCCCACATTGGGGAGACCGGCGATGACCACGCTTATCCCCTCCCGATAGATCCGGCCTTGATCGGCATGGCGCAGCAGGAGCGCCAGGGGCGCTCGAACCTGAGCCTCGAGCTGGGCAAGCAGCTGGTCATGGTCGATGATCTCGATATCCTCGTCGGGAAAATCAATGGCGACCTCCACCACAGCGCGAAGATGGATCAAGGCCTGACGAATGGCATCCACCTGGTCGAACAGCCGACCCGAGAGCTGGGCCTGCGCCATCTCCAGCCCCTTCCGGGTGCGGGCGGTGAGGACCTCAATCACGGCCTCCGCCCTGGTCAGATCGATGCGGCCACTGAGAAAGGCGCGCTTGGTGAATTCGCCAGGTTCCGCCAGCCGCACCGGAAATTGCAGCAGAAGTTCGAGGATGGATTGAAGGACCAGAAAATTGCCGTGGCCGTGGATTTCCACCACATCCTCGCGGGTATAGGTCCTGGGGGCCCGCATATAGACGGCAAGGACTTCATCGATGATTTTTTGCTGGTGGGGAATCACGGGCGCGACGATATGCCCGTAATAGAACTGATGACTGCGGAAGGAACAGGCCGGGTCGTGGGGCTTGAAAATTTTTTGGAGAATCTCCAGGGCACAGGGCCCGCTCACCCGGATAACCCCGATGCCGCCGGCACCGGGTGGCGTGGAGATGGCGGCGATGGTGTCTTGGGACTGGTTGTCAGCAGACATGGAGGGGCTTGCAGGAAAGCGGTCTCTGGTTCTGCCTATTCAGCAGGTTCACTGTCCGTGGGGGGCTTGTTGCCCCTCCCCCTTCGGCCCCGGGAAGATGGGCGTTTTTTGCCATTTCCGGTGGTGGTGCCGGTGCCAGGAGTGCCCTCGGTATTCTGGGTATTTTTTGTCTTTGGCTTGCCGGGCTTATAGATCAAGACCTTCTTGAACAGTCCATCACCCACACTCCGGCTGCGAATCTCTTTGTCATCCTGCAAGGCCATGTGCACCACCCGCCGTTCGGCGGCACTTAATGAGGGAATGACCTGGGTTTTCCCATCCACCTTGACCAGGGCCGCCAGCTCTCGGGCCTGATCCTGCAATTCGTCCTGCCGTTTTTCACGAAAACCACCCACATCAAGGGAAATCCGCATTTTCTCGGAGATCTTTTTGGCGGCAATCTTGCGAATCAGATACTGCAGACTGTCCAGAATTTTTCCCTCCTGGCCGGTGAGGTCTTCCTGGAAGTCTCCATTCACATGACATCTCACCGAGCTGCCCTGGGCCTCGATCTCCACCACGGAAGGAAGTCCCATCAATTCCAGGAGCAGCATAAGCTCCCGTTGAAGGACATCAAGACTCTCTGCACTGAGGGGTTCATCGGCGGCGACCACAACAGGAAAATCCTCCTCATCATCGTCCACCGCCACATCCGGATCCTGACTCAGATCTTCGGCGGGGATGGCGTCCGGCGTCGGCGCCGGGGCGGCACAGACGACTGCCTCCTCGGGAGGGGCGAGGACCGGCTCCACCACGGGAGCTGCCTTGATCTTTTTGTGCGACTCCCGGGGGGCCTTGCCTTCCACCTGAGCCCGGGCCTGTGCAGGCTCACCCTCAGGGGCGGACTTTTGCAGGGAGGCCCGGATATGGGCCTTCTTGCGGATAAAACCAAAGATCCCGCTGGAGCCGGTTTCCACCACCTCAATGGTCAGGTTTTCCTGCGCCGCCTGCAAGGTATCACAGGCCTGCTTAATAGCCTCTGCCACTGTTTTGCCAAAAAAATCTTTTTTTCGTGAAGCCATGGATTATCCTTCAATGGTCGTGGGATGGACGTTCTTTTTGTTCCGCCCCGGAGGTGCCCTGTGGGTCAAATGAAGAAGGTGTCAACGCGGAAATGACCGTAATTTTCCAGGAAACTCAAGCTACGCGGCCTGTGCAGTACTGGCCGACTGGCGGTTGATCAGGTACTGTTGGAGAATGGCCAGCAGGTTGTTGACAAACCAGTAGAGAACCAGGCCGGACGCAAAATTCAGGAACATAAAGGTAAACATTACCGGTAAAAACATCATGATCTTGGCCTGGGTCGGGTCAGCCGTGGTGGGCGTCATCTTCTGCTGTAAAAACATTGACGCCCCCATGAGCAGGGTCAGGATCGGGAGGCCACCGAGGTAGGGGATATCGAACCCGATCATCAGCCGGTCAGGGGCGGAAAGGTCGGTAATCCACAACATGAACGGGGCATGGCGTAACTCAATACACATCAGCAGAACCTTGTACAAGGCGAAAAAGACCGGGATCTGGAGAACCATGGGCAGGCATCCGCCTAAGGGGTTGACCTTGTAGGTTTTATAGAGGTTCATGACCTCCTTGTTCATCATGGCCGGATCATCTTTATATTTTTCCTTGAGCTTGACCATTTTAGGCTGCAACTTCTGCATATTCTTCATGGACTTAAGCCCTTTCTGGGCAATGGGCCAGAAGGCGAGTTTAAAGACGATGGTGACCAGAATAATGGCAATGCCGTAATTCTTGAAGTAGGCGTAGAAAAAATTCAACAGCCAGAGGGTGGGCTTGGCCATGATGTCAAACCAGCCGAAATTCACCGCCTGGTCCAGGTTGAATCCGATCTGCTGGAGGAGGGACAGCCTTTTGGGACCAAAGTAGGCCTGGTAGGTATAGACCTTTTCCTGACCCGGCTGCAACACATCCAGGGAGGCGCCCACCTGCATGGCCACCAGCTTGTCGGCCTGCTGCATGGTTACGCTGGTACCGGCGGGGTTTTCGGGAAGGATGGCGCACATGAAATAGGTGCTGTCAAAGGCAGCCCACTCGATTTTCCCCTGTACGGTTTTTGGGGCCCCGGTCAACTCCTTGCCGCTGAATTCCTGACGTTGACCATCCATGAAAACGGCCGGACCGGTGAAAAGCTGGGTGATGGAGCTATTGGTATCGGTTTCAAAGGGAAGGTTTATCTGGTGCAGCTGGGGAGAACCTTGCAGGGGATTGGCCGAAATATTCTTAACCCGGACCACGATCTCAAACAGATAGGTCTGGGGATTAAATTGATAGGTGCGCTCCAGCTCAAGACCGGAGGGGCTGACACCCTTCATCCTGAGGATGCCGGGGGATTTATCATCGGGAAACTGAACCTTATCGACACTGGCCTGATAAAAAGTGTTGGCGGCGGCCACTCCTCCCCAGGAAAAAGTTAAGGGGAAACCCTGGCTCTCAGAGGTCTTGATCAATTCCATGCCGGCAGAATCCCTGGCCGCCGTCTCCTTATAATTTTTCAGGACAAAACTTTTGACGGCCCCGCCATTTTCGGTGATCACCGCACGGTACAGATCGGTATCCACAAGGATCTCGCGAGCCTTTCGATCGGGCACACTGGATGGGGCAAGGGCTTGCGGCGAAACCGACTCTTTGGGGGGCGAGGAGGTCTGCATGGCCGGGGGGGAACCAGGCAGGGCCGGGGCAGAGGTATCTGAGCTGGTCGTGGGTGCCGGTTCAGCTTTTTTGCCATCAAAACCCGCAAAAAAATATTGATAACCCACCAGGATTACAAATGAAAGAACAACAGCCAGTAGTGCTCTATAGGTATCCATACCAAGTTCCTAAATGAATTTACTCCAGCCAGCAGAGCGCATATCCAACACAATGTTCTGGTCTCCTCTAGAGATCAGGCACAACCAGTCATCCTCCTTCGAAGGAGGGCCGACCTTATGGAACGGGATCATACCCACCCCGGCAGAAAGGGTGACACCGTAACAGACGGCGAGCCGCAAGGAGGCTGCCGCGCCACGCGCCATAACGTTCTAACGCCTCAATCGCATAGATTGAGCAGGTGGGAGTAAAGCGACAGCTGGGGGGAAGCAGGGGAGAGATAAGATATTGATACCCTCGAATAAACCAGACAAGAATTTTCTTTACGGGCGAATCCATGTTCATGGCAGAAAGCCTGAAAGGCGCTACCTTGCTTGACCGCAGGCAACGTCCACCGCCCCGGTGATTTGAGCTGGAGAGTCAAGTTCCATGGCCGGACGAACGGCAAAAATAATATCGGCACCCTGCGGGTATATTTCCCGATTCAGCCGAAATGACTCCCGGATTATTCGTTTGATTCGATTTCTCTTTACGGCCCCTCTGATCTGCCTGTGCACACTGATTCCAAGCCTGCTGAATCCGAGCTTGTTGGGGCTGAAAATCAGGGAAAAACCTGGGCCAGACCTGCGTTTTCCCTGCTTATAGACCTGTTCAAACTCCAGCCCGCTCCGCAGCAGATGGGTCTTTCGGAGCGTAAACACCACTTCACGATCAGGCCGACAGCCGCTTCCGTCCCCTGGCCCGGCGAGCACTTAATATGGCACGACCGGCAGCGGTGCTCATGCGTGCGCGAAAACCATGTTTCCGTTTTCGTTTGATATTGCTTGGCTGAAAAGTTCGCTTACTCATTCTTTACTCCTGAACGATGATATTCATGAAACCCATGAAATGTTTCTGATGGCAGCAACCGGCAAACGAAACCTCTGAAGAAGGAATGGATGATGTTTCCGGCACTGATTCCCCTGCACGGCTCAACGGCGAAGGAGAGCATGGCGCAGAAGATAAAAATAAAGGAATGATTATAAACACAGATGCCGGGAACTGTCAAACATTTTCATGGCACTTTCGAGCTTCCCTTGCACAAGCCGGCAAGCTGTGCTATTTTTCCTTCCTTAACCGGAAGTTTCCCTGCCCGCCTCCCTTGTCAGCGGCCTCTCCATGCGGGGAGTCTGTCTGACAGATTTTCACTCAGAGCTTCCGCTTCTCTCACTTTTTACGGTGCCCCCATGTCCATACCCCCTGAAACAGTCCTCGCCGATATTGATTGGAATCTGCTCTGGCAAAACGCGAGAAAACAGAAATCATGGTCCAGCAAAGGCGCCTCGGACTGGGACAAGAAGGCCAAATCCTTTGCATCCAGGAATTCGGGATCACCCTATGCCTCGATGCTGCTCGCCAAATTACCCCTCAGGCCGGATCTCACCGTTCTGGATATGGGATCCGGCCCGGGAACCCTGGCCCTGCCCCTGGCGGCCAGGGTGCGCTCGGTCACCGCCGTTGATTACTCAGTCGGGATGCTGGAGGCCCTGAGGGAGACAGCCAGGACCGAAAATATTGAAAATATCCAGACGATCAAAGGGGCCTGGGAAGACGACTGGCAGCAGCTGGGAATAATCCCCCACGATATCGTCATTGCCTCGCGCTCCATGGCCGTGGCAGACCTGCACGCAGCCCTGGAGAAGCTCAATGGGTATGCCAAAGGATATGTCTTTATCGCTGACCGCATAGCCCCCACGCCCTTTGATCCCGGCGCCTTCGCCGCCACCGGCAGGGAGTTTCAGTCCGGCCCGGATTATATCTTTACCATCAACATGCTCTACAGCATGGGGATTCATCCCTCCATTGATATCCTGCAACTGGAACAGGACCTGGTCTTTGCCGATATGGAAGAGGCCCTGCAGAACTACGGCTGGATGCTCAAGGATCTGACGGCCACGGAAATGGCGGCCCTGGAAAAATATATCCGCTCGCTGATTATCCCTGCCGGCGGCACCGGGATTACCATCCGCCGCCGGCATCCCCCGCGCTGGGCCTTGATCTGGTGGAAGAAAGAAACCAATGGGGCCTGAAAGAAGTCCCCGGCCTTGCACGCTGCCATGGCCTCCATTTGTCCCCCAGCCGTGCCCTGGATCATCTCTCTTCGCACCAGAACGCCCATCCCCCTGATGGCTGAAACAAAAAAAACCTTGGAACGAAATGAATCCCAACCAAACCGACATGTCCCGGCAGCTCCTGAACAGCTATGATATCGCCGTCATCGGGGCCGGCCATGCCGGCTGCGAGGCGGCCCTGGCTGCCGCCCGCATGGGCTGCCGCACCCTGGTGGTGGTCATCAACGTCGATACCATCGGCGCCATGTCCTGCAATCCCGCCATCGGGGGCCTGGCCAAGGGTCATCTGGTGCGGGAGATCGACGCCCTGGGCGGCGAGATGGCCAGGAATATCGACGCCACCTCCATCCAGTTTCGGCGCCTCAATACCAGCAAGGGCCCGGCCGTTCGCTCCTCCCGGGCCCAGGCCGACCGCCTGCTTTACCGGCTGCGCATGAAATCGGTGCTGGAAAATCAAAAAAACCTGGAGATCCGGCAGACGGTGGTGGATTCCCTGATCGTGGAAGATGGCCGGATCTGCGGCCTGATCACCTCCCTCGAGGAAGAGATCCGGGTCAAGGCCGTGGTGGTGGCCACCGGCACCTTTTTAAACGGCCTGATCCATGTGGGGCTCAAGCACTTCCCGGCGGGACGCATGGGGGACAATCCCTCCACCAGCCTGGCCCAGTGGTTCAAGGAGGCCGGATTCCGGGTGGGACGGATGAAGACCGGAACCGTGCCGCGCATCGCCGCCGACAGCATCGATTATAGCGATCTCGAAATCCAGCACAGCGACCAGCCGCCGGCCCATTTTTCCTTTGCCGGCCAGGGTGACTACGTCCTGCCCCAGCGCCCCTGCCATATCACCTACACCAACGAGGAGACCCATGCGGTCATCCGTGCCGGCATTGACCGCTCTCCCATGTACGCGGGAATCATCGAAGGGATCGGGGCCCGCTACTGCCCCTCCATCGAGGACAAGGTCATGCGCTTCCCGGAAAAGAACCGGCATCAGGTCTTCCTCGAACCCGAGGGGCTGGACACCACCGAGGTCTATCCCAACGGTCTGCCCACCAGCCTGCCGCTGTCCACCCAGGTCGCCATGCTCCGCAGTATCAAGGGGCTGGAGCAGGCCCGGATTATCCGCCCCGGCTATGCCATTGAGTATGACTATGTTGACCCCCTGGAACTCAAGGCCTCGCTGGAGACCAAGCGCATCCGCGGCCTGTTCCTCGCCGGCCAGATCAACGGCACCTCCGGTTACGAGGAGGCCGCGGCGCAAGGGCTGATGGCGGCCATCAATGCCGTCCATTCCGTGCGCGGGCAGGAGCCCCTGGTGCTGGACCGTTCCCAGGCCTATATCGGGGTCCTCATCGATGATCTGATCACCTGCGGCACCAAGGAGCCCTACCGGCTCTTCACCTCCCGGGCCGAATACCGCCTCCTGCTGCGCGAGGATAACGCCGACACCCGCCTCTGCCGCATCGGCCATAATATCGGCCTGCTCAGTGACGAAGACTATCAGCGGTATGAGAAAAAACAGGCGGCCATTGAGCAGGGAGTGCAGTTCCTTGAATCGATCTCGGTGCGGCCCGGCCAGGACGAGGTCAATGACGCCCTGCAAAGCATGGCAAGCGTGGAACTCAAGCAGAAGATGTCGCTGGCCGAGCTCCTTCGCCGTCCCGAACTGGGCCTTCGGGAGTTGGCCCGACTCCCCTTGGGTCCTGAAACTCAGGGACGTATCCAGGAGCTTGCCGATTCAGGGGTACGGGAGGAGATCCAGCTCCAGATCAAGTTCCACGGCTATATCCAGCGCCAGGAGGAACAGGTGGCACGATTCAAAAAGATGGAGGCGATGATCCTGCCGGAAGACCTGGAATATAAAGGACTGGCCGGACTCTCCAATGAGGTGGTGCAGAAGCTCTCCACCGTCCGGCCGGGCTCCCTGGGGCAGGCCTCACGCATCTCGGGGATCACCCCGGCGGCCATCTCGGTGCTCCAGGTGCATTTGAAGAAAATCGAACGAAGGGGGTAAACAGCGAAAAATGATAGCCTTCCCCACCATTGATCCGATTCTGTTCTCCGTCGGCCCCCTCCATGTTCGCTGGTATGGACTGATGTATGTCCTCGGTTTCATGGCCAGCTACTTTCTGGTGCAGCGCCAGATCCGGCGCTTTGCCTTTCGGGAGCTGGAACCCTTCTTTGAAAACCTGAACCTGACCCTGATCTTTTCGGTGGTTCTGGGCGGCCGTCTGGGCTACGTCCTTTTTTATAATTTTTCCTATTATCTCCGCCATCCCTTGGAGATTCCGGCCACCTGGACCGGCGGCATGTCCTTTCACGGCGCCTGTATCGGGGTGATGCTGGGCGGCTGGCTCTATCTGCGCAGGAAGAAGATTGATTACTGGAAGGTGGCGGACATCTATGTGGTGACCATCCCCATCGGCCTGGGGCTGGGACGCTTAGGCAACTTCATCAATGGCGAGCTCTTTGGCCGGGTCACCGATCTGCCCTGGGGCATGATCTTTCCCGGCGGCGGCCCCCTGCCCCGCCATCCCTCGCAACTCTACGAGATGCTGCTGGAAGGCGTGGTGCTGTTCACCATTCTCTGGTCGCAGAAGTACCGGCCCTGGCAGAATCAGCGGGGCTGGCCGCACGGCAGTCTGGGCTGCCTCTTTCTCATCGGCTACGGACTGTTCCGCTTTCTGGTGGAACTGGCCCGCGAACCGGACCCGCAGCTTGGCTTTCTCTTTGGCCTGCTGACCATGGGCCAGCTCCTGAGCATGGCCATGATCGCGGGCGGCAGCCTGATCTGGATTGTTCGCAGCCGCAGTCAGAACAGCTGATTCCCGGCCCGGAACCTCACTGGAAATCAAGGAGCACCGGGCAGTGGTCTGAGCCCGGAATATCATCGAGGATATCCGCCCCCATTACCCGGTCCCGGCTGCCGGGATCAACGAAAAAATAATCAATACGCCAGCCGATGTTGCGCTCGCGGGCATTGCTGCGATAGCTCCACCAGGAGTAGCGGCCGGGTTCCTGGTGGTAGGCGCGGAAGGTGTCCAGCCAGCCCGCATGGATATAGGCGTCCATCCAGTGCCGCTCTTCCGGGGTAAAGCCGGCATTGTTGACATTGGCGGCGGGATTGGCCAGGTCTTTTTCGGTGTGGGCGACATTGAAATCACCGCAGATAACCACCGACTTTCTCACCGCCAGCCCCTGCACAAACTCCTGCAGGGCCAGATTGAACTCCCCCTTTAACTCGAGGCGACTCAGATCATGGCGGGAGTTGGGAAAATAGCAGTTCACAAAGTAGAAATCGGCAAACTCCAGGGTCAGCACCCGCCCCTCGTCGTCAAAGCGGGGGTCACCAATCCCGGCCCGGACGGTCTCCGCCGGGACGCGACTATAGGTGGCAACGCCGGAGTAGCCTTTTTTCAGGGCCGGATGGAAATATGCGGTGAACCCGGCCATCTCCCGCACCGAATCCGGCAGCTGCTCCGGCATCGCCTTGATCTCCTGCAGGGCCAGGATATCCGGGGCCAAATCGCCCACAATCCCGGCAAATCCGTTCTTCGCCACCGCTCGCAGGCCATTGACATTCCACGAGATCATCCGCTTGATCGGGGTGGTGGGCACCACCTTCCCGGCATCCTGCTGCTTCGGCAGGGCCCGCAATTTTCGCGGGGTCACACCGATACGGGGACAGAAAGAGGCCAGCACGCAGCGTTCACAGTGCGGCCCCACCGGTCGGCAGGTTCCCTGGCCAAAGGCCACCAGCAATGAATTCACCCGGATCCAGTGGCGTTCGGGAAGCTTTTCCCGGAGGGCCATCTCGGTCTCGAGAGGGGTCGTGGTCTGCACATATCCCCAGATATTCATGATCCGGTGGACATGGGTGTCCACACAGATGGCCGGCTTGTGGAAGGCCACGGCCCGCACCAGATTGGCGGTCTTGCGACCGACACCGGGCAGGGTGATGAGCTGGTCAATCTCATCGGGGACCTGAGAGGCGAAGTTCTTCTCCAGAACCCCGGGCAGAGCGGCCAGGTAGGCGGCTTTGTTCTTGTAAAAGCCCACCGGATAGATGAGTTTTTGCAGGGTCGGCTCATCCAGTGCGGCCAGCTCCTGGGGAGTGGCGGCGCGGGCAAAGAGACGGGCGGCGGCCTGGGCGGTGACCTCGTCTTTGGTTCTGGCGGAAAGGATGGTGGCCACCAGAACCTTGAACGGATCATGGGTCTGGACGGCAATCAGATCCACCACCGGAACCTGGTAGTTCTGGACCTCGTGTTCGAGGATCTGGAGGGCTTTCTCAATATCAAAGGTCATTGGGGGGGCTCACTGGCGGCCATAAGGGCCTGGAAGAATTTCACGAGGTAAAGGCGTCCTGGCAACTCCGCCCGTTTCTTCAAGGGATTCATAGAACCCCAGTTTGAATTCCATGTCAACAGGAGGGTGGGCCGAGGATGGGATGAGCGGCCACGTTTCTTCACCACCTGAACCGAATTGGAACTTGTGTCCTTGCCGCCTGCATGGTATAGATTTTTTTCGTTTTTGGGCAGAAAAAATCAAGAAAAAAGATGGACATTCAAATCAGCATATCACCAGTTTCCCTTTGAGGATACGATAATGAAATTTCGCTTTCCAGTGGTCATTATTGACGAGGATTTTCGTTCCGAAAATGTCTCCGGCTCCGGCGTGCGCGCACTGGCCGAGGCCATTGAACATGAAGGGATGGAGACCCTGGGGATCACCAGCTTTGGCGACACCGCGATGATCGCCCAGCAGCAGAACCGGGCCTCCTGCTTTATCCTCTCCATCGATGATGACGAGTTCTCCGATGAAAGCCATAAAAAAGAGGCCATCGACAAGCTGCGCATGTTTGTGGGTGAGATTCGCCGGCGCAACGAGGATATCCCCATCTTCCTCTACGGGGAGACCCGCACCTCGCGCCATATCCCCAACGATGTGCTTAAGGAACTGCACGGATTTATTCATATGTTTGAAGACACCCCGGAATTTGTGGCGCGGCACATCATCCGTGAGGCCAAGGTCTACCTGGACAGCCTGGCGCCGCCGTTTTTCCGGGCCCTCACCGGCTATGCCGCCGATGGCTCCTATTCCTGGCACTGCCCCGGTCATTCCGGCGGCGTTGCCTTCCTCAAAAGCCCGGTGGGTCAGATGTTCCACCAGTTCTTCGGCGAGAATATGCTCCGTGCCGATGTCTGCAACGCCGTCGACGAGCTGGGCCAGCTGCTGGATCACACCGGCGCGGTGGCCGCCTCGGAACAGAACGCGGCCCGCATCTTCGGCGCCGATCATCTCTTTTTTGTCACCAACGGCACCTCCACCTCCAACAAGATCGTCTGGCATGCCAATGTGGCCGACAACGACATCGTGGTGGTGGATCGAAACTGCCACAAGTCCGTCCTCCATGCCATCATCATGACCGGGGCGGTGCCGGTGTTTCTCATGCCCAAACGCAATCATTACGGCATTATCGGGCCGATCCCCAAGTCCGAATTCCTGCCCGAGACCATCGCCGCCAAGATTGCCGCCCACCCCATCGCCAAGGATCTGGGGAGCAAGCCGCAGATGCTCACCCTCACCCAGTCCACCTATGACGGAATCCTCTACAATGTCGATACGATCAAGGAGATCCTCGGCACCAGCATCGAGAATCTGCACTTCGACGAGGCCTGGCTGCCGCACGCCACCTTCCATGAATTCTACGCGGGGATGCACGCCATTGGCCGTGACACCCGCCTTTCCGAGGGCCCCATGGTCTATGCCTGCCAGTCAACCCACAAGCTGCTGGCGGGATTAAGCCAGGCCAGCCAGATCCTGGTGCAGGAATCACCCACCCGACGCCTGGACCGAGACCAGTTCAACGAGGCCTACCTGATGCATGTCTCCACCAGCCCCCAGTATGCGATCATTGCCAGCTGTGATGTGGCGGCGGCGATGATGGAGCCGCCGGGCGGAACCTCGCTGGTGGAGGAGTCCATCCTCGAGGCCATGGATTTCCGCCGCGCCATGCGCAAGGTGGACGCGGAGTTTGGAGATTCCTGGTGGTTTAAGGTCTGGGGCCCGGAAGAGCTGGCCGAAGAAGGGATGGGCGAACGCGAGGACTGGATCCTGCGGGCCAGGGAGACCTGGCATGGTTTTGGCAAACTGGCCGATGGCTTCAATATGCTCGACCCGATCAAGGCCACCATCATCACCCCCGGTCTGGCGGTGAACGGGGATTTTGCCACCACCGGCATCCCCGCCGCCATCGTCACCCGCTACCTGTCAGAACATGGCGTTATTGTTGAAAAAACAGGCCTGTACTCGTTTTTCATCATGTTCACCATCGGCATCACCAAGGGACGATGGAACACCCTGGTCACCGCCTTGCAGCAGTTCAAGGATGACTTTGACCGCAATGCCCCCCTGTGGCGGGTGCTTCCCGCCTTTATCACCAAATGTCCCCGCTACGAGCGCATCGGCCTCAGAGATCTGTGCGAGTCCATCCATTCCATGTACAGGGAAAACGATGTGGCCCGATTGACCACCGAGATGTATGTCTCGCACATGGAACCGGCCATGAAACCGGCGGACGCCTACGCCATGATGGTGCATAACCAGATTGAGCGGGTGGAGATCGATGACCTCGAGGGCCGCATCACCAGTATCCTGCTGACCCCCTATCCGCCTGGGATTCCCCTGCTGATTCCGGGCGAACGGGTCAACAGGACCATTGTCGAATATCTGAAATTTGCCCGCAGTTTTAATGAAAGGTTCCCTGGCTTTGAAACGGATATCCACGGGTTGGTCAAAGAAGAGAAAGACGGCAAGGTGGTCTATGCCATGGACTGCGTCAAGGTCGAGGGGTAAAAAGCAAAGGGGCCGGATCAGCCTTCAGGCTGGAGCCGATATGGCGAGACGGATTCCCCCTGAGCCCCGCGCAATGCGGAACCCAGAGAGACACTGCCTGTCAAGCCAGGGTTGACAGGTCGGCAATGGACTACCAGTTTTCACCCAGCAGTTCGAAATGGGCCTGGGGATGATCGCAGGCCGGACATCTTTCGACGGCCTTGGTGCTGGTATGAATATACCCGCAGTTGCGGCAGCGCCAGGTGACCTTCTCTTCCCGCTGAAAGACGCGACCGGCGTCAATGTTGGCCTTTAACTCGAGATAGCGTTTTTCATGCTGCTTCTCGGCCACGGCAATGGCTTCAAAGATAACGGCGAAGGTTGGAAAACCCTCTTCCCTCGCCACCTTGGCAAAGCCTGGATACATGGTGGTATGTTCGTAATTTTCCCCACCGGCGGCTTCCATCAGATTCTCCGCCGTGGTTCCAATGACCCCGGCCGGGAAGGCGGCGGTGATTTCCACCTCACCACCCTCGAGCAGTTTAAAAAGACGCTTGGCGTGTTCTTTTTCCTGATCGGATGTCTCTTCAAAGATATGAGAAATCTGCACATACCCTTCTTTCTTGGCCTGGGCGGCAAAATAGGTGTACCGATTCCGGGCCTGTGACTCTCCGCAAAAGGCGGTCAAAATGTTTTTTTCGGTTTGGGTTCCTTTCAAGCTGGCCATGTGATGATCTCCTCTATTGATGGTTTACGTATTTCTTTCGAGGAAAGACATTTCCCCCGAAGTTTCTGGTCAATTCGTATAACTAGAGCTTCTTTCCTGCTCGAATCCAAGGGGCCGGTCCGCGTGCCCAAAAAGAAGCAGATGCACAGAACAGTAAAAAACCAGGCCTTGATTATTCCTCCCGGTCCGCCAAAAAAAGCCCTTCTACTCTGCCTTTTTCTTCCCTTGCAGGGCCTGACACTTCCGGCAGGTGCCGTAAATGGTGATGCTCTTATTTTTTATCGCGCCCCATTGCCGGATATCCTCGGGGACAGCGAGGGCATCAAAGGAGCTCCACTGAAAATCCATGATCTCCCGGCAGGTGTCGCAGATGAGATGGTGATGCTGCTGCATCTGCGCCTCGTAGTGAGCCTGGCTGTCCACCGTCTCCACCTTCTTGATCAGGTGATGCTGCTCAAAGGTGGTCAGGGTCCGATAGACCGTATCCAGCGACAGGGTCGGCATACTCCGGAGCAATCGCTTGTGCAGAGTCTCCGCCGAGGGATGATCGGTGGCCTTTGCCAGTTCTCGATAAATCTCCAGCCGTTGATGGGTCAGCTTGAGATCGGCTGCCCGGCAGGACTCCTCAAAGGATTCCATCTGGCGCTGGAGGACATGGTTGCATTGATCGTTATCAGGCATGGTTATCAGACATCGCAAAGATAAATAAGAACAATTCTTAAGTCCAATAATATACTATTTATTGAGATTGTCAAACAGTTTTTTCCAGACAAAAATCGTTGCCGCCCCCGCCCCCTCGGAGCCAATTCCGCCATTTGCAGCGAAACCGGCCCTCATCCCCATTCTTTCCCGCCTTGATTTTTCAGGGAAAGCAACCTATACTTCACCATATCGCCATATAACGATACAGATCCACAAACCATCAAGGAGCACCGCCATGAAATCGTTTATCCGGGTAATGAAGGCGCTGTCCGAACCCAATCGGGTGAGGATGGTCAAGCTCCTGGGCCGCCGGGAACTTTGTGTCTGTGAATTGCAGCATCTGTTCGGGCTTGCCCAGTCCACCGTCTCCAAGCACCTGAAAATCCTGGAAGAAGCCGGACTTGTCACCTTTCGCAAGGACGGATTGTGGATTATCTACCGCCTGGGTACGGGGGAAGAATCCGAGGTTGCCCGGGTTCTGCTGGCCCACCTCTCGGGATGGCTGGAAGACGATCCCCAGCTTGCGGCGATGGTGGCCGGCTTACCCCGCCTTGACCGGGGCAGAATCTGCACCCTCAAAGATCAGCAAGAGTCTTCTTCAGGAATAGCAAAATGAAAGCAACCGACGAATCAAAAGCCTGCCCCTGCAACCTGTCCGGATTTCCGCAAAAGTCAGACCAGATCAACAAAAAGATCTCCCCCCGGCAAATACTCCTGGGACTGATCGGCCTGGTGGCTTGGGTTCTTATCTACCGCCGGCTTGAGCCCTTTTCCCGTTTCTTCGCCTATGACCTGCTCCATCTGGAACCGGGCAGCCATCTGGGAGATGCGGTCCAGTTTTTCGTTTACGATACCCCCAAGGTCATGCTGCTGCTCACCCTCATCGTCTTTCTGGTGGGGATTATCCGTTCTTTCTTTACCCCTGAACGCACCCGCAGTATCCTTGCCGGCAAGGGGGAATCCCTGGGCAATATTCTGGCCGCTCTCCTTGGCATCGTCACCCCCTTCTGCTCCTGCTCGGCGGTGCCGCTGTTCATAGGCTTTGTCCAGGCAGGGGTGCCGCTGGGCGTGACCTTCTCCTTTCTCATTGCCGCCCCCATGGTCAATGAAATCGCCCTGGTTCTCCTCTATGGCCTTCTCGGCTGGAAGGTGGCGGCCCTCTATCTCGTCACCGGTCTTGCCGTGGCCATCGGCGCCGGCTGGGTCATCGGCCGTCTGCACCTCGAACACCATATCGAGGACTGGGTGCAGGAACTACGCATGGGGACGCAACTGATGCCCACCGTCCGCCTCACCTGGAGCGACCGCATTGATTCCGGACGAACGGCGGTCAAGGATATCGTCGGCAGGGTCTGGCCCTATGTGCTGGCCGGGATCGGCGTCGGCGCCCTTATCCACGGCTATGTGCCGGAAGACTTTATGGCCGGGATCATGGGCAAGGACGCCTGGTGGTCGGTGCCGGCAGCGGTGTTGATCGGCATTCCCATGTACTCCAACGCCGCCGGGATTGTCCCGGTGGTCCATGCCCTGCTCGAAAAGGGGGCCGCCCTGGGCACCGTCCTCGCCTTTATGATGAGCGTCATCGCCCTGTCACTGCCGGAAATAGTGATCCTGCGCAAGGTCCTCAAACCCCGGCTCATCGCCGTTTTTGTGGGAGTGGTGGGCAGCGGCATCCTGCTGGTGGGCTATCTCTTTAATATCCTGCTGGAAATATGAGTTGCCGCCGAGGAGCCGTTCAGCGGTGAGCGCTGATGCCTTCGGAAATAATGGACACGACCAGCGTGTTCATGCTCACGCCTTCCTGCGTCGCCCTTGCCGCAAGGCGGGTGTGCAGGCTCTTGGGCAGACGAGCGACGAAACGCCCGGATTCCCCGCCGCTGCCTGGTTCAGGGATCGGGTCGCCACATTCCTCAGCCACTGCAAGCCATGCCCTGGCTGCCTCGTAGCCATCGGCTATCGCTTCTTGCGGGGTCTCTCCGTCACCCATGCAGCCGGGTAAGTCGGGGAATATGGCCAGCCATCCGCCTCCGTCTTCCGGGGAAAGCGGGCGGACTTCAACGGGGTATCTGGTATGGTCGATCATGATTCGTCTCCTTTGCCGGTCTTGATAAGACGCACAAGATTTTTAATATACACGGCCTTGATGGGCCGATGGGCGGGGATGCTGACCTTTTTGCCGTTCTGGTGGCGCACGATGTGGTGGCTTCCACCGGGACAATGCACACACCCAAGATATGACAGATTAACCAATCGCCACAACTCATGCAAGGAACCGGAATCTCGAGGCGCATACATTCCTGCTGGGCAGAGGCAGCAGGATACCACTGCTGGATTCATTGTTCTCATTTTCATTGATTGACATCCCGGCCCCTTCAGCTTAGATTAGTCCGCGTATGAACTAACACCATACAATCATCAAAATATAACGAGGCGCCCCAATGCACGTAGGTATCCATGAAGCAAAGACCAACCTCTCGCGGCTGATTCCAGCAGCGCAAAGCGGCGAGGATATCATCATCACCAAGGGTGGAAAACCCGTTGCCCGACTGATCCCCTACACGGAAGTACAAACCAAGCGCCCGCTCGGTCTCTTCCGGGGAAAAGCAACCATCCACGGTGACCTGCTGGAACCGCTGCCGGAAGATGTCATCGCGGACTTCTGGCCAGGCCGGCTTGACAAATGACGTTTCTTCTCGACACCCACACGTTTCTCTGGCTGGCGATTGAACCGGAAAAGCTTTCGCCTGCGGTCCTGAACCTTGTCGAACAAGGCAACACGAAACTGCTGCTCAGCGCGGCCAGCGGCTGGGAAATCGCCCTGCTCGTCAAACTTGGCCGGATTGTCCTCCCGGAATCTCCGGAGATTTTTATCCCAGGGACAATGCAGGCCCTGCAGGTCACACCCCTGCCCATCGGCTTTAGCACCGCCATCGCCGCAGCCTCCCTGCCCCTCATTCATCGAGATCCCTTTGACCGCATTCTTGCCGCTGAGGCCCTGCGAAACAATATCACCCTGCTGAGCAAGGATACAATCATTCCCAGGTATGGAGTTCGGGTGGTTTGGTAAAGCGAAAAAGCTAATCGCACCCTCTTCCTCAAATTTTGAGTTCATCCCCACTGGCGTGGGGAACATACGATGTTTCTTTGACCTTCTTTTCTTCAGGCTCTATCCCTTTCCGTGAGACGGGCTGCATAAGCTTAGTGATAGAGCGGGGGGGCGACAAAGAGGATCGCTTCAAGATTCAAATATTCCAGCCGGCAGGCTTCACCGTCGGCGCCAGTTGTTGCATTGTTGGCAACAACTGCCGCCCGCAGAACGGCAGATCGTCCTTGCCATACACCAGCCCAACTGCTCCCCCCGGATCAACCATTGACAACCCCGCCCCTTCACTGCTATCATAGTCTTACCAATTTCTTACCGCCCCGATGAACGGGATAAGGGGCCGTAACGAAATGGAAAAAACAAATTATTTCGTAACTGCCCGCAAGGAGACCGCCATGTCACAGACGATCCTTTCCAGCAAAGGTCAAGTCATTATCCCCAAACCCATCCGCAACGCCCGTCACTGGAAGCCAGGCCAGCAATTAGAGGTCATCGAATCCGGCGACGGCATCCTGCTCAGACCGGTAAAACCATTCCCGGCAACCACCTTGGACGAGGTCACGACCTGCCTGAACTATCAGGGTGAGCCTCAAAGCCTCACCAGCATGGAAGAGGCAGTCCGGCAAGGCGCCAAGGAGGCCGCTCGCCATGATAGCGATTGACACCAATGTCCTGGTCCGGCTGCTCACCCGCGACGACGAGCCGCAGTCCCGGCAGGCCTCCGCCCTCTTTACCAAAAACAAAATCTTCATCCCCGAGACTGTCATTCTGGAGACTGAATGGGTTCTTCGCTTTGCCTACAAATTGCCGCAGGCCGCGATCCTGGAGGCGCTGCGTAAAACCTTGGGACTGCCCAATGTGCAAACCGCCCGTCCCGGTGTCATCGCCCAGGCCCTCGACCTTGCCGGTCAGGGACTGGACTTCGCCGACGCCCTGCACCTCGCCGCCAGCCAGGAATGCGGTCAGTTCGCCACCTTTGACACATCGTTCATCAAGAAGGCTGACGGACCGACCGACTGCAAGGTCCGAACTCCGTGATACAACAGGCGGTTTCCCCGCCTCTCAGTCAGCTCTTCTTGAACCGCTTGCGGCTCTCCGGCTCGGTCAGATACTTTCCCAAAGACACCACCTTTTCTCCAGTTTCCGTCTCCAGCTTTACCCGCGCCTCCCCCGCAATCCGACCACCCTTGCCGGCCGCAACTATAACAGGGCCTCGCCTATATTTTTAAAGGCCGGGCCCATCCTGTCGGCTTTCCTGCTCAGTCGGGTCAGGGCGTCCAAAATCTCGCGGTCATCGATCTTGATGCGAACGGTGAAGGCTCCGGCCATTTGACAATTCTCTCCTTTTATACTATTACAAAGTTTCGATGGTGATGGTTGGGCCGCTGTCCCGATAACCAGCACCTGGAGCCCCTGCTGACGCGGCAGCTTGAGGTCCCATTTTATTTGACGATCTCCGTAAATTAAGCTACGCTGCCCAGACAATGGTTGTGGATTGGCCTCGGACGTACACCGCAACCGGGCGCTCGTGCTGCCGAGGCGGCATAGGGCTCGATTACTCATCTCTTCCCCACAGCAATTTCCCTGATCTCTGTTTATCCAGATAGTTCCGATTTTTAACTGGAATCATGGTCCATGCTTCCAACACACCGTTTCGCACCTGTATTTCCGCCAGCATTGCCCGGGGAAAGCATCGCAGCGTGCCGTTTCACAATTCACGCCCCCCGTGCGGGGGGCGACTTGACCCGTGGTGGTCATGTCGCCGCTCGTCTTGGTTTCAATCCACGCCACCCTCGCCACGGATATCCTGGAGCAGGTCGATCCTTGACGCCTTAGCCACGGTGAACGCCTTGGCATGGGCATCCTGCTGGATCTCGTTCGAGTCCCAGGTGATCTTGTAGCCTTTCGACTGGGGAAATACTTGATGGTCTGTTCAGGTGCCAGGCCGATGGCGTGGGAGAGATTGGGCGCGTTGGTCATTTTTTCCCCTTTCTCTACTTGTTCAGTAATACTTTACAAATTTTACAAAACTGCTTAACGTGGAAGCATGCTAACGATACGAATTACAAAGCAGGCGTTAAAAGTTATGGTAAAAATGCCAAGGGAGACCGCGTCCAGGATTCGGTCAGAGCTTGATGCCATTGCCGCAAGCCCATCGTTATATCGCGGGGACTGGAAGCCGTTGCAAGGTTCCTCTGGATTCTGGCGGCTCCGTGTTGGCAGTTGGCGGGTAATCTGCGAACTGCGAGACGGTGAACTGGTCCTGCTGGTTATCAAAATAGCGCCAAGGGGAGACGCATACAAATGAACGTGCAAATCATCGAAATGAAAGGAAATCCCGCTTTTGCAGTGGTTCCTGTCTCCGAGTGGGAATCACTGCTCGCAAGGCTTGAGGAGTTGCAGGACCTGGCAGACGCCAGAGGGTCGGCAGCAGGGGAGTCTTTTCCCGTGGAGCTGGCTGACCGTTTTCTGGCCGGCGAACCGCCACTGCGTGTCTGGCGTGAATATCGAGGATTCACCCTGCAATCCCTTGCTGAAACCTGTGGCGTTTCCCGACAGATGCTCTCCATGATCGAACATGGCAAGACTGCCCCCTCAGTATCCCTGCTTTCCAGGCTTGCGCAAGCCCTGCGCTGCGACATGGATGATCTTCACTCTTGATATCATCAACTTTCATTTCATCTCCCCTTGCGCTGAAATCCGGCCCCATGCCTCGGCTGCAAACATGGCGCGGTTTAGCAGTTCGGTAAGCGCGTCGGTGTCCAGTTGCGGGTAGGCCATGGCCAGGTCGGTCATGGCGTCGGTGGAGTCGCGTGCCTCCTTGAAGATACGCAGAGCTTCCTGCACCATCGGCTCAAAGGCGATTTGCTGGGTGGTGGTCATATCGGCCTGATCGATGGCATCCTGATCCGGGAAGAGCGCGGGGGCGACCTGATAGCAGATGTAATCGCGGTAGTCATGGCGGTGTTTCAATCCACGCCCCCCTGATCGCGCAGGACGACAAAACCGTGGGTTTCAATCCACGCCCCCCGCGCGGGGGGCGACGGATTCTCTTCCAGCTCCACCTTGAGCGCCACGGTGTTTCAATCCACGCCCCCCGCGCGGGGGGCGACAAGTAATCTGAGGAATCAAAACCGACAGAGGCAAGTTTCAATCCACGCCCCCCGCGCGGGGGGCGACGAAAAATGAGCCTGGCGAGCATCAAACTTTTGCAGTTTCAATCCACGCCCCCCGCGCGGGGGGCGACGATGAGTTTACGTCCCTGGGCAAGCTGCCGGTTGTGGTTTCAATCCACGCCCCCCGCGCGGGGGGCGACTTGGGTGATAGTGTCGGTTCCGGTCAAATTTCCAGTTTCAATCCACGCCCCCCGCGCGGGGGGCGACCCTTTGGTTTGCGAGCAGACCGTGACGGCTTTTGTTTCAATCCACGCCCCCCGCGCGGGGGGCGACGATGTTTTAGGCCTTGGTTGGGCATTTCGTTTTCAGTTTCAATCCACGCCCCCCGCGCGGGGGGCGACTATTTGATTTCGTTTGATAATTTTTACAATATTTGGTTTCAATCCACGCCCCCCGCGCGGGGGGCGACCCACGTTTTTGTCGTTCCTTTACGGCTACCCAATGTTTCAATCCACGCCCCCCGCGCGGGGGGCGACGGACAAGGATATAAAAACAGGTATAAATTTCGATGTTTCAATCCACGCCCCCCGCGCGGGGGGCGACCCGAAAATTATTTTCGAAGCTGCTCCCTACTTGAAGTTTCAATCCACGCCCCCCGCGCGGGGGGCGACTGATGCTGTCCGACTGGACAAACAAGGTTTGGAGTTTCAATCCACGCCCCCCGCGCGGGGGGCGACAAATTGGGGAGTAACATCATCCCGATTAACACCGCGTTTCAATCCACGCCCCCCGCGCGGGGGGCGACCGAAGCATTGACGTAAGTAGCGTTTACCGTCCCTGTTTCAATCCACGCCCCCCGCGCGGGGGGCGACTTCCTCGGGGATTGCGGCCAAGGAAATCTTGTCGGTTTCAATCCACGCCCCCCGCGCGGGGGGCGACCATCCCTGGTTTGCGGTATGGCCAGCTGGATCTCGGCGTTTCAATCCACGCCCCGCTCATTGTCGACCAGGAGCAGCCAGGCTCTGTTTCAATCCACGCCCCCCGCGCGGGGGGCGACCAGCCACAACCACAAGAACAATCACCACCGGGGGCAGTTTCAATCCACGCCCCCCGCGCGGGGGGCGACTTGCTTTTTCCGCCATGCTCAACCGCATAAATCAGTTTCAATCCACGCCCCCCGCGCGGGGGGCGACAAGGACAAAGGCAATAGCACAAACAGAGCCAAGAGTTTCAATCCACGCCCCCCGCGCGGGGGGCGACTCAATCGCTGAAAATACTGTTTCCTCATGGCGTGTTTCAATCCACGCCCCCCGCGCGGGGGGCGACCGAGTATTTGAAAAAACACAATCAGGCCTGTATCGTTTCAATCCACGCCCCCCGCGCGGGGGGCGACTTCATCTGCTGCCTTCGACACATTGGAGCACGCCTGTTTCAATCCACGCCCCCCGCGCGGGGGGCGACTGATTCAGGGGTCAGAGGAGGTGGATCATGGCTGTTTCAATCCACGCCCCCCGCGCGGGGGGCGACTTCATATCAGCGAATAAACCTCAAGGAGGAAGTATGTTTCAATCCACGCCCCCCGCGCGGGGGGCGACGTGAAAACTACGCGCTCACAGCTGGCTGGCGGAGTTTCAATCCACGCCCCCCGCGCGGGGGGCGACCATCCCCGGTATCTCAGCAGTACATAGATACCGGGTTTCAATCCACGCCCCCCGCGCGGGGGGCGACTTCATTTCAACATCTTAAATCAATCCATATTTAAAGTTTCAATCCACGCCCCCCGCGCGGGGGGCGACCGTCCTTCACCTCCTGGTTCTGCACGATCATGCAGTTTCAATCCACGCCCCCCGCGCGGGGGGCGACGCCGTTGATGGCCACGGCAGAACTCAATGACGTGTTTCAATCCACGCCCCCCGCGCGGGGGGCGACGCAGTGCAAATACCAATTTGTTGCCAACAACATGTTTCAATCCACGCCCCCCGCGCGGGGGGCGACTGATTCGCAGGTAAAACATTGGTATGGCGGGCTAGTTTCAATCCACGCCCCCCGCGCGGGGGGCGACTTACGAAAACGACTCTCAATCTCAACGTATGATCGTTTCAATCCACGCCCCCCGCGCGGGGGGCGACAACCGCCCATTGTGGGCAAAGGGGGGTGTGTGATGGTTTCAATCCACGCCCCCCGCGCGGGGGGCGACCTCAACCAGATCCAGAGGGGGGCCGCAAAAATCCTGTTTCAATCCACGCCCCCCGCGCGGGGGGCGACGGGACGACGACGCCTGGGCGCAGGAGTATGAGCTGTTTCAATCCACGCCCCCCGCGCGGGGGGCGACGGGCCTACGTCATCGCCGACAACAAGCTCGCTGAGTTTCAATCCACGCCCCCCGCGCGGGGGGCGACAGCGGCTTTTAATCGTTTCGGAAAAATTAAGGGGTGTTTCAATCCACGCCCCCCGCGCGGGGGGCGACTATGATAGGGCGATAAAGCCAAAATGTTTCACGTGTTTCAATCCACGCCCCCCGCGCGGGGGGCGACATCGGGCCGGCGCCATCTGGGGCCGGGTCGAGTGGTTTCAATCCACGCCCCCCGCGCGGGGGGCGACGCCACCAGCAACCTAATCGATCAATCCGGGATGCTGTTTCAATCCACGCCCCCCGCGCGGGGGGCGACATAAATTGACATTAAAGTCATGGTGTCCAACATTGTTTCAATCCACGCCCCCCGCGCGGGGGGCGACTGGAGATTGACTGCCCGATGTAATGAGTACCACTGGTTTCAATCCACGCCCCCCGCGCGGGGGGCGACGCCCTGCTCACCGACCGCATGTCCGGCCCTGCCGGGTTTCAATCCACGCCCCCCGCGCGGGGGGCGACAGGCCACAGCCAGGGAACTGGCAATGGCCCGGCAGTTTCAATCCACGCCCCCCGCGCGGGGGGCGACCTGGAGCTGATCGGTAAAAGCTCCAGCCTGCGCCAGGTTTCAATCCACGCCCCCCGCGCGGGGGGCGACTGGTGGTAATGGTTCTCAGATCAGAGAGGTGATACGTTTCAATCCACGCCCCCCGCGCGGGGGGCGACATCTCGCAACGAGGGACACAGACCCCATTAATACGTTTCAATCCACGCCCCCCGCGCGGGGGGCGACGTATCTTTCCAGCCGTCCGGTTGACTCGGTTATGCCGTTTCAATCCACGCCCCCCGCGCGGGGGGCGACGAGTAATGGGTTGGCGTTGGGGCCTGAGTTGGTGGTGTTTCAATCCACGCCCCCCGCGCGGGGGGCGACGCAGCTACTATCACTGTGAGTGATTATGCTTCAGGTTTCAATCCACGCCCCCCGCGCGGGGGGCGACGTCAAAAATGGAATCAGGATAAACTTTCCTTGAACGTTTCAATCCACGCCCCCCGCGCGGGGGGCGACCTGATGCGGTAATGATTTTGCAATGGCTTTGCCAGTTTCAATCCACGCCCCCCGCGCGGGGGGCGACAAAGGAGGGGGTTTTTGAAGAATAAGGGAGATTGTTTCAATCCACGCCCCCCGCGCGGGGGGCGACAACCTACAAGGTATTGAGGAAACAAAAAAATGGCTGTTTCAATCCACGCCCCCCGCGCGGGGGGCGACGATCAATATCGGCTGATCCGGATATAGCGATCCAGTTTCAATCCACGCCCCCCGCGCGGGGGGCGACGTACGATCTGGTCTTTCATCCTTTCAACTTTGAGGTTTCAATCCACGCCCCCCGCGCGGGGGGCGACTCCCGTTAATTTTTGTCAATTTTACTGATGACCCGTTTCAATCCACGCCCCCCGCGCGGGGGGCGACCTGCACCACCAGATCGGCGCCATGGTTTTTGAACTTGTTTCAATCCACGCCCCCCGCGCGGGGGGCGACCTCAGGGGTGGTGAGAATCCCCATCAAAAAAAGGAGTTTCAATCCACGCCCCCCGCGCGGGGGGCGACGCCCTGATGACGGCGCAAATTGTATTGATTCAGTGTTTCAATCCACGCCCCCCGCGCGGGGGGCGACCGCCTCCTCAGGAAAGCTGGTGCAGATCGAGGTGGTTTCAATCCACGCCCCCCGCGCGGGGGGCGACAGCTCTGGTCGCTGCTGATCAAACCGAAGAGACAGTTTCAATCCACGCCCCCCGCGCGGGGGGCGACGGCGACCGTAGGATCGAGAGGTTTCTGTCCTATGTTTCAATCCACGCCCCCCGCGCGGGGGGCGACCACGTCATAATGATCTCCTGCCGCCATGCAGAGGGTTTCAATCCACGCCCCCCGCGCGGGGGGCGACACGCGTACACATCAAACGCCGAACAACAGTTTGATGTTTCAATCCACGCCCCCCGCGCGGGGGGCGAC
>JACDZF010000240.1 GCA_013426795.1 Desulfocapsa sp. | reverse complement strand
GCGATGTCCACGTCTTCGGGGAATTCCTTCACATCCACCAGCGGGCTGAAAACCACTTCCACCAGGTCGGCGAGTTCGATCAGGCGCTCGTCAATATCGAGGAACGACATGTGGCAGCCTGAGCAGCCGTCGAGCCAGATGGTCGCCAGGCGCAGCTTTTCTTGTTTCCGGGTAGCCTTTTTCTCGCTTATTTCTTCGCTCGTCATTTCTTCAATCCTTTGCGGCGCATCACCAGATAGGGCAGGAAATAGCGTTGCTTGGCCATCTCGGCCACTGATTTGCCTTTTTCGGCCAGCGCCCCGGTCGGGCAGACGTGGACGCACTTACCGCAGCCCGTACAGGTATCCGATTCACCCCAGCGGCCATCGAAATCGGTGATGACCAGGGTTTTGATGCCGCGGTTGCGTAAATCACGGGTGTGTGCGCCTTCGATCTCGTCACAAACCCGCACGCAGCGACCGCATAAAATACAGCGGTTGTGATCCACCTCGTACTTGGGGTGCGAACCATCCAGGCGGAAGCGCGGGTGCAGGTAGCCGTAGCGGATGTGATCGACGCCCAGGCGCTGCGCCATCGCCTGCAACTCGCAGTGGCCGTTGGTCACGCACACGGCGCAGATGTGGTTGCGCTCGGAGAAGAGCAGCTCGACGATCATCTGGCGGTACTTGAGCAGGCGCTCGCTTTCGGTGACGATCTCCATGCCTTCTTCGGGTTTCGCCACGCAAGATGGCACCATGAGGTTCGTCCCGCCGATTTCGACCATGCACAGGCGGCACTGACCGGTGGAGGTCAGTCCTTCCATGCTGCACAGGGTGGGGATGTCAATGCCGTTCTGGCGGGCCACATCGAGGATGGTTTCGTCCTCGGTGGCGCTTACGGGCTTGCCGTCAATGGTAAAGGTCTTGATCAATGTTGTGGTGGGGCTCATGGGGCCTCCTTGGCGGCAGCAGCCACAGAAGGCTGCATTTTTTCCAGGTATTCGTGGCGGAAATAACGCAAGGTGCTGATGATCGGGTTGGGGGCCGCCTGGCCGAGGCCGCACAGGCTGGTGTTGCGCATCAGGTCGCACAGCTCTTCGAGCGTGGTCAGGTCTTCTTCGGTGGCGATGCCAGCCTGGAATTTTCCCAACAGGTTGTACAGCTGGATCGTTCCGACCCGGCAGGGGACGCACTTTCCGCACGATTCTTCCATGCTGAACTCCATGAAAAAGCGGGCCATGTCAATCATGTTCGAGCTATCGTCAATGACGATCATGCCGCCCGAACCCATCATCGAGCCGAGTTTTTTCAGCGATTCGTAATCTACCGGGGTATCGAGATGCTCGGCAGGGATGCAGCCGCCCGACGGGCCGCCGGTCTGGACAGCCTTGAATTTGCGCCCGTTGGGGATACCGCCGCCGATGTCGTAGATAATCTCGCGCAGGGTGATGCCCATCGGCACTTCGATCAGGCCGGTGTTGGTGATCTTGCCGGTCAGGGCGAACACTTTCGTCCCCTTGCTCTTCTCGGTACCGATGCGGGCGAAACAAGCCCCGCCGTCGTTGATGATGCCGGGGATGTTGGCAAAGGTCTCGACGTTGTTGACCAGCGTGGGCTTCCCAAACAGACCGGATTGCGCCGGGTACGGCGGGCGCAGTCGCGGCATGCCGCGGTTGCCCTCAATCGAGTTGAGCAGGGCGGTTTCCTCCCCGCAGACGAAAGCCCCTGCCCCCAGGCGGACCTCCACCCGGAAGTTAAACGGCGTGCCGCAGATTGCCTGGCCGATAAGACCCATCTTTTCGGCGGCCTTGATGGCGTTCTTGACACGCTTAATCGCCAGCGGATATTCGGCGCGCACATAAATGTAACCCTGGCTTGCTCCCACGGCACAGGCGGCAATAGCCATGCCCTCCAGGACGCGGTGCGGGTCGCTTTCGAGTACGGAGCGATCCATAAATGCGCCGGGGTCGCCTTCGTCGGCGTTACAGATCACATATTTCAGTTCGCCCGGCACTTTCGCCACGGTGCTCCATTTCAGGCCGGTGGGATAGCCCGCACCGCCGCGCCCGCGCAGGCCGCTGAGGATTACTTCCTGGATCACTTCGGCGGAACTCATCTCGGTGATGGCTTGAATCAGAGCCGTGTAACCGCCAGCGGCGATGTAATCGTTGACACGTTCAGGGTCAATCACGCCCGTATTCGCCAGGACCTTCCTTTCCTGGCGGGAGAAGAAGGGCTGCTGCGTGTCAATGCGCTTCTCAACCTGGGGTTTTTCATCCACAAGGCTGACCAGCACGGCCACGCCTTCTTCGGGGGTCATCTCACGATAGAGCAAACCGAGCGGCTGCACCGAAAGGATCGGCCCGGCAGCACAGAGCCCCATACAGCCAACTTTCTTGACCTTGATTTCGTTTTCCAGGCCGCGCTCCTTCACTTCCGCTTCGATGGCATTGGCGATGGCATCCGAGCAGGATGACATGCAGCCGGTACCAGTGCAGATATCCAGGCAGGAGCGGTATTTTTTGGCGTCCTCCGCTTCCTGGGCGGCAAGGGCGATCAATTCTTCATTGGTCATGGCTCATCCACTCCCGAATTCTTGCTTTCATCTGCTCTGGGGAAAGGCGGCCAACCACCTTGCTATCCAGGATCATTACCGGGGCCAGGCCGCAGGCTCCAACGCAGCGGGCGACCATGAAGCTCAGCTTGCCATCGGGGGTGGTCTGGCCCATTTCCAGGCCGTATTCTTCGCGCATGAACTCCACTACTTCACCCGCGCCCTTCACGTAACAGGCGGTGCCGGTGCAGAGCGAGATGACATGCTCGCCGAGCGGGGTCATATTGAACAGGTTGTAGAACGTCGCCACACCGAAGACTTTGCTGGGCGGCACGTTCAGGCTGTTGGCTACATATTCCAGGGCTTCGCCACTGATGTGGCCGAACGATTCCTGGATGGTGTGCAGGGTTTCAATCAACGCCGTGGGTGAGTACCCCTGCTTGCGCATGGTCACATCTACGATCTTCCAGCGTTTGTCGTCGGCGGGTGGGACAATTTTGCGGTTTGTAATCAACATAAGAGCCTTGTAAAGTGGGTGGGTGAGAGATGGGTGATGGCAAGGCGACAGGATATCGCTTTCCAGAGGGGTTCTCTGAATAAAACCTACCCCTGATCGAAGTCGCTCTCTTTACCCATGAAATTGTATCTTTTTCAGATCGATCTCGCAAGATTATGTTTGTAAGCTCCTCCCTGTTTCAAGCGGGTAAGCCAAATTTAAGATTTCCACCGATGAGGTAAATCATGGCGATTCAATTCTTCGTTGTTCTGTAGCCTCGTGCTCTGGCCTTGGCGGCATGAATCAAGCTGTTGATTCCTTCAAGGGTTCCTTGAAAAATTCCCATTAACATTTAATACTACTCCGACATATAT
>JACDZF010000239.1 GCA_013426795.1 Desulfocapsa sp. | reverse complement strand
ACCTGCTCCAGGGTCAGCGGGTTGCCCTCAATGGCGGTGGAGGCATGGACGTTGCGGGAGCGGGTATCCTTTTGCAGGGCGGGAATCCAGGGAAGCGTGATCGCAGCCCCCTGAATGCGTTCCCGCAAGGCGGCCACTGCCTCTACCAGGGTGAGCAGGCGGGGGCTGATGGTGTAAGCTGGTTCGTATGACATATCATAAGTCAAGCATAAGTCAAGTTTTCTGTCAAGGGGGTTGGTATCTGTCTCAGACTCTGTATCGGGCGCGGCGGCTTGATATTTAAGTGGTTTTTGATTCCCGGTCTAAGGGCGTTTGCGGTGCGTCCTCGCCAATCAGCAGGGGTTTGTCGTTTTCCCAAAGCACGGCGTAGTGGCCGAGCCTTTTTTTCTTCTCCAGCTCCTTTGTTACCGCCTGTTTCAGGGAGTCCAACATCTGCTGGGTATCTGGCGGAGGGGTTGCTGTATTAGATGGAGGATTCATAAGCCAGCCTTTTTGACTAAGTGTTGATAGAGATCTTGATTGAAAATTGACAAGAGATTGCCTTGTTGTTCGAATACGGGAGTGGGTTCGCCACCGGTGTTCATAAAGCAGCGGGTACGATTGGCTGCGGTGCAATAGGTGTCCAACAGATTTTGCAGACTGCGGGCAAAACGTCGTTCGATATCCCTGGTCGGGATACTGTGTCCGCCGTGCGCCACCCGTTCGGCGACCCGGAGTTTGGACATTTCGACACTGGGCAGGGCCAGATAGATCAACTCCACCTGCCAGCCCAGCCCTTGTAACCGCCGCATCAATCGAAGATAGACGCGTCCGGCCAAGGTGGTTTCAAAGGCGAAGTCCTCGCCCTTAACGATGCGCTCCTCGATCTCGTGCAGCAGGAGACGGCTGGCCGCCACCAGTTCCCGCTCTGGGGCCAAGGGCGACAGTCCGGCGGCGATGAGGTCGGCGTTGATGAAGTGGGTGCAGCCGGCGACCTTGGGCAGATACTCCAGGGCAAAGGTGGTCTTGCCCGCGCCGTTGGGCCCGGCGATGATCCAGCATGTGGCCTCCTGTTTCCAGCAGATGTTATAGGAGGCCATCTTTTTTCAGCTCCGCCAGCAACTGATCATGGGAGATAGCCGGTTCTTCGCGCCGTTCAGCCACGGCGGCAAGATCTCCAAGATCCTCCATCAGGGCTTCAAACTCCGCCAGCGGCAGAATGACGGAGTGTTTCTGGTTGGCGGCATCCACGATATACTGGGGATGGAGAGTAATGGGGGGCATGATGTGTCCTCCTCTTGAGTTAGGATTATTTTGGGATAGTCCTGATTTTTCGATTTTTTTAATACAAGTCTTCTACACCACCCCGGATGTTATCAGCTCATCTTTCCAGGTATCTTCCAGCAGCATGGAAAAGGTTATGTTCTGTGTTTCCCCGCCGAGTTCCAATTCCCCGGCGCGAATGGCATTTTCTGTGTACGAAGTCAGGAGTTCAAAAAGTTTGCGTTTATATTCGGTATCATCGTTCCCTTTGAGATGCTGGCCTTTGGTCTCCAGCACGGAAAATCGAAATTTACCATCTTCAGTCCCAATCAGGCAGGCAAGCAGGTCGGGATAGACCCGTTGCCGCTGCCAGCCCTGCAAGTTGTATGACTGCTGATTGACGGCAATCCGGTGCCACCAGTAGACGCAATCTCGGGAGTCAAGGTACCAGGCGGTTTCTTTTTCGAGATTGTTGAAATCTCGCTGATAGACCTTTTCAAAGAGGTTTTTGTGCAAGAGGTCGCCATCCTTGCGCCGCAGGATATGATCTTCGTCGGAAACATCAATCTCCAGTGTTTTCGCCAATGCCCAATTGAGTCGAGCATTCTTCGAGGTGACGAGACGAAGGGTAATGTCGCCGCTTGTCAGTTTTTGACAAAACAGTACTTCGGCGGCTTCGTTGACCTGCCGTCGCAGATCGAGCTTCATGGCCTTGAGGAGATCGAGGCGGTTTGCGTAAAGCCGTTCTTCGCTGACGCCCCGTGCTCGTAATGTCTCCAGGGTCTTCGCGAGAATGCGCATTCCTTGCCAGGGGTTGGGAATGATGTCGAGGAGTTGCCGGACGAGAAAGGCAAGATCAAGCCCTTCCGCAGGAATATCGTCAATCTCTTCCTGACGAACATTGATCAAGGCCTTGCCGCTTTCTTTGTCTGATTGATCAAGATCAATCCGGGCAATATTCCGCTCACGTTTTTCACCGGTGTCAATGCCCACGGTGTCGGCCTGGAGAAAACGAAAAGACTCCCAATCCAGGTGTCCTAAAATATCGCGATCATAATCCAGGAGCCGGTATTGTTCGCCGGTCGTGTTATCCCGGTGCAATATCCGGGGCAGAAAGACGGTGGGAATATGCTTGAAGCTGTCATGCCGCCCGATTTTTTCTTTTCGAGTAAGACGGGTCAGGATTCCCGTTCCGTCCATTGCCTTGACGCTGGAGGCGAGATCGGCCATCCCTTCCTGCTCCAGCCCTTTTCGCACCCCGTTGACCGCCTCGCTCACATCCTGATTGTAGGTGAAGACATAGCACTCATCCAGAAGGGCATGGCCGGTCAGTCGGGCATGGGGCTGGCGGAGTACCCGTCCGACCATCTGGGTCAAGGCTGTCGTGGCCGTGATCTTGGAAAGAATCGCCAGGATATAGGCAAAGGGGCAATCCCAGCCTTCCCGCAAGGCGTCTTTGGTGATGATGTAACGGACTGGACAAATGTCCGCCAGGAGATCTTCGCCGCCCAGCTCATCGTTTTCCGAGGTCTTGAGACGGATTTCATCACCATGAACTCCCAGCTTTTCCAAAAGGTATTCGCGGGCATCCTCGGCATGGACAAAGGCGCTGTCGCGCTGATCCTTGCCGGTGCGTTCCACCCGAATAAGCAGGATCGGTCGAATATATCGACCTGATTCAGTTTGAAAGAAAGCCGCTTTGTCACCCAGTTCCTTGAGTCTGGCGTGGGCCAGGGTAAGGGTATGTTTCCAGCCTTCCTGAGCCTCATTGATAACATTGATCGGCAGCTTGATCATCTCCTCGTCTTTCAGTGCCGTTCCGGGAACATTGACCAGGATATTGGACTGGTGTTTGCCGTTGGTGTTGGGTGTGGCCGAGAGTTCGACCATAAAACGGGGATTAAAGCCGCACAAGGTAGTTCGCGCCGTATCCGAGTAGGCCTTGTGGCCTTCGTCGATAATCACAACCGGGCGCACCAGACGCAGGACATTGCCCAGACTTTGCTTGATGGAAATGGCTTGGCGATCAATTGCCATCATCCATCCTTGCGTGGAAAGATCATTGACATCCAGATTCGGAACCTGACGGAAGAGTTCCTTGTTGGCGTTGAGGTCATCCTCGAGGGGAAAGAACGAGGTAAACCGCCCGCTGTCGCGGAAAAGGCGTAATGTCTCCTTTGAGGT
>JACDZF010000238.1 GCA_013426795.1 Desulfocapsa sp. | reverse complement strand
AACAAGGTGAGCGGAGATACACCGCGCAGCTTTCTGATCCCGTTGGCATGGAGCACAGTGCATGACCCAGGTGTCAACTTCAATCAATCCCCACGCTGCCCAGCCCACATCCCTTGTGGCGTTGACCAAAAGCCTCTGGTGCAACCGCCAGCTCATCGTGCAGATGACAAGGCGCGAAGTGGTGGGGCGCTACAAGGGCTCGGCCCTGGGATTGGCCTGGTCCTTTTTCAATCCCGTATTCATGCTGACCGTGTACACCTTCGTCTTCTCCGTGATCTTCAAGTCCCGCTGGGGCGTTGGGGGCGAAGAGAGCAAGACCCAGTTTGCCGTGGTGCTGTTTGTTGGCATGATCGTGCATGGGTTGTTTGCCGAGGTGCTCAATCGAGCGCCATCACTCATCCTCTCCAACGTCAATTACGTCAAGAAGGTCATCTTTCCCGTTGAAATACTGCCGGTCATTGCCATGGGCGCGGCGTTGTTCCACAGCCTAATCAGCGTTGGCGTGCTGCTTGCCGCCTTTATCCTCTTTAACGGCTACCTGCACTGGACGGTGATTTTCACCCCCCTAGTACTGCTGCCGCTGGTCATCCTTACCACCGCTTTCGCCTGGATGCTCGCATCCCTGGGTGTATTTCTCCGCGATGTTAGGCAAACCATCGGCATCATCACCACCGTGATGCTTTTCCTTGCGCCTGTCTTCTATCCCGTCACCGCGCTGCCAGAGGAATTCCGGCCCTGGATCATGGCCAACCCACTCACCTTTATCATCGAACAGGCACGTGAGGTGCTGATCTGGGGGCATTTGCCGAACTGGATGGGGCTGGCTCTTTACACCCTGGTGGCCACTGGCTCAGCCTGGGCGGGTTACGCCTGGTTCCAGAAAACTAGAAAGGGGTTTGCTGATGTCCTCTAACGATATTGCTATCCGTGTCAGCAACCTCAGCAAATGCTACCAGATTTACAACACCCCGCGGGATCGACTGAAACAGTTCGTTTTGCCGCGACTACAACGCCTGGCGGGGCAATCACCTAAACAATACTTTCGCGAATTCTGGGCGCTGAAAGACGTTTCGTTTGATGTCAAAAAAGGCGAAACCTTCGGCATCATCGGGCGCAATGGCAGCGGTAAATCCACCCTATTACAGATGATCTGCGGCACACTTAACCCCACCAGCGGCAGCATTCAAACCAACGGACGGATCGCCGCCTTGTTGGAACTAGGCTCCGGCTTCAACCCCGAGTTTAACGGTCGTGAAAACATTTATATGAACGCCACAGTGCTGGGTTTGAGTAACAAAGAAATCGATGCTCGATTTGACGAAATTGCCGAGTTTGCGGATATCGGTCAATTCATAGAGCAGTCGGTAAAAACTTACTCCAGTGGAATGATAGTGCGATTGGCATTTGCGGTAGCAATTAATGTTGCGCCTGATATATTGGTCATTGACGAAGCACTTGCGGTTGGTGATGCAGCGTTCCAGCGAAAATGTATTCGTAAAATTAACGAGCTAAGTGAGAGTGGTGTGACACTACTGTTTGTTAGTCACAGTATAGAAACCGTTAGAAAAATCTGCAGTAAAGCACTTTACCTTAGCTGTGGTAAAGTGTGCAGAATTGGTACAGCCAAGAATGTGTGTATCGAATATGAACGAGATTTATTTGGTGCATCAAAAGGAAGTGAAGTGTCCTTAAAGGATGATGGTGGAATTAGTGTTGCTGTTGAGCCGAAATTAGACCCAGAGCTACTTGTAACTAATGAGAAAATTTATGGTGATGGGCGCGCCCAGATCTTCGATATTTCAATAAAAAATAAGTGTCAGCAGAAAATAAATGTACTGGATCCAGGTATTGGTTTTGTTATCTCATACCGGGCGAGTTTTTCTGCCTTAGTCGCTTACCCAATCTTCGGAATGATGATCACTAATCGTGAGGGTGTTTGTGTCTTTGGCACAAATACTGATGGACATCCGTTGTCGTTGCGTTATTACGTAGCCGGTGAAAAAGTAATGGTAGCATTTCACCTCACCAACAACCTCGGGCCTGGAGTTTATTACCTTACGTGTGGAATACATTCTTGCGATAGCAATAATGGTTTGGTGTATCTGCAACGTCGTATGGATGCCTTGATACTTAAAAGCGACGCTCGTGATGGTGAGTGCGTTGGAGGCACAGCTCATCTCCATCCGAGAGTTGAAGAATTTGATGTTCAGGAAAACGTGCTATGACGGAGAAGAATAGCGAAATGCGAAATTCTGAACGACATGTCATTTTTGTGCATTCGTTGTTCCGCTCTGGCAGCACATACGTTTACAATGCATTAAAACGCACAGGAAATTACCACGTATATCACGAACCGATGCACGAAGTAATTGCGTCGCTTCCCAACTCATGGGAAGAGTTGGGTGGCCGTAACGATCAACTCAAGGCAGTATTGCGCCATCATTTTTTAGTCGGGGGATACTTTGACGAGTATGCCCATTTGCTTCCAAGTATCAAGAGGACCTTCAATACAAAACTGAGTTTTGACTTTTACTTCTTGGAAGCGGACGATCAAGTGCCCGCATTAAAAATGTACATTGACCTTTTAGTAGATGGTGCTCCCAAGGCTCCAGTGCTTCAGTGTACTCGAACAGTTGGGCACATTGGCTGGTTGAGGGAAAACTATGAATCGAAGCACGTTTTCTTATTAAGGAATCCGTGGGATCAGTGGTATTCTTACAAAGTTGACCCTTATATCGCGATCACGCCTCGAGTCATTTACTCGCAACGTAATATTCCCGCTGTTCTGGAAGATGTGTTGAACGCGAGCGGTACTTTGCCCTTACTTGGTGACGACACCCAGGCGAAGGTCGTTTTTGGTTTTAACCATCCAGTTCCCCCAGCTGAGGACTATTTTCTTTTCTTCGGTCTTTGGCTTCATGCTTTTATTTCCGGCTTACAGGGGTGCGATGTTTTTATTGATATGGATACGCTTAGTTCAAGCGAAGCATACCGAGAACAATCGATTGCTAAACTAGAAGACATTGGCCTTACATTCATCAACTTTTCAGATGTAAGTTTGCACCGCGCAGTGTTTTCTGAACGTGAGCAAGCAACTTACAGCATTGCCGAAGAACAGATCCTGGAGATATTCAGACAGCATGAGGTTAATGTCGATATATTAAATACAGTACGCGAATATCTCCATAAGAGGCGCAACGAGACATTTATGCCTGACCAGAAGCTGACAGAACCTGCTTCTGGGATTTTGGAAGACGCATGTCGAATGCGAGAAGCAATGCTGGCACGCGACCGACAAACCGTGAAACTTACATCCAGCCTGAACCAGGCGGTGACGGAACGTGACGGGCAGATCGTCAACCTGAACCAGGCAGTGACGGAACGAGACGGGCAGATCGTCAACCTGAACCAGGCGGTGACGGAACGAG
>JACDZF010000237.1 GCA_013426795.1 Desulfocapsa sp. | reverse complement strand
GGGAGAGGACCGTTTCCTTAAGTTTCCGGCGGTCATCGTCGATACGATGGAGCATACGGTTCAGGGCGATGGAGAGCTGGCCGAACTCGTTGTTGTGCTGATCGAATACATAGGGGATTTCCTCATCGTTCTGGTGGGTATTGGTCAGGGTGACCAGATGTTCGATGGGACGCACCACCAGCTGGACCAGACGAAAAAGGCCGATGGTGGTGAGGATAATGACGTTCACCAGGATGTAGATGTACGCAATATGCCGGCCCTGACCTATCTCTTCATATGCGGACTGGAATGAAATCACCGCGCCGAGGGCGCCCTGACGGGCTCCCTCCAGTGTGACCGGAACGGCAAGCACCAGATTGAGCCGGCTGAAAAAGGGAATGCCCGCTCCCGTGTCGAAGGTCGATGTGCTTGCCGCCCCGGTGCTGATCACCTGCCGCAGCTTTTCCTCCAGTATTTCATGGTGGGGGCCGCAGCCCTCCGGGGAGCTGGCGGCGACACCGGCACCAGTGGCCACCGCGACACAGGCGGCATCCAGGGGCCGGCGCAGCTGATCCAGGCTTTGCCGGGAAAACGGCAGATCGGCAGGCAGCATTTTCTCGGACAGCCCAGCGACGATGGACAGGGCTGAGCGCGCCTTTTCCATCTCCGCGCCCATCAGGCTCCGCTGCCAGAAGATGGTGACCACCAGATTGATCAGTACCATGCCAATGGTCAAGAGAACTGCCAGGGTGAGGGCAAGTTGAGACTTTATCCCCTTTGATGGCATCGTCACCGGCTCCCCCGGGGTGGATGGCTGAGGTTCACCGCCTTATTCAATGACCTCGAATCCAGTTCTGGCCACGGCCGCTTTGATTGCCTGAAGATCCGCCGTGCCGTCGAAGGATGCCTCTCCTCTGGCCAGATCGATGTGGATATTGGCAATTCCGGGTACCGCTTCCAGTGCCTTGCGGGTCGAATTGACGCAGTGTTGACAGCTCATCCCCTGAATTTTTATGGTGGTCATGGTTTGCCTCTCTGTAAGAATTGAACATTGATGGAACGATGGGATCCCTTCCGCCCATGCTGACCATGGGGCCCGATGGGGCCACTTATCCCGTTCATCGGGATTAGAGTATCGTTAAGGAAGGGCAGCTTGCCCCGATATTGGTATTTTTGTTTTTGATTATACCACAGCATTTGCTATGATATAATTTTATTAACGTGTTCATTGGACTAAAAAAAATAATCATGCGGAGCATTATGTCAGCCAAGACCACTAAAAAAAATGATCTGGTGCCGGAACAGAAGGGCACAACGGCCATTATTCGTCAGCTCGTCAAAAATCTTCATTGCTGTTCATCCAAAGACCTTGCCTCCAGTGAAAAAAACAGCAAGGTTCTGGAGCTGTTAACAGTTCGCCACAAGGAAGAGATCGTCGCCTCGGCATTACTCAATTTTTGTGATACCGAAGAGCTGAAACCCTATCAGGCAGAGCTGATCAAGATGCATGCCCACCTGGAAAAAAACAGAAAGAAGATGATCATCCTCTTCGATGGTCGTGATGCCTCGGGAAAAGGAGGGACAATCCGGGCTGTGACCCGGTATATGAACGCCAAAGGGTATCGGGTCGAGGCCCTGGGAAAGCCGACGGAAGAGCAGCGAACCGAGCTCCATATGAAACGCTATATTGAGCGGTTCCCCCATGCCGGTGAGATTGTGCTGTTTGACCGCAGCTGGTACAATCGGGCCATGGTTGAGCCGGTGATGGGGTTTTGCACCCCTGAGCAGTATAAACGTTTTCTCCACAAGGTGACCACCTACGAAGAGAGTTTTATTCAGGATGCGGGGAAAACCATTTTGATCAAGCTCTATTTTTCGGTAACCAAGGAGGAACAGGCGAGAAGATTTGAGCGCCGCAAGAATGACCCCCTGCGCCAGTGGAAATTGAGTGAAGTTGATCTTCAGGCCCAGGAATTGTGGAATGAGTTCACCGAAAAGAAAAAGGTCCTTCTCCAGAAGACCCACACCAAAACCACGCCCTGGTGGATTGTCCGTTCCGACAACAAACATCTGGCCCGGCTCGAAACCATGAAATTAATCCTGAACTCGGTACGATATCTGGGACGGAGCAGGACCCTGGATTTTTCTCCCAATCCGGAAATCGTGATTCCCGGAGATAAGGAATTGCGCATTATGCTGAGACAGGAAAAAGAATTCGGCGTTCCCCTCAGTTAGGCAAAGGATGGGTGGCGATTTTGCTGCGTTTATCCCGGCCGGGCTTTCCTGCCCCTATTATTCTCTCAACCTTAAAGGATGCATGACATTATGGCGAAAGGCAGCAAGAAGGATAGTGAAAAGAGTGAGTCGGGGAAAGAGAAGGATGTCAGGCTTCTTGAGGGGACGGCCGTTCGCAATGAAAAGGCCGGGAAAGAAGATGGCCGGGTAGCGGTGTGGGTCAAGGAAAGTGATCTGGCCTATGAGGCGGAACTGAAAACCCTGCAGATCGAATTGATGAAACTCCAGCAGCACATGCAGAAGAGTGGCGCCCGGATACTGGTTATTTTTGAGGGGCGCGACGCCGCCGGTAAGGGGGGAACCATCCAGCGGATTATCAGTAACCTGAACCCTCGCAATACCAGGGTGGTTGCCCTCGCCAAGCCCCATGAAACGGAACAGACGCAGTGGTATTTCCAGAGGTATATCAACCACCTGCCCCATGCCGGTGAGATTGTTCTGTTTGATCGCAGCTGGTACAATCGGGCCATGGTGGAGCCGGTCATGGGTTTTTGCACCGATGAGCAGAATAAACGATTCCTGAAGGATGTGCCGCTGGTGGAAGAGCTTCTGGTGAAAGATGGCATCAAACTCTTTAAATTCTACTTTTCAGTGTCCAGGGAGATCCAGAAGGAGAGATTCGAGGCCCGAAAGATTGATCCCCTGAAACAGTACAAGCTCTCCCCCGTGGACAACCTGGCCCAGAAGTACTGGGATCAGTATTCCATTCGAAAATTTCAGATGCTCTCGGAGACCAACCGCTCCCTTTCTCCCTGGACCATCATCCGCTCCGATAATAAAAAACTGGCCCGTCTCAATTGCATGAAACATATCCTCTCCGCCATGACCTATGACGATAAGCTGGCAGACAAGCATCTGGTCGTGGACCCGAAGATTATTATCTCCGGCATTGATGAGTTGCACCATATGGAAGAAAATCTGCTGACCCCGGGCAAACTCCGGGGATAATCAATCCAAAAAGAGCACTCAAAGCAGAAAAGGCCGTCAATCTGTAATTCAATTTCTAAATCAAGCGTTCACTTCGTCGAATGCGCTACGTAGCTCCTCACCGTACTTATTGTACTGCCTCGTCGCGACTCGCTTTTCTCCTCGTGTACATCTTGATTTAGAAATGGAATAAGGGCAGATTGACGGCCTTTCCTTATCGGGATGCCTTGGCCTTGGGAAGAGCT
>JACDZF010000236.1 GCA_013426795.1 Desulfocapsa sp. | reverse complement strand
TTTTCCTGGACGCGGCATAAGGTGCCGTAATAAAATAAGCGGAAGGGCGCCGCTTTTGTCCTCCCCTCTGGATAAGGGGTGACGCCGCGCTGGGAAACAGCTGAAAAATTGCTGTTTTCCTGGACGCGGCATAAGGTGCCGTAATAAAATAAGCGGAAGGGCGCCGCTTATTTTATAACGGCACCTAAACTTTCTTTCCCCCTCTGACGATATTATTTACAACAGAATACGCATTTATTTCCTGATAAGCCTTTTTACCACGGAATAAATCCCAGGCAAGGATGCCTGCAAAAACCGCACGGAGGCGACAAAATGACAAACACCATCAGCAGCCAGACGTATGTTGACCCACGTGCTCTGCGGAAACAGAACCATTCAAACCTTCCACCGCTGGAGTCGACAACCACGGGTGCAGTTGAAACACCCAGAGGAAAAAACACTCCCGTTTCTGATACGGTGACCATCAGTCCAGCGAGCGTGACGGCGGCTGCCTCCTCAAATTCGCTGACCATCAAGGGGGACGGATTTGACCTCCTGCGTGGCCTGGTGCTGAACATACTCAGGGAACAGGGCATTGATGTCAAGATTGCCACGGATGCGGCGGGCGCCGAAGAGATTAATATCAGTCAGCTGAGTCAACAGGATGCTCAGGCCCTCATCGCCGATGACGGGTATTTTGGGGTTGATAAAACCTCCAGTCGTATTGTAGACTTTGCCATGGGGATTGCCGGTGGCGATCCTTCCCGACTGGAAGCTATCAAGGAAGGGGTGGACCAGGGATTTGCCGAGGCGCTGAAAGCCTTTGGTGGTCAGCTCCCCGACATATCCTATGATACCTATGACGCAGTCATGAAAAAGTTGGATGACTGGGCTGAAAACACAGCTGCCAGCCAACCGGCATAAGAGTTTTAAACAGATACTATCTCAGGTGATATCATGAGTGTAGAATTTCTTGGAGTGGGCGGACTTGGGCAGATAGGTGCCATGAAAAAGGCTGAAAAAAAACAGGCCGACAATAAAACAGGTGAAAGCCAGGGTGACCAGGTGCATTTCTCTTCCATTCTCCAGGATGTGCAGAAGGCTCAAACCAGCAACGCGACCACGCAGTCCAGCCGGAACCAGCGCGTTCAGGAACTGAAGGCCCAGATTGCCGATGGCTCCTATCAACCTGACCTGAATAAGGTTGCCGCCAGCCTGTTGCAATTTCTGCTGAAGGAGAAACAGCCATGAACGCCGACAAAATCCGTGCGGATCTGATCCGCCTGCGCGATTTGATCATCGAAGAGCGGGAATATGCCAAGGCCATGGATCTTACCGGGATGGCCAGGATCCTGGCCGAGAAGGAAGAACTCCTGCAGACTCTCGGCCATGCCAAGCTTATCGATTCGGCCAATAAGTCCATCGCGATTCAAATTCGTCACGAAAACCGCCGTAACGCCTATCTCTTCAAGGCAACACTGGGCTGGATTCGCAAGACCATGGAATTCTTCGGCCAACAAAGCGTCACCACTACCTATTCATCCAACGCCGGAACCGTCGCCGCCAGCGTCAACGGCAGACTCCTTTCCGGCAGGGTATGAGCACCCTGCCGGAAAGAATAGAGGAACGGATTCATTCTCTTTTGAGTCCTCCATTTCCCGATTCAGTATTCAGCGAAAAGTAGAAAGGCGACAACGCGTTCACCCGTTTCTTTTGCCCGGTGAATGTCCTGTCGCTTTTTTTATCCCTTTTTGTCCCCGTCTCCGTTTCCCCTTTCATCCCATTTTTTACAATTTGCCCCCACATCCCTAAACCCGCGACCCCATTCTGCCGATACAATTGCCATACAGCCTCGATCAGTTTCTCTCAACAAGGCCGCCCAGTTATCACCAACCCAGGATATAAAATATGGCCGGATTATTCACCGCCCTCAATGCTGGCAGAACATCTCTGGAAGTCAATCAAAAATCCATTGAGATTATCGGGAACAACATCTCCAACATCAACACCGAAGGATATTCACGACAAAGCGCGGTTCTCACCCCCTATCCGTCCATGAACTTTAACGGTTTTTTCATTGGCCAGGGGGTTCTGGTTTCTGACATCAAGCGTGACCATGACAGCTTCATCACCGATCAGCTTCAGGAAAAATCCATTGAATTCGGCCTCCAGAACGGACAGGCCAATCCTCTGGCAGAACTGGAGCGGGTCTTTAATATCACTGAAGACAATCTCTCCGCTGAGATCGATATTTTTTTCGATTCCTGGCAGGAGCTCTCCGCCAATCCCAGCGGCCTGGTTGAACGAGACATCGTCATTCAGCGCGGCAAACTGCTCTCTGATCGTTTCCATTCCATCAACAATGACCTGAACTCGATACAGTTAAATATTAATGACGCCATTGTCTCCAAGGTTGATGATCTCAATTCAAAGATCACCGAAATAGCCGAACTCAACACCCGCATATTCAACATCGCTATCCAGGGACAGACCGCAAACAGCGCCTTCGATCGACGCGACGTCCTGGCCAAGGATCTGGCAACAAGCCTTGGCGCCCAGACCTATTATGACTCCAAGGGGATGATGGCAGTTCAGCTCCCCGGCGGTCTGCCACTGGTTCAGGGCAATCAGGCCATGTCCGTGACGACGGTTCAAAACGGCCAGGGACTTGACCTGGAACTGAGCGCCGGTGGTGTCACCCGAACCATCGGCCTGAATAATCTGGGCGGCGAATTCTATGGCCTGGTCAATATCCGTGACACAGTGATCCCGGGGCTGAAAGACAACCTGGATCAGCTCGCCTACGGAATCACCACGGCTGTCAACACCGTCCATGCGGCGGGAGCGGGATTGGACTCTGTGTCCGGCCGGAATTTCTTTACTCCCACCGCATCAGTGCCGCCTGCCGACGTCTGGCAGGATGCGGCCCGAAACATGGGCATGGCCCTCACCGACTCCAGTCAGGTGGCTGCCTCAACTGCCCCCACACCTCCAGCAACAGTGGCAACAGGGGATAACCGCAACGCCCTGCTTATTGCCAACCTGGGCAACACGGCTCTCATTGGTTCCGACACCTTTAATTCGTACTATGGCAAGATGAGCGCCACCGTCGGCATCATGAGCAACCAGAACAGACTCTCTTTAGGTGGAGCCGAGGATGCCATGGTTCAAATGCAAAACCTGCGTGATGGCCTGGCCGGCGTCTCCCTTGATGAAGAGATGATCAACCTCATCCAGTTCCAGCGTGGCTTTGAATCTTCCGCCAAGTTTCTATCCACCATCGATGAAATGATGGTATCTCTCATGGATTTAAAACGATAGAATTACAGCAGACAGGATTGAAAACGACTATCACTTCAGGAAAATCACAATGAAAGTAACCAACGGTACCACCTACCGCATGCTTCAAGCAAACCTGGGACGGATCAGCACCAGACTTGAAGACCTCCGCAATCAGGGCGCAACGGGCATCAAGCTCAACAAGCCCTCCGATGATCCGACCGCAATCCGACCGGTCCTCACGGCTCGCACCCAGATCAAAAACACCGAACGCTATATCGAGACCATGGGGATCTCTCTGGACAAAATGGAGGCCACC
>JACDZF010000235.1 GCA_013426795.1 Desulfocapsa sp. | reverse complement strand
ATGTTTGTTGACAAGGCGTTTAACGGAACAGGGGCAAAGTTGAAAAAGGCAGATTTTGTCCCTTCCTTCCATTTCCTGTGATTGCTATCCGGCATAATCTTAAAAGTGCTTGAAGCATATCAAGGCTATGAAAGGAATGCAATGTTTGGGGCGAGAAAGAGGTTTTTTGTGATACCGTGAGCCCTGTGTGGTGGCAAGACGCCACGCCAGGAACCAGCCGAAAAGATTGCTGATTCCTGGACGCGGCATAAGAGTCCGGTCGCTCCTGCGCCGTCCTTGGCGCCCGCACACTGGGCCATCCCTGGCTTGCGTAACTCTCCAGGCAACTAGGAGCCGTTGCTCGGAGAGCAAGGGCCTCTAAAAGAGTAACTCTTCGAAGGTAACAATGGAGGGAAACTCAGGGGAGTAGCGAACGGGCTGGCGGGAGCTGGGCCGGGCGACAAAAATAAGAAATCCCATATTGTAGGCCTTGGCCGAGCGCAGAACCTTGGCGGTATCATCGGCCAGCAGGGTGCGTTTGCGGTCATAGTGCAGCATCTCTTCGAGTTTCTTCCAGAAAATCGGATGTTCCTTTGCCTCCCCGACTTCTTCCGCGCAGATAATCCGGTCAAACCAGGGGCCGAGTTCGGTCTTGCGCAGCTTGATTTCCAGGGTCTTGGAATGGGCGTTGGTGATAAGATGCACCTGCTTGTCCATTGCCCGCAAGAACCGGAGAAAGTCGATGACAAAGGGATGCACCTGGATAAGGTGATCCACCTTGCATTTCAGCTCCGGGATATCCAGCCCCAACTGCTCCGACCAGTAGTCGAGATCGGTCCATTGCAGGGTGCTCTCCACCAGTTGATAGCGTTTCAGCAGTTCCTTTCGGGCCTGCTCGCTGGTCAGCTGATTTTCCTCAGCGAAAATTTTGGGAAGGTACTCCTCCCAGAAAAAATCATCAAAGTACTTGTCCAGCAGGGTGCCGTCCATATCAAGGAGAACGGTGTCGATCTCCGCCCAGGAAAAATCCGGATGGATCTGTTGGTGGTGCTGCGGGTGCGTCATCGGGATTGCTCCACAGGTGCTGGGATAAGTTGGGTCAAGTCCGCGAGAATCTTGCGGATTGCGATAAAGAGTTCGTCCGGCGAGGTGACGTGCACCGGAATCAGCAGTCTGCCGTCGGGGTTCAGACGGGCGACGGGAATCTCCGGGGCAGCCCAGATTGAGACGGCTTGCTTCTTTTTGGCCGCCTGCCGGGTGGCGGCGAGCTTTTGGGCAAGGTTCCTGCTCTCGAGGTAGGCAAGGAGCATGACCGGATCAACGGGGGTGCTCTTGAAAAAGGAGAACACGAGGGAGTCTTTGCCTTTCTCCAGTCTACTGATTTTCAAGGCGGCCATCTCTTTTTTCAGGCTGACCACCTCCAGCAGGCTGGCGGTTTCTGCGGGCAGTGGGCCATAGCGGTCAATGAGTTCATCGCTGAGGTCGATATGTGCTGCCATCTCGGCTGTGGACAGGGCCGAGATCCGCCGGTAGGCGACATAGCGCTGACTGATATCGGGGATATAGGATTCGGGGATATAGGCCGAGATTTGCAGGTTGATCTCAGGATCGAGCTCTTCCGTGATTGCCCAATCCGGACTGTCGCCACAGGCCGCCCTGGTCTTGAGCTCGGCCACGGTTGTTTGCAGCAGGTCCAGGTAGAGTTCATAGCCGATGGCGGCGATATGGCCGCTCTGGGAGACGCCGAGCAGGTTGCCGCCGCCGCGGATCTGGAGATCACTCATGGCCAGTTTGAATCCGCCCCCCAGTTCGTTGCAGTCCATCAGGGCCTGGAGCCTGTCTCTGGATTCACGACTGAGGTTGTCCAGGGAGGGAACCAGCAGATAGGCATAGGATTGGGTGCTGGATCGCCCCACCCGGCCCCGCAGCTGGTAGATCTCGGCCAGGCCCAGGGTGTCGGCCCGGTTGATGATAATGGTGTTGGCCGATGGGATGTCCAGCCCCGATTCGATGATGGTGGTGCAGATCAGGACATCAATCCTGCCGGTGGTAAAGGCCACCATCACGGCCTCGAGATCCTTGCCGTCCATCTGGCCATGGGCCACGCCAATGCGGGCCTCGGGGACCAGTCCCTGGATGGTGGCGGCCATGCGGTGGATGGATTTGACCCGGTTATGGACAAAGAAGACCTGGCCCTGGCGGCGCATCTCCTTGCTCACCGCCTCCTTGATCACCAGCTCATCGTAGCGGGCGACAAAGGTCTTGACCGGTCGGCGGTGTTCCGGCGGACTGGAGATCACCGAGAGATCGCGGATGCCCAACAGAGACATCTCGAGAGTCCGGGGAATGGGGGTGGCGGTGAGGGTGAGGATATCCACCTCGGCCTTGATCTTCTTGATCTTTTCCTTGTGGCTGACCCCGAAACGATGCTCTTCGTCCACAATCAGCAGCCCCAGGTTCTGATAGACCACATCTTTTGAAAGCAGGCGATGGGTGCCGATGATAATATCAATCCTGCCCTCCGCCAGGTCTTTGATGATCCGGCGCTGTTCGGCGCTGCTGCGAAAACGGTTGATGCAGTCAACGGTCACCGGAAATCCGGCCATCCGTTCCTTGAAGGTCTTGACATGCTGTTCGGAAAGCACGGTGGTGGGCACCAGAACCGCCACCTGACAGCCATCTTCCACGACCTTGAAGGCAGCCCGGATGGCCACCTCGGTCTTGCCGTAGCCGACGTCGCCGCAGATAAGCCGGTCCATGGGCTGCTCGGAGGTGAGATCATCGATGGTTTCGCTGATGGCCTTGTCCTGCCCTGCGGTTTCATCGAAGGGAAAGGATTCTTCCAATTCGTGGAACAGCTCACCCGGCGGTGAAAACCGCCTGCCCTGGCGAATTTCCCGGTGGGCGTAGATGTTGAGAAGCTCTTGGGCGATCTTCCACACCTCTTCCTTGACCCGGGCCTTGGCACTTTGCCAGGACTGGGTGCCCAGTCTGTCAATCTTCGGCTCCCGGTCGGAGAGGCCCTCATAGCGGCTGATCAGGTTGAGCCGATCCACCGGCAGGTAGAGCTTGTCCCCGCCTTTATACTCGATAAGCATAAAGTCGTTCTTGATTCCCTGGATCTCCAGGGTGAGCAGGCCATGGTAGATGCCCAGGCCATGATCCCGATGCACCACCACATCCTGATCCTTCAGCTCGGAGAAACGAACGGGATCGCCCTCGGCCTTGTTTTTAGCCTTTTTTCCCCCCTTGCTGCCCAGACGCATCTCCCCGAACAGTTCACTCTCCGAGAGAAGATGGATTTTTTCGTGCACCAGGCTGAACCCCTCATGCAAGGGCTGGGCGCAGAGGAAGACGGCGCGCGCGGGATTGGCGGGGGCAAGGTGAAGGGGATTGAGGGGGGCCGGCAGCAGGGTCACAACATGCTGATGATTTTGCAGAAGCTCCTGCAGATTGCGGGCGTGACGCTGGGAGCGGCAGCAGAGAATGATCTGCCCGCCCTGTTCCTGCCAGGTACGAATCTGATCATTCAAAGGGCCAAGGAGTCCCCGTTGCTTCCGCTGCATCCCGATATCCTGCTTGAGAAGATGATGATTGGTGGTGGTCAGGGGAT
>JACDZF010000010.1 GCA_013426795.1 Desulfocapsa sp. | reverse complement strand
GCATTCATGAAAAACGATAGCACTCGCTGCTTGCACATGCAAGGGCAAAAGAATGTTACTTGCGAAACCGATACACCCGGCGGCTGGTGGCAATCAGCCCCTCGGGCTTGAAGATCATCATCGCCACGAGAATGGCGCCAAAGGCCAGCATCCGGTATTCAGACAGGGGACGGAGATATTCGGGAAGCAGGATCAGGATCAGGGCGCCGAAGATAACCCCGGTGATGGAGCCCATGCCACCCAGAACCACGATGGAGAGGATGATGGCCGACTCCATAAAGGCAAAGCTGGCCGGGTTGACAAAGGTGGTCTTGGCGGCAAAGATCACCCCCATCAGGCCGGCCCAGAAGGCACCGAGAGCAAAGGCGACGAGCTTGGTCCGGGCCTTGTCGATGCCCATGGCCTGACAGGCGGTCTCGTCCTCGCGCAGGGCCACCCAGGCCCGCCCCAGCCGGGAATCCTGGAGCCGCCTCACGACAAAGATGGTTCCCGCCAGCAGGACAAGCATCAGGTAATACATGCCGGTCATGGCCTGATCAAGGGACATCTCCAGCCCGAAAAATCCAGGCCGGGGAATATTGCTGATGCCGCTCGGGCCTTGCGAAAAGGCGTTCCAGTTCTCCAGAATCAGGCGGATGATCTCGCCAAAGCCAAGCGTAACAATGGCCAGATAGTCACCCCGCAGGCGCAGCACCGGGAAGCCGAGGAGCAGCCCGAACAGTGCCGCCAGCAGACCGCCCACCGGCAATGCGGCCCAGAATCCGAGATCAAAATGAAGGTTGAGGAGGGCGTAGCTGTAGGCCCCCACCGCGTAAAAGGCGACATAGCCAAGATCAAGGAGACCGGCCAGGCCCACCACGATGTTCAGGCCCAGGCCAAGGACGATATACATCAGGGCGGTGGTCATAATGTTGGCCTGATAGGAGGAAAAAATCAGGGGAAAGGTCAGAATCATGGCCGCTCCCGCCGCCACCAGGGGGTAGCGGTATCGCCGCTGTCTCAGGAGAACGGGCAGTGTTGAGGATCGGGAAGGGCAGGAAGGCTGCCTCTGGGCCTGCCGTCTTTCCTGCCTGAGCAGCCAGACCCTGAACAGCAGCGAGAGCAGCAGGCTGGCCACGGCCACATAGAGCATATTGCTCCAGCGCCAGACCACCGTTCTCTCCGTGGGATTCACCTGAATCACCATGATCGGAAAACTCAAAAAAACAAACCAGAGGGAGACCAGGAGTGATCTTTTGAAATCCTGAATGCTGATCATGGTCATCATCGCCGCTCCCTTTAAACCTTTCCGGTATCGGCACGGCCAAGCAGGCCGGAGGGTTTGAAGATCAGAATCAGCACCAGCAGGGAAAAGGCAAAGACATCTTCGTAATCGCTGGAGACATAGCCGGTGGCAAAGCTCTCGGTCAGGCCCAGAATCAGGCTGCCCAGGACCGCCCCGGGGATGGAGCCAATCCCGCCCAGCACCGCCGCAGTAAAGGCCTTGATCCCGGCGATAAAGCCGATGGCAAAGTTGATCTGCCCAATATGGGAGGCGATGAGCAGGCCGCCGATGGCGGCAAGCAGGGAGCCGACGATAAAGGTGGCCGAAATCACCCGATCCACATTGATCCCCACCAGCAGGGCCATGGTTTTATCCTGGGCCGTGGCCCGCATGGCCTTGCCGAGGCGGGTGAACTTGATAAACAGGGTCAGCAGGAGCATGGAGAGGGTGGTGGTGGCCAGGATCACCAGATCGGAGGAACCGATGATATGGGCCACCGGCTCCATAAAGGCAAACTCCGGGATTAATTTGGGAAAGGGGAGAAAATCCGAGGTCTGGGCGAGAAGGACATAGTTCTGGAGCAGGATTGACATGCCGATGGCACTGATCAGCGGGGTGAGGCGCGGCGCATGGCGCAGGGGCTTATAGGCGATTTTTTCCACCGTATAGCCATAGGCCGATGACCAGATGGCCGCCGAAATACCGGTCACCACCACAATGGCGGCCAGGGGAAAGCCGTAGATCGACAGCACCGTCGCCACAAGAAAGGAGGTAAAGGCACCGATCATGTAAATCTCGCCATGGGCAAAATTAATCAGCCCGATGATGCCATAGACCATGGTATATCCGAGGGCGATCATGGCGTAGATCGCCCCCCTGGTTAGGCCGCTGCAAAAAAGCTCAAAGAAATAATCCATAAAGTAACGGCGCAGAGCTGAGGGTTCAACCGGGATAACGGGCTTATTCCCAAACACAAGGGCCTGAACCAGGGCCAGCGGCTCCTGCTTCGGGCACCGCGAAACCACTGCAAGGGGCTATTTTACCTCAACAAATTTTCCCTCTCTGACCTGATACATGGCAAAGCCGACGCCAACGGCGTCTCCCTTGTCGTCAAAATGGATGGTGCCCACCGGGGTGTCCACCTTTTCGGTGCGCAGGGCCTTGCCCAGGACGGCCATATCGGTGGAACCGCCCTTCTCCATGGCGTTCACCAGGGCGAGGACAGCGGCATAGGCACTCTCGTAAAAGGCTCCGGGATCTGTGTTGTAGGCCTTTTTATGGGCGGCATGGGCCGCTTGCGCCAGGGGATTGCCGGAATTATCCCTGGGGCCGGTGGCGTAGACCCCTTCCGCGTCCGTGCCCGCCACCTTGATAAAGGTGTTGTCCTTCACCCCGTCATCGGAGACAAAGGCCGTATTCATCCGTTTTTTGCGCATCATCGAAACGATCTTCGAGGCCTCGGGATGATAGCCGCCAAAGATCACCGCGTCGGCCTGGGACTGCTTGATTTTCTGAACAATGGCGGAGTAATCCACCGCCCCAGGGGTCACCCCTTCAAAGAGAACGACCTCCGCCTTTCCTGAATCCTGAACTAATTTCCGGGCAATTTCGGCCAGGCCTTTGCCGTAGTCACCCTTGTCATGGATCACCGCCACCTTCTTGGCGGCGAGCACGTTGACGACATACTCAACCTCAGGCTGGGCCTGCCTGTCGTCGGAGGCAATGGTCCGGAAAAAATTGGGATACTGGCCGCTCTGGGTCAGCTCCGGGCTGGTGGCCGACGGAGAAATCACGGTGACCCCCGCCTCCCTGTAGATGGGAAGGGCCGCCTTGGTGGCGCCTGAACAGATATGGCCAATGACCACATCGACCCCCTGGGAGACCAGTTTCGTCGCGGTATTGATGGCATGCTCCGGTTTGCACATATCATCTTCAATGAGCAGCTCCACTTTTTTGCCTTGTATTCCGCCCCGGGCGTTCACCTCATCCACCACCAATTTTGCCGCGTTGACCGTGGGCAGACCGTAGGAGGCGAGATCGCCGCTCTGGGCTCCAGCCACACCGATCTTGATCGTCTCCCCGGCCCCGGCGGCTGCGGGAAGGAGCAGGGCGAGGGCTGCTGTGGCCAGAATCACCAGATTTTTCCATGGACCAGTCACCTTCATATTTTCCTCCCATTGAATACTCTTTATCACTCCCCGATCCCAAAAAATCTCAAACACGGGGGCAGACCGGCGGTCATTGAGGCTCAGCAAAGTGAGATCCGTTTATCCATCACCCATCTTTCAAGCTGAAAGTCTTGCGAAAAAAAGGTACTGTTCACCCTATCCATCCAAGGCGGAACTTTGTAATAATACCATCTGACCACTAAAAATCACCCTTTTTCCATGACTCCAGTCCCCAAACCCACGAGCTCACGGCCCACCCTTCAACCCCATGCACGAAGGTCCCATGCCTGATTCCAAAAAGAAACTCTACCTCCTGGGGCGCCCCTTCAGCCCGCTCTACAGTGCGGCCATGCAGCTCCGCTCCTTGCTCTACGCACGCCGCGTCTTTCGGCGCCACAGGCTCGAGGTGCCGGTCATCTCGGTGGGCAACCTGACCATGGGCGGAACCGGCAAAACCCCGGTGGTCAGCGCCCTGGCAAGCTTTCTCCAGGCTCAGGGCTACCGACCGGCGATCATCAGCCGCGGCTATGGCGGGGCCGCCGGCAACCGGGTCAACGTGGTTTCGGACGGCGCCACGATCTTCCTCGATGCCGCCCAGGCCGGCGATGAACCACGCCTGATGGCCGAGACCCTGCCCGACATCCCGGTGCTCACCGGCATTGTCCGGGTTCTCCCCTGCCGCCACGCCATCCGCGCCCTGGGATGCAATGTGCTGCTCCTCGACGATGGCTTCCAGCATCTGGCCGTGGACCGGGATATCAACATCGTCCTCTTCAGTGCCGACACCCTGGCCGGCAACAGCCGCGTCTTTCCCGGCGGTGATCTGCGGGAACCGGCCTCGGCCCTTCGTCGCGCCGACGTCTTTCTCCTCACCGGCAGCACCGCGACGAACAGGGCGCGGGCAGAGCGCTTTGCCGCCCTCCTGACCAGGCGCTTTCCCGGCAAACCGGTTTTCTCCAGCGCCTATGTGCCCGTTGGCGCAAGGCGTGAGAGTGATCAGACCCTCCACGCCCTCACTTCGCTGCCCTCACCTCTCCATGGTTTTTGCGGCATTGCGCGGCCCCTGGCCTTCCGCCAGAGCCTTGCCGACCAGCAGATCACCCTTTCCGGATTCACCGGCCTGCACGATCATCAACGCTACACTCCCGGCCTTCTCCAGCAGATTGAGAAAGAGGCCCTGTCAAGCGGGGCTCGCGCACTGATCACCACCGCCAAGGACATGGTCAAGCTGACCGGTTGTTCTTTCGATTTGCCCCTTTTCAGCCTGCGAATGGAAACCCACCTCGATGAGGGTCTGAAATCCATTGTCCTGAGCAGCCTTCAAACGGCGGCGCCGCCGAAATGATGTGTTTTTTCCCATACCCGGTGACTCTGTGTCTTTCATCCCACACCACCCTCTCCCGCAAGAAATCCGTGGCAAGCGACTAACGCCCTGAAATAACAAGAACATTCATTTCAATCAGTTTTGTTGAAGCAGCGGCGTGTTTTTTGCATAGGTATCTCAAGCAAAGCAATTATTCTCCTCTTTCTGAGCACCCAAGGATTTTTCATGTCGCATCAAGCACAGGCATATCAGCATACCGTCCGCAAGGCCATCCATTTTACCGGATCCGGCCTGCACTCAGGGCAACCGGTTCATCTGGCCATCAGGCCGGCCCCTGAAAACAGCGGTATCCGTTTCCATCGCAGCGATCTGCCTTCGTCCCCGGACATTCGGGCCCATATGGACAAAATCGTTGACACCCGTCTGGCCACTACCCTGGGCAGCAACGGGGTCAGGATATCCACCACGGAACATCTCATGGCGGCCCTCTTCGGCTTTGGCATTGATAATGCGATTATCGACCTGGACGGCAGCGAAGTCCCGATCATGGATGGCAGTGCCGGCCTGTTTATGCGTCAGTTAATGGTCACCGGTAAAAGGAAGCAGAAGGCCCCGCGCAGGGCTCTTCGCATCAAAAAAGAGATCGTCTGGCAGGATGGCGCGAGCACCCTCCGCATCCTTCCCCACAACGGTTTCAAGGTCAGCGGCAAGATCAGTTTTGATGACGAGATCATTAAAACCCAACAGTACTCCATCAATCTCACCGAGGAACGCTTTGCCCGGGAAATCGCCCCGGCCCGGACCTTTGGCTATGTGGAGCAGGTGGAGGCCCTGTGGGAAAACGGACTGGCCCTGGGCGGCAACCTGAACAATGTCATCGCCATTCACTGGAACCGGAAATCCATCCTCAACGAAGACGGGCTCCGCTTTCACGATGAGTTTATCCGTCATAAGGTTCTTGACCTGATTGGTGATCTCGCCCTCCTTGGCTGTCCCGTTCTTGGTCATGTCATTGCCCATCGTGCCGGCCACACCCAGCACCTGGCCTTTATGCGTGCCATCATGGCCGCCCCGGACTGCTGGGAGATGATCGAGATGAACCACACCGGCACCTACTCGGCACTGCATCAGGTGTTGTCCAACACCAAGGCGGCAGGCGACCGGCTCATGCCCATCTTCACCCCGGTTTCCGCACCGGTTGCCATTAACTCGGGGGCATCCTGCTGAGCCGGTAACCATTCAGGGTCGTAGTTGACAAAAAAAGGGGCCGCGCAAGTTTATCTTGCGCGGCCCCTTTTTTTTCACAAACCACCAGGATCACCAAACGGAACGACTCTCTTATCCCCGATAATAGTCCTTATACCAGGCGACAAACCTGCGCAGCCCTTCTTCCAGTGAGGTGGCCGGCTTATAGCCGAAATCACGAATCAGCTCATCCACATCGGCAAAAGTCACCGGGACGTCCCCCGGCTGCATGGGCAGGAAGTTCTTTTCTGCCTTTTTCCCGAGATTCTCTTCCAGAACCTCGATAAAGTGAAGCAGTGTCTCCTTCTGGTTATTGCCGATATTATAAATTCGATACGGGCAGTACGAGGTTGCCGGGTCAGGCGCGTTCCCGTTCCACAGAGGATCAGGCTCGGGCACCTTGTCAATGACCCGGACCACCCCCTCGACGATGTCATCGATATAGGTGAAATCCCGCTCCATGTTGCCGTTATTAAAGACCTTGATCGGCTCACCGGCGAGAATCGCCCTGGCAAAGAGGACTGGCGCCATATCCGGCCTGCCCCAGGGGCCGTACACCGTAAAAAACCGCAGTCCGGTGGTGGGCAGGGCAAAGAGATGGCTATAGGTGTGGGCCATCAGTTCGTTGGATTTTTTGGAAGCCGCGTAGAGCGAAACCGGATGATCCACATTGTCATGGATCGAATAGGGATGTCTGGTATTGGCCCCATACACCGAACTCGATGAGGCAAAGACAAAATGCTTTACCCCTGAATGACGGCAGCCCTCGAGGAGATTGACAAAGCCGACGATATTGGTATCCACATAGGAATGGGGATTAATCAGGGAATAGCGGACTCCGGGCTGGCCGGCCAGATTCACCACCGCGTCAAATCGGTTGTCCTGAAACAGCTTTTCCATGGCGGGACGGTCGGCAATATTGATGTCCACATGGCGAAATCGGTCTCCCGCAGCGAGAGCGGCCATGCGGTCTTTTTTCAGTTGCGGATCGTAATAATCGTTGAGGTTGTCAACGCCCACCACGTCCGCCCCTTTCGCCGTTAATCGTTGCACCAGATGGGCCCCGATAAAGCCGGCAGCCCCGGTGACCATGATTTTTTTCATGGTCATCTCAGTCATCAAAATGGCCTTCCGGCCCTTTATTGACATCCAGCGTCTTGGCCCGCTCCATTATCTTCTCCCGACTCCACTGGGCCGGGTCTTCAATGCGGCCCGCCTTGGGGCCGAGGTCATAGGTTCCGGCCTCAAGAATGACCTCACGGGCCAGGGAAGCACTGCCGTCGGCTGAGAAGACATCGGTGAGCATGGTATGGACAAAATCCTCCACCCGCCCCGCCATGCGCTCGCGGATCGCGCGGGGCTGCCCCATAAGCCTGGGTTCAAAGGGCAGATTCAGCTTTTTATAATCTCCGCTTTTCCAGCCCTTGGCATCGGCATAGGCGACCATCTGCTGCCACATCTCTTCGCCCATGCCTTCGCCTTTGACCTTCTTCAGATTGCCGTCGGCGTCGAGGATGGCATTGCCGAAGTCATTGACCTCCACCCCCCAGGAAACCATCTGCAGGGCGGTGGCCACGTTGGCTTTGGTGGTGCGGGTCTGGGCGGCAATGGCACGGAGACGCTCCGAGCTGTTGCCGGAGGTTCCGTGCTGGGCGCCGGAGGTGCCGTAGGCGGCAAGATGCCGATGGATCTCGGCGGTCAGCTCCACCTGAATCCCCTGGCTGCCGGCCTCCAGACCATGGGTGGTGCCGTTATTGAGGGCGATCCAGTCGGGACAGATGCCATGGGCGTTCAAGCCCTTGATCAGAAACGAGGCGTCATCAACGGTGGAGAGCCCCTCCGAGCCCTTGATCTCGCCCACCTCGGTCTCCAGTCCGGCCCAGGATGGAATAAAGGCATTGAGGTCAATATTGGCAAGCAGATTCAGATCATCGGCCATATGCGAGGCATCGATGGCAATGGATGTTATTCCCGCCTCAAAAATGGTGGGAATCTCCACCCGGGCCACGGGCAGGTCGTCCTCCTTTTTGATGCCATAATGATCGGCGTGGATGGCCACCGGCACGGTGATACCCAACTCATTGCACATGGCATCCACCAGACGGGCCATATTCCAGTAATTCACCGCGCAATAGCCGGAGGCACCGCCTTCGGAACGGGCGATCTCGATGATCAGGGCCGCGTCCGCCCTCTGGGCCGCCTGAAGGGCGCCCCGGATGACGAAGATACTGCGGCCGTTGGCAGCCATGGTCATGGCCCCACCCCTGGCCATCAGGGCGCGGTCAATGACCTTGCCGCTGACCAGCAGGGCACGGGAATGGGGGAATAAGCGGCGGATATTGGGTGGACGTCCTATCTCCAGGGCCTTATCGAAATTTGCGGGAACACTCATGGGAACCTCCAGTTTATGAATAGAATCGGGAAAAATTTACAATTTCTTCCTATATAGCGTACCCCTGAAAAAGAATCCAGCAGCGGCACTCCAAAAAAAATCATTTCCAGATAAAGTCATTTTTTGGGGACGGCATTATCTTCCGACGCCCCCGCGCCCGGCTGAAAGGCCGCCAGTCCCTTGCGGCCAAAGAGCCACACCGCCCCAATGCTGATCTCGTAGAGCACCATCAACGGCACCGCCATCATCAACTGATTGACCACATCGGGCGTCGGGGTGAGGATGGCGGCGATAATAAAATTAATCAGAATGGCATACTTGCGATGACGATTCAGCATTGCCAGATTCACGATCCCGATCTTGGCAAGAAAGACCATCAACACCGGCATCTCAAAGATAACCCCGAAGGCAATGAGCAGTCGCAGCGCCAGAGAAAAATATTCGCTCACCGCCGGCAGAGACATCAGGAAATCATTACTGTACCCAACCAGAAAACGAAAGGCGGGGGGAAAGACCACAAAGTACCCGAAGGCTGCGCCACTCAGAAAACAGAGGGAGGAAAAGAAGGAAAAGGGCAGCAGCACCCGCTTTTCATGCTTATAAAGACCGGGAGCGAGGAATCGCCAGATTTGATAAAAGATCACCGGACTGGCCAGCACCAGTCCGCAGGCCAGGGCGAGCTTCAGATAAAAAAAAACCCTTCCTGGTACGATGTGAAGATCAGCGAGGAGCCTTGCGGCAGGACCGAGGTCAGGGGCTTGAAAAACCAGGTCCCGATGGGTTTAATAAATCCATAGGAGCCGGCAAAACCGGCAGCAACGGCGATGAGCGAAATCACCAAACACGACCGCAATTCGCGCAGATGATCGGTGAGGGACTGGGCATCAAATTGTTCTTCCGCGATTGCCCCGGGCTGCGCGGGCTTATCAGAATTTTCAGCCGGTTCAGAATGGTGTGTCAGTTCCGCCATTGTTGTTCTTGCCCTTTTATTTCTTGAAATGATAGGGTAGTATGCTCGACCCGGCTTCAATGATCCTGGTCGCACCCTCCCGCACGGGAATAATAAATCATCACCTTCCGATTCCATGCCGCAATTGACCCAATTACATACCATCCGCCGCCGCTCTTTGCAACTCATTCACAGGGTTTCAACGCTGCCGAAGACGCTCTTGCTTGCCTCGTTGCTGTTTTCAGCCATCCTCCTCAGTCCCCATTGGGGCCGGGCCGCCACTGCCGATAAGTTGAATCTTGTCCTCTGTGATCGACTGGAACAGGTGAATGCCGAGCTCACTGATCCCCATATCGCCGGGAAATCATCCGACATGCGCCGCTGGCTGTCCATCATCTACAACAAGATGGGGCTGCATCCCCTGTGGGTGACCAAGGACGGCCCCGGCGCAAAAGCCGCCATTCTCTTTGAAGTTATCAAAAAATCCAACCGGGATGGCCTGTTTCCGGAAGAATACCAGGCCAACCGGATCGCCTCCCTGTGGAAAGGAACGACGGCGGAAGAGCTGGTTGAGCTTGACACCCTTCTCACCCTGGCCCTCATTGACTATGCCCATGACGCCCAATATGGACGTGCCGGGAGCAGAGCTGACAGATCGCCATCCCGGCAGCTGGCGCAGAAAGAAGGACTTCCTGTTTTTGACCCATTGACACTGACCCAGGATGCCCTGCTGTCTAACGATCTGAACCAGTTTCTGGAAAACCTGCTGCCCCGCCACAAGTACTACAAGAATCTGCGCGACGCCTTGCCCCGCTATCGGCAGCTGGATGCCACCGGCGGATGGAAGCAGACGGCCTTGGGCAAGTCCATCCATCCAGGCGAAGCGGATGCAAGGATCCCGGCCATCCGCACAAGGCTGCAGGTGGAAGGATTTCTGCCGTCCACATCTGCGGGGACATCAGTGTATGATCCGGAGCTGGTCCAGGCGGTCAGCCTTTTCCAGACACTGCACGGTCTCACCGGGGATGGTGTGATCGGCAAATCCACCATTGCCGCCATGAATATTACCGCCGAACAGAAGGTCCGCCAGATTATCCTCAACCTTGAACGCTGGCGCTGGGAGGCCCATACACTGGGGCAGAAGTATGTGCTCGTGGATATTGCCGGATTCACCCTGGAGGCCATTGAAAACGACACCCTGATCCTGGAAATGCCGGTGGTGGTGGGTACGCAGCAGCACGAAACCCCGGTCTTCAGTGACATCATTCAGTATGTTGAAGTCCACCCCTACTGGCATGTTCCCGCCAAGATCGCCCGCGACGAGATGCTGGAAGAGCTGCGCAAGAATCCCCACTATCTGAATAAGCAGCACATCCGCCTCTTCAGCGACCGCACCTCCGAGGCGGAAGAGCTCAACCCCCTTGCCATGGACTGGAACCAGGTCAGCCCCCAACAGATGGGTCGCTTCAAGTTGCGCCAGGATCCCGGCAAGTGGAACGCCCTGGGCGCAATCAAGATCGCCTTTCCCAACAGCCAGAATGTATATATGCACGACACTCCCTCGCAGTCCTATTTTAAACGAACCAGCCGGGCGTTCAGTCACGGCTGTATCCGCCTCAGCAATCCAAGGCAACTGGCAGTATTTCTCCTGGGAGGGGTGGAAAAGGGCTGGACCATGGAGCGACTGGACGATATCATCGCCGCCGACAAGCGGAGCATTCTCCGCCTGCCCTCCCCCCTTCCGGTGCATATCACCTATCAGACCGTCAAGAGTGATGAGAGTGGAAGGGTCTCATTCCATAGGGATATCTACAATCGTGACCCGCAGCTTGCGGAGATACTCTTCACCAAATGATCTCCAGCGACTCCCGCTCGAAAACAAAACGGGTCCTCCCCGTTGACACAAGGGGTCGGAGTAGGGTAAAAAACAGAGTTAAGGGTCAGAAAAACATCCAGGTTAGCCTGAAGAAAACCGAAACGCATCAGAATCAGGAGAGAAATCCCAATGAATCGACGAACATTTCTCGGACGGGCAATGGCCCTGGCTCCTCTTCTTGTCCTCTCTTCGCCCTGCACCTTACTGGCTCGCCTTGAAGAGAGGAAACTTTCATTTTATCACACCCATACCTTCAAGGAACTGTCCCTCGTTTATTTCAGAAATGGACGTTATATCCCCAAAGCCTTGAACAAGATCAATCATTTTCTCAAGGATTTCAGAACCGGTGATATCCATCCCATTGATGTTGCCCTGCTGGATCTGCTCCATGACATACGCAAGGCCGCCGGCAGCAAACATTTTTTTGAGGTGATCTCCGGATACCGATCTCCCCAGACCAACTCCATGCTTCAGGACAGCAGCAACGGGGTGGCAAGTCACAGCCTGCACATGATGGGCAAGGCCATTGATATCCGGCTTCCCTCTTTCAACACCGGCCGCCTGCACCAGATTGCCCTGGGTTTTCAGCGCGGCGGGGTCGGTTTTTATCCCCAGTCCGATTTTATCCACGTTGACACCGGCACTGTCCGCTTCTGGTAAGGGCACCGAAGCTGTCCCTTGATGAGTGACATCCAGACAGAAGCCGCCACCGCCCCATGGCTTATCTATATCGTCCGCTGCCGTGACAATACCCTCTATACCGGCATCACCAACGATCTGAACAAGCGTATCGAGGAACATAACGCCGGGCCCAAAGGGGCTCGTTATACCCGGTCACGGCGACCGGTGACCCTTGTCTATTGTGAACAGGCCCCATCCAGATCAGTGGCGGCCAGCCGTGAGAACTGTATAAAAAAGCTCAAAACCACCCGCAAACACAGACTGATCACATCGTCAATCACCACTCCGACGCGGCCACCGGAGAACAATCAGACCAGAGAAGACCCCCATGACATCGATTCTGATTGTTGATGATGAACAGAGCATGCGTGATTTCCTCACGATCCTCCTCCAGAAAGAAGGCTACGAGGTCACGGCCCACGCCAATGGCGCGGACGCCCTCAAATGCCTGAATGATCAGCCCTTCGACCTTGTCATCAGCGACATCCGCATGCCCGGCATTGGCGGACTCGATCTGCTGCACAGCATCAAGGAACAATACCCTGCCCTACCGGTCATCCTGATCACCGCCTTCGTGTCGCCGGGTGATGCCATCTCCGCCATGAAAGACGGGGCCTTCGACTACATCAGCAAGCCCTTCAATGTCGCCGAAATAAAAAATGTGATCCGCTCAGCCACGGCCCGCAAGGGTTCTGACGCCGCTCTCCCGTCATCGGCTGAGGCCTTTCCCAGGATCTTCGGGAAGAGTCCAGAGATGGTCAAGATCTTCGACTTGATCCAGCGCGTCGCGCCAACGCCGGCCAATGTCATCATCTATGGCGAGTCAGGAACCGGCAAGGAACTGGTGGCCCAGGCCATCCATCAGCACAGTAAGGTGGCCAACCAGCCCTTTGTCCCCATTACCTGCAGCGCGATTCCAGAAGACCTCATGGAAAGCGAGCTCTTTGGTCATGTCAAGGGTTCGTTCACCGGGGCCATTCAGGACAAGGCCGGACTTTTCCAGCTGGCCAACAACGGCACGGCCTTCCTTGATGAGATCGGCGAGCTGTCGCCCATCATCCAGACCAAACTCCTCAGAGTCCTCCAGGAACGGGAAATAAAACCGGTGGGCTCCACCCGTATTGAGCGGGTAAACGTCCGCATTATCGCTGCCACCAACCGGATTCTTGAACAGGAAATCATTGCCGGCCGCTTCCGCGAGGATCTTTTCTACCGCCTGGCGGTGGTTCCCATCCGTATGCCCCCTTTACGCGAACGGAAAGGGGATGTGCCGCTGCTGGTAAAACATTTTATGGAGAAGCATTCCCAGTTACTGGGAAAGAAGGTTCAGGAGATTTCCTCTTACGGCATGCAGGTTCTCATGAACTACGATTTTCCAGGCAATGTTCGCGAGTTGGAAAATATCATCGAACGCGGAGTTGCCCTGGAAAGCTCCAACATCATCCTGCCGGAAAGCCTGACCCTCTCGGCCCATCGAAAGGAGAGGAGAAGAAAAACCGATGTGGACCCACTGTTTCAGGCGGTGGCCAGCCAGGAGGAGCTTTTTGAACGGGGTCTGGAAGAAGTCATCAACGATCTTGAAAAACGCATCATCCGGTTTGCCCTGGAAAAAAGTAACCAATCCCGAATGCGGGCTGCGGAACTGCTGCGCATCAGCTTTCGCTCCCTGCGCTATAAGATCAAGAAATATGAGATTGAGGATCTCTAGTCAGCAGGCAGAAGAGGCAGGTTGCGGGCTGAACGGTTCACCGAAAAAAGGCGCCAATTCCTGAACACCCGGCAATCCTCTCCCCGGAACCCGCTCTGAAGTTTCGTTTTTTTTTCTTTTATGGATCACCGCCGTTCACTCCGCCATGGACCTCAAGACCCTCATCACTCAACCGCACAGCCCCGATTCATCGCCCGACAAACTGCTGCGCGGCCAACTTCTGTGGATGCTCCTGCTCCGGGTCATTCTCTACACCATCCTGCTCGGCATCAGTGTCTTTCTCCAGAATGAGCAACAGGAAATCATCCTCCCCCCCTACTACCTGCTGCTCTTCTTCATTGCCTGTATCTATGTCTCGACCATCGGCTCCGCCCTCTATCTCCTGATCAGTAAAAAAACGGCCCATCGCTTCGGGATTCTCCAGAATCAACTGGACATCCTACTGATAACCTTCCTTGTTTACGTTACCGGTTCTTCCAACTCCACATTTTCCCCCCTCTATTTCTTCCCGATCATCGCCGGCGGGCTGATCCTGCCCCGTCGCGGCGGCCTCATAGCCGCGGCCTCGGCCTCTCTGCAATACGCCTTTATCCTCGGACTTGAGCAACTCCATGCCTATCCGGCATTTCTCAGGCACTCCGCAATTTTTAAAGAACAGACCCTGCTTGCCAGCATCAACCATTTTGCTGTCCTGGGATTGACCTTTTTCCTGGCCGCCATCCTCAGCACCATCTTTGCCCGCCGCCTGCTGAAGACCGAGGCCGCCCTTTCCGACACCGTCAGAAGCCTCGACAACCTCTCCCTTCTCTACAAACAGATCTTTGACGACATTGCCACCGGCATTGTCACCATCGATAACAGCAACCGGATTTCATCCGCCAACAATGCCCTTGGCCATATCACCCTCCACAACCCGTTCGAGCTTATCGGCCAGCCCTTTTCCGCGATCTTTCCCACCCTCGATATAGAGAATCCGGGGGCACAACTTTCTGCCGATTTTATTCGCAAAGATGGCCTGATCATCAGGGTGGGATATTCCTGCGCCAGGCTGCAAGTCTGCGATGACCCTGCCGCCCCCAGGGGTGGCGGGCAGAATCAGCTCCCTTTATCAAACTGCAAGATCCTGACCATACAAGACATCAGCGAGATTGAGCGCCTGGAACAACAGATGCGGCAGGCGGAAAAGATGGCCGCCATAGGGCGAATCAGCGCCGGGATTGCCCATGATTTCAGAAACCCCCTGGCCGCCATTTCCGGTTCCGCCCAGGTTCTCGCCGACGAATTTTCCCAGCAGAATTCATCGGAACAGCGAACCAACCGGGCCCTCATCAATATCATCCTTCGTGAATCAAACCGGTTAGCCCGGACCATTACCGATTTCCTCAAATTTGCCCGGCCGGATACGGTGGAGCGCGAATGGTTTTCCCTGAAGAAATGCCTGGATGAAGTCATTCAGGTCAGTCAGAGCGATCCCATCTGGCCGGCAAGTTGTCACCTTGAGGTCGACATCGACCCCGAATTATCCCTGCTGGCAGATCAGGATCAGATCTTCACGGTTCTCAGCCACCTTATCTACAACGCCCTGCCATTCTGCCCCCAGGGATCTGAGCGTCTGAGGATAGAGGCGGAAGAGATTTTTCTTTCTGAGAACCAGGGAGAGATTATCCTGCGTGTGGCCGATAACGGGACCGGCATTGAGGACGGATTCGAGGAAAAGATCTTTGAACCATTTTTCACCAGGCGCATTGATGGGACGGGACTGGGCCTGGCCATCGTCAAACAGATCGTCATCGCCCATCATGGTGCCATTGAGGTTGGCCGCTCAGGGATTGGCGGCGCGCTGTTCACCATCCATCTGCCCTTACCTTAGGGCATGGGTCGAAAAATGAGAAGCCCTGTAAAAATCCGGATCAGGAGTGGAGCCAATGCCGCTTATCCTTATAACCAATGATGATGGAGTGGAAAGCCCGGGACTCAAGGTCCTGGCCTCTGCCCTTCGCCCACTGGGAAACTGTGTGATCGTTGCCCCCGACCGTGACAATTCCGCCGCCTCCCACTCTCTGACCATGAATCGTCCCCTGAAGGTTACCCGAATTCAGGAGGATTATTACTCGGTGGACGGAACCCCCACCGACTGCGTCGTCATCGGCCTCAACAAAATCCTGGGGAAGCGGCCCGATCTGCTGATCTCGGGGATCAACCCCGGCCCCAACCTGGGCGATGATATCGCCTATTCGGGAACCGTATCGGCGGCGGTGGAAGGCACCATGTACGGCATTGCATCCCTCGCGGTTTCCCTGGCCGGCACCCAGCCCTTCGATTTTGCCAGGGCTGGAAAGGTGGCCGCCTGGCTTGCCGCCATAATCCTCAAACAGGGCCTGCCCGAAAACACCCTGCTCAATGCCAACATCCCCGGGATACCAACGACACAGGGCGTCAGGGTCACCCGACAGGGGCGGAAATTATGGAAAAACGCCATCCAGGAGACCCTTGATCCCTGGGGCCGAAAACATTACTGGATAGGTGGAGGCACCGCCAATCTGGATCCCGATGCAGATACCGATGTCAGCGCCATCAACGCCGGCTTCATCTCGGTGACGCCCATCCATCTTGACCTGACCAATCATGCCGGAATTCACTATCTGAAAGAAAAGTGCGCCCTGGAAAAAATTCCTATTCCCCTCCACCCTTCTGTTTCCGGGCAAAGTTAGCCGCCTCCATCCCAGCCACACAGCCCTCGCCCACCGCCTTGGCAAACTGGTAGGGATGACCGGCGATGTCTCCGGCGGCATAAACTCCGGGGACATTGGTCTCTGCCAGTTTGTTGGTATCGATATGGGTCATGGTATCGAGGTCAAGCTGCACCCCGATCTCCAGGGCCAGTTCCATGGCGCCCTTGGCCCCGAGCTCAATAAAAACCCCATCAACCTTGACCTCTGCCCCTGATTGCAAAAGGATGGACTGCACCGCATTCTCCCCCTGGATTGCCTTGACCCAGGTTCCGGGAAGGTGCTCCACCGTGGAGTTTTTCAGCTTATCGAGAAGATCACTGGAGGCCACCAGTTCCTGACTGACCAGATAGACCCTGGCGGCATAGCTGGTAAGGGTAAGGGCGCCGTCAATGGCGGCGCTGGCATTTCCCACCACCGCCACCGTGGTATTGCGGTAAAAATTGGCGTCACAATCGACACAATAGGATACGCCTCGGCCACTCAGTTCTTTTTCTCCCGGCACGTTCAGTTTTTTCCTGGACGTGCCGGTGGCAAAGATCACCGTGCGACTGCTGATCACGGCACCCCCCTCAAGATCAAGGACAAAGAGCGCCTCCTTCTGACGGATCTTCAAGACATCTTCCTCCAGGAACTGGGCCCCAAACCTTTTGACCTGGGAAATCCCCGCCTCCAGCAACTCCCGGCCCGTCGTCACCCCGTCCACACAGGCATAATTTTCCACATGGGCCCAATAGAGCGAACTCCGCTCAATCCGGCCCAGCATCAGTGTGGTCGCCTTTTTCCGTACCGCATGGATGGCCGCCTGAATTCCCGCCGGTCCCGCCCCGATAATCACCACATCATACAGCATTGAACCTGCTCCGTTCTCCAGTTCTGTTTTCATTCCATCTCCATGATACGTTAATTTTTGCCGCTATTTCTTTATCTTCGCATCGTTCGTTGCTGACCGACTGACGCCACTATTTTAATAATTTTCCGCATTCTCCTTGAATTCTCAAGCAATATATCCTAATGGTAGGAAGTTTTCCCTTGATCTTGAAAGAAACTGGACCAAAAATCACATTCCACCTGAACCCATTTATAATAAGCCCACGATCATTCGTCAATTAACCATCATGGATTACAATCAGCAAAGAATCGTCATCACTGGAGTCGGCCTGGCCGCCCCGGGTGCTGATAATCTCAAGGATTTTCGGGCCCAGGTTTTGGCCGGAAACTCTGCAATCAAAGAAATCGAGCTCCGCTATTTCGGGTCGGCCCCTGCCGGCATCTGCACCTTTGATGAGACCAGATACCGAAAAAAAAGGGAAAACAAGCGCGGCACCAGGGCCGGTTGCCTGGGGGTGTACTGCGCCCACGAGGCCCTGGCAGACGCGGCCCTGTCCATTGATCATTACGAAAGGTCCCGCATTGGGGTGTACGTGGGCCTCACCGAACATGGGACGGTGGAGACGGAAAATGAAATATTCAATATTAGCAACTATAACTATGATGTAAAATACTGGTCTCACCACCACAATCCGCGCACCGTTCTCAACAACCCGGCAGGCGAGATCACCATGAGCCTGGGGATCACCGGCCCCCATTATGCCATCGGCGCCGCCTGTGCTGCCGGCAACGCCTCACTCATTCAAGGTGTGCAGATGCTCCGCCTGGGTGAGGTGGACATGGCCCTGGTGGGCGGGATCTCGGAGTCCACCGGTTCTTTCGGGATCTTCGCCAGCTTCAAGGCCCAGGGGGCCCTGGCCGAGGCAGCAGACCCGCGCCAGGCCTGTCGCCCCTTTGACATGGACAGAAACGGGATCGTGGTTTCAGAAGGGGCCTGTATCTACGTTCTGGAACGCCTGGAAAAGGCCCTGGCCCGCGGAGCAAGGATCTATGGCGAGATTGCCGGCTACTGCATCAACTCCGACGCCCGTGATTTTGTCCTCCCCTACGACAAGCGCCAGGCAGAATGCATGGAGCAGGCCCTGAAGCGGGCGGGGATGGAACCGCACCATATTGATATCATCAACACCCACGCCACCGGCACCCGGCAGGGCGACATCGAGGAATGCAAGGCCATCGGTCAGGTCTTCGGCACGGCCCCTTGCACCTACATCAACAACACCAAATCGATCATCGGCCATGCCATGGGAGCCGCCGGCGTCCTTGAGCTCGCCGGCAATCTCCCTGCCTTTGAAGATCGTTGGGTGCACCCCACCATCAATGTCAGCAACCTGGACCCGGAGTGCGCCCTCCCCCGTATGGTGCTCAACGCACCCGTGCAGCTGCCATCCATCTCCGCCATTCTCAACAACTCTTTTGGCATGGTCGGCATCAATTCCGTGATCATTGTCAAAAAATATCGGGAATAATGTATATTTCTCCAGAAAAATATAAGAAAAAATGGCAGGATATGGTATAAGTTGTGTTTTTTCATCGAGCCGGCTCCCATTTGCAGCCAGAGCCCAACTTTATACGAAAAGATATTTGTTTTTTTTGAGCAAGAGATCCATTCTGGAGAGACCATGACACGTGATGAAATTAAAGATCTCATTGTCGAGATCATCAAAGATATCGATGAAGACGCGGATTTCCATACCCTCCAGTCCGACCTGCCACTGCGCGACCAGCTCGATCTGGATTCCATGGATTTTCTCGACATTGTCATGGAGCTGCGCAAACGTCATAAGCTCCAGATCCCGGAGGCGGACTATCCCCAGCTTGCCTCATTAACCAGCTGTGTCAACTACCTCGAACCACTGCTCAAAAACATCTGACAGAGCATCTGACAACCTCCTCGACGTGCGCACACCTCTCCTGATTATCGGCGGCGGTCTTTCGGGACTGGCCGCCGCTATTCGTTTTGCCCGTTTCAATCCCGACGTCCTCATCCTCGAAAAACACTCCCGTGTGGGTGGCCTCAACTCCTGGTATTACCGGAACAATTCCCTGTTCGAGACGGGGCTGCACGCGATCACCAACTTTGCCCCGCCCGAGGATAAAAACGCCCCCCTCAATCGTCTCTTTCGTCAGTTAAAGCTGCGCCGCAGGGACTTCAACTTCCACCAGCAACTCGCCAGCGAGATCTGCTTCAGCAACCGGGAGACACTCTGTTTTTCCAATGATTTCGAGGTGCTGCTCCAGGAAATTGCGGGCAAATTTCCTGCCAGCGCGTCCCGGTTTCTCAATCTGGTGCAGACCGTCAAGGAACACGACCCCTTTCAGGCGACCCCCTTTTGCTCCGCCCGAAGCTATCTGGCTCACACCCTGAACAACCCGCTGTTGGTGGACATGCTCCTTTGCCCGCTCCTGTATTATGGTTCAAGTGTGGAAAACGACATGGATTTCAACCAGTTTGTGATCATGTTCCGGGCCATCTTTGTGGAAGGAATGTTCCGCCCCCACGGCAGCATCAAGGATTTTCTCGACCGCCTGCTCAGCCATTATCAGAACTTTGGCGGCACCATCCGTTTGCAGGCTCAAGTTTCCAGAATCATCCACCAGGGGAGCACGGTCCAGGGCGTGGAACTGACAGACGGCGAGGTCATCGAGTGTGACGCCCTGCTCTCCACCATCGGCCTGGAGGAAACCCTGGCCTGCCTCGACGCCCCGCCCCTGGCCCAGCCCCAGGGAAAACGGCTTGGTTTTGTGGAGTCCATTTTTCGTCTGCCGGCAGAGTTCCAGAAGGGTCTGCCCACGGACAAAACCATTATTTTCTACAACAGCAGTGAACAACTCCAGTATCAGCGACCCCGGGAACTGGTTGACCTGAACAGCGGCGTTATCTGCTTTCCGGCAAACTTTCAGGGCCTTGCCCCCTCGCCCCATTTTGAGGTGCGCACTACCCATCTTGCCAATTACAGCGGCTGGAAATCCCTGGCCCAGGACAAGTCCCTCTACCTCCAGACCAAAAGCGACATCGCCCGTCAGTCAGCGGCCACCGTCGAGAAAATCATTGGTAATTTTACCCGCCATGTTGTATATGAAGATACCTTTACACCCTTGACCATAGAGCGCTATACTGCCAAAAAAGAAGGGGCGATTTATGGTTGTCCCGACAAGATCAAGGATGGCAATATCGGCTATGACAACCTCTTTCTGGCCGGCACCGACCAGGGTTTCCTCGGTATTGTCGGTGCCATGCTCAGCGGCGTCTCCATGGTCAACCAGCATATTTTGTCCCGTTTGTAACCAAAACCGATAGAAACAACTCCATGTCTTTCTCTTTAGATACTGCGGCCGACCGTTATGATGTTATTGTTATCGGCTCCGGCCTGGGCGGACTGACCACCGCCAAGCGTCTTGCCTATTGCGGCCACAAGGTGCTGCTCCTGGAATTTCATCACCAGTTGGGGGGACTGGCCACCTGGTTTCAACGCAAAGGCCATATTTTTGATGTCTCCCTGCACGGCTTTCCCTACGGCATGGTCAAGACCTGCAAAAAATACTGGACCAGAGAGATTACCCAGTCCATTGTTCAGCTCAAGGATATCGTCTTTGACAATCCCCAGTTTTCGTTGAAAACGACCTTTGACCGCCTCGACTTCACGGCCCTGCTAAACCGCAAGTTCAGGATCCCGCAGACCATCATCGACCGCTTTTTCAGCACCGTGGCGGGGATGAATTTTTACGATGACCAGACCATGACCACCCGCGAGCTGTTTGAGGAATTTTTTCCCGGCCGCAGCGATGTCCATCGTCTGCTGATGGAGCCCATCACCTACGCCAACGGCTCCACTCTGGATGATCCGGCCATCACCTATGGCATCGTCTTTTCCAACTTTATGAACAGGGGGGTCTTCACCTTCGAAGGCGGTACCGATAAGCTCATCGGTTTGATGACCGAGGATCTCCAGCACCATGGCGTCACCATCTGCACCAAAGCCAGGGTGGACCGGATCATTGTCGAAAAGGGCCGAGTGCGAGGCGTCGAGGCGGGCGGAAGAACCATCATTGCCCCGGCCGTGGTGTCCAACAGCGGCATCACCAACACCATTCAGGATCTGGCGGGGCGGGACGCCTTCTCCTCCGATTTCCTGGCAAAGGCCGATGCCATCCGGGTCAACAACTCCAGCTGCCAGGTCTATATCGGCTTGAAACCAGGGGCCCTCATCGAGGAGAAAGGTGATCTTCTGTTTACCTCCACCGCCCCTGTCTTCGACTCTTCCGAGCTTCTCGACCTGCACACCCGTTCCAAGACCTTCTCGATCTACTCCCCCAAAACCCGGCCGGGGCATGACCGCCACACCATCGTTGCCTCGATGAACAGTCGTTTTGAAGACTGGAGCGCCCTCTCCCAGGAAGCCTACGACACTGAAAAACAGGCCCTTATCGAGCGAACCCTGGTGGATTTGAACCGGTATTACCCTGATATTGAGGATCAGATCGACTGGCTTGAGGCGGCAACGCCCAGGACCTTTAACCGTTACACCCTGCATACTCGCGGCACCTCCTTTGGCACCAAGTTTGAGGGCCTTGCCGTTTCCCGTTCCATCTTCAAGGAGGTGGGCGGCCTTTTCCATGTCGGTTCCGTGGGTATCATCATGTCCGGCTGGCTTGGCGCCATCAATTACGGGGTCATTGTCGCCAATGATGTTGACGGGTATGTCCGCAGTCTCTAACCAGAAATATTTGCAAAAATAATGACCACATTCATCGATCAGAAAGTTGTAATCACCGGTGCCAGCCGGGGTATTGGACGGGCCATCAGCCTGGCCTTTCTCAGACAAGGGGCGCAGGTGCTTGGTATTTATGGCGGCAACGATGCTGCGGCATCAGCCTTTATCCGGGAATGCGAGCCCTTTGCTGGCCGCTTGCAGCTCCATCAATGCAATGTCGCCGACAGCCGCCAGGTGGAGGCCTTCTTCCAGGGGGTGGAAGAGCAGTTCAACACCATTGACATCCTCGTCAACAATGCCGGAATCCGCCGGGACGGGCTCCTCGCCCTGATGGATGACGAAAGTTGGCAGCAGGTCATTGATGTCAACCTCAGCGGCACCTTTTATATGTCGAAGCAGGCGGTGCTGCTGATGATGAAGCAGAAGTACGGGCGGATCATCAATATCACCTCGCCGGTGGCCCATCTCGGCTTCACCGGTCAGGCCAACTACGCCGCCTCCAAGGCCGGCCAGATCGGCATGACCAGAACCCTTGCCAAGGAAACCGCCCGCAAAAAGATCACCGTCAACTGTGTTTCACCAGGATTTATCGCCACCGAGTTCCTCGATGACCTGAGCGCGGAACAACTGGCCCTCTACAAAAATATGGTGCCCATGCGCCGTTTCGGCACCGCGGAAGAGGTGGCGGAAGCGGTCCTGTTTCTGGCCGGGCCGCAGGCATCCTATATCACCGGCACCGTCCTTGAAGTCAACGGAGGCTTATAAAGAAGCATGAATATTGACCCGCGTGTCACCGCACTGATCCCCCATCGCCCGCCCTTTCTCTGGATCGACAGAATTGTCAGTTATGAGGAGGGGATCATGGTGGCGGAGAAAACCATCCCTGAAGACCTTGACATCTTTCAGGGACACTACCCGGAGCATCCCATCCTGCCCGGGGTCATTCTCTGCGAGGCCCTGTTTCAGACCGGGGCCCTGCTCATAGCGAGGATGCTCCAGGATGAGCAGAATATTGCCCATGGCGTCCCGGTCCTCACCCGCATTGAGGGAGCCCGCTTTAAACGGCCGGTGGGACCGGGCAGCATCATCCAGATGCAGGTCAATCTCAAGGAAAAGGTTGCCGGTTCCTGGTTTCTCAAGGGAATTTTGCGGGTGCAGGAAAAAGTTGCCGTTCAGGTGGATTTTTCCTGTGCCATGGCATCGATCCCGCGGCCATGAAGGATCCCGGCAGCCCACCAGCTGCGTCCGCCGCATCCGACCCCATATTCACCTGCCACTTCTGTGATCAGCCAAAGGTGCATCTGCAGGGCCGCTGACAGAGCGCCAGGGCCGTCTGCACGGGGTGCGGAATGATTGTCGCAGTGGCTGAATACCGGGAAGAGCTGAATGGCTGGAAGGAAGCAATATGGAAGGAATGGGGTGGTTGAAATTTTATTGAAATGAGGTATTTTGTCATCCGCTGAGAGTGATTTGTATCTCAAGGGAGTCCCAGGCTCTCTGTCCATCTGAACGCAAAAAACCTGCCGGCGTTTCCACAAACACCCTGAGTCTGCAAGAGAACGACGCGCCCACTCTTACCCCTTAACTCACACACCGAGGAACAAACACGTGCAACTCTCGATTACCAATATGATCTTCCACGCCGGACCGGTCGGCCAGCTGGTGATGTTTATCCTCCTCGTCTTTTCCGTGGTTTCCTGGTCCATCGTCTTTATCAAGATGCGGCTGTTTAAACGGGTTCTGGCCGACACCCAGGATTTTCTTGAGGCCTTCTGGTCTTCGAGCAAGCTCAGCGAGGCCTATGAAACTGCTCAGGAATACGAATTCAGCCCTGAAGCGGCGATTTTTTCGGCAGGATTCACCGAACTCCAAAAGATCAACAAGATCCGCAACCGCAAGGAGGGCTCCGCCCAATCGGAAACCCTCGATATGCAGATGGCCACCATGGATAATCTGAAACGGGCCATCCGTAAAACAGAGTCGCAGGAGATCACGGAACTGGGAAAATACCTCCCCTTCCTTGCCACCACCGGCAGCGCCACTCCCTTTATCGGCCTGTTTGGAACGGTCTGGGGGATCATGGCTTCATTTCACGATATCGGCATGCGCGGCTCCGCCTCACTCACCGTTGTCGCCCCGGGTATCTCCGAGGCCCTGGTGGCCACGGCGGCAGGGCTCGCGGTGGCCATCCCGGCGGTTATCTTCTATAATTTTTACGCCAGCAAACTGACCCATATCGACGCTGAGATGCAGAATTTTTCCACGGATTTCCTTAACCTGGTTGAGCGCGATCTGATCAGCCGATCACAGTAAATCAGCATGGATGGAGCAGGCTCTCCTGCCGATCTTGGGACAGAACTCTTCGGATATTGGGCTTATTGACAAGTCACATTGCAAGCCGATGGCCCCACTTTCGGCTGTTCCAGAAGTCCTTTACAAGAACCAACAGACTAAGCGGATACAAATATCATGGGAATGGGATCAAGCAGGGGCAATGGCCAACGGGGATTAGTTGCTGATATTAACGTCACCCCGCTCGTGGATGTGATGCTGGTGCTGCTCATCATCTTTATGGTGACCGCCCCGATGATGACCCAGGGGCTTAACGTCGATCTGCCGGAAACCACCGCCAACTCCCTGCGCCAGAAGGAGGAACCGGTCATGGTCAGCATTGACAAGGACGGCAAGATCATGCTGGGAAAGATCGAATATACCCAGGCCGTCCTCCGCGAGCAGCTGACCAAGATCGATGAAAAAGGCAAGGAAGAGCCCATCTATCTCAAGGCCGACAAGGCCGTCCCCTATGGGCTGGTGGCCTCGGTCATGGCCGACATCAAAGCGGCGGGGTTCAACAAGCTGGGAATGATCACCAAGCCCATCGAAGAAAAACGGTAACGTGTTGCAACAATCACCGAAGCAGATGTTTTTTCACGCCCTGCCCGGCGAATGGAAATGGCCATTGAATCTGGCCGTTGGCATTCATCTCCTGGCCCTGCTGGCGGCCCTGTTTCTGCCCCAACTGCTGCACAAGCGGCCCATATTGCCGGAGATCACCACCATCGATCTGGTCAGCATGGGGGAGCCCTCTGCCAGCAAGGAACCGGCCGCCCCGCCGGCGGCAAAGGCGGCTCCAAAACAGGCCGAAAAAATCGCCCCCAAAGTGGAGGCCGCGCCACCCGCCCCCACCCCGCCACCACCTCCGCCAAAGGCTCCTGAGATCATCAAGCCGGAGGTGATCAAGCAGATCCCTGTCCCTGTCGAGAAACCGGTTCCCACCCCGGAACCAGTGGTCAAGGCTGAACCGGCTCCACCTCCAGCGCCGATTGAGGCCATCTCGCTGAAGCCTCTCAAACAAAAAATTAAAAAAGAAGTCAAAGAGATCCCGGACAAAAGGGTTGAAGAGACCAAGCTTCGCAAGGAAGAGTTAAAAAATATTGCCCAGCAACTCCAGGAAGAGGCGAAGAATGAGGCGAAAAAAGAGGCCGCCGCCCAGGAGACCATCAAGCAGCAGCGACAACTGGCTGCCGCCCGGGAACAGGCCCGGCGCGCTGATCTCGAGGCCAGACTGGCCATAGCAGAGGCCGAAAGGGCCGCCGCCGCCGCCAGAGACGCGCGCAGCGATCAGCGCAGTTCGTCAAAAAATCCGGCGGCAGGGGCCAATACCGGCAGCCCGCAGACCATGGGGATAGTGAACCTCCAGTATTACGCAACCATCACCGGCCATATCAAGCAGTACTGGCAGCCGCCCGACGTCAAGTCCTGGGACCCCAACCTGCTGGCCATCGTCAGTATCACCGTCACCCGCGACGGCCAGATCATCAGTAAATCCTTTGAAAAGGAATCCGGCGACAAACTCTTTGACCAGTTTGTGCTCAAGACCCTGGAGGCCGCCAACCCTCTCCCCGCGTTCCCGCCGGCGTTGCAGGAACAACGGCTGGAGATCGGGCTTAAGTTTAAACCAAGCGGAATACAGTGATTTTTTCATCCGGCAATGATATATTGTTCCCGTAATAAATTAACTCATGAGGGAATCACCCCGGGGACAGGTTCAAGCCCACCCCGCCGATTCTCCTGTTCAACGTTCCTTTCACCATCCCCAGTCACATCATGAATATGATCCGTTCAGCTCTGATCCTCTTCTTCGGCCTCCTCCTTTTCTGCAACGGCTCAGGCTCCGCCCGGGCAGAGGGGAAGGTCTATCTCGATATTACCGCCTCGGGAACCCGCAAAATCAACATGGCCGTCCCCCCTTTCTCCGGCCCGGCCCAGTCCGGCGGCCCGGCGTCCATTGGTCTGGATCTCTCCAGTGTCCTGGAAAAGGCCCTGGAGTTCCACGGCATCATCTCCATTATTCCCCGTCAAAATTACTCCGGTTCCTCACCGGACTGGAAACAAATCGGCGCCGACTATATCGTCCGTGGCAGCTATACCATCTCTTCCGGCGGACTGGGCATTGAGGCAAGTCTCATGGATGTGGCCAGCGGCAGCACCCTGCTCGGCAAAAAATATACCGGCCCCCTGGACCAGCGACAGGACATGCTCTTTAAATTCTGTGACCTGGTTATCAAGGAACTCACCGGCGACCTGGGTGTTGCCCATAGCCAGATTGCCTTTATCTCCAACGGCTCCGGTGCCAAGGAGGCCTATCTGACCAATATCCTGGGCGACAGGACCAGGCAGATCACCCGCCATCGAAATCTGGTCATCTCTCCCCGTTTTACCCCCGATGGCCAGAGCCTCAGCTACTCCTCCTACCACAAGGGAAATCAGGACCTCTTTATCACCGAGCTGAATCAAAGCACCACCACCCAGGTCCTCTCCCGCCGAAAGGGGATGAACCTGGGGCCGGCCTGGTCCCCGGACGGCCAGAGAATGATCCTGACCATGAGTAAGGACGGGAATCCCGACCTCTACATGCTCGACCGCCAAGGTGAAATCCTGGAGCAGCTGACCAGCCGGGCTGGAATCAATGTTTCCGCCTGCTGGGCCCCGGATGGCAGACGGGTGGCCTTTGTCTCCGACCGAAGCGGCAAGCCGCAGGTGTATCTGATGGATCTTGTCAGCAAAAATGTAAAACGGATTACCTTTAAAGGGACAGAAAATGTTGAGCCGGTCTGGTCGCCCAAGGGAGACCTCCTTGCCTACACCAGCCTGCTCAATGGTTCTTACCAGATCTGCATTTCCCCTCCCGACGAAGGGGCCACCCCCATTCAGGTTACCAAGGATTCAGGACATCATGAAGCGCCGGACTGGTCGCCGGATGGCAAGCAGATCATCTTTACCAAACGGGATGGGGGGTCGCAAAAGATCTATGCCATCCTCAAGAACGGCACCTTCCAGCGGCAGCTTTTTTCCATGAAAGGCAACCAGACCTATCCCCGCTGGATATATAAAAAACAAGATTAGTGCCTTACAGGGTATTTTCTTGTTTTTTTTGCAAGAAAATACCCTGCGAAAGGCACTTATCCCGCTCATCGGGGTTAGTGCCTGAGAGATTCTATTTTCTGTTTCCTGACAAGAACACCATCTGTGAAAGGCACGTATCCCGTTCACCAATGTTCGACACTCAACTATCACTTACCAGGTATATGCCATGAAGAAATCCTTTGCCCATCTCCTCGTCCTGATCACCTTAACCCCCTTTCTGGTTCAATGCGCCACTCAGGATGAGGTGCGGACCCTGTCATATCAGCTGCGGGCAGTGAACAAGAAGCTTGAGGATATGCAGGCCAATACCGTGGGCGATATCCAGAAAAAACAGGCCAACTCTTCCGGTCAACTCACGGAAATGCAACAGGAAATCCTGGCCTTGAAGGCCGAACTTGAGGCCACCGCGTTGAGCAATCGTCAACTTCAGGAGCAGAACAAGGGGCTGGAAAGCTCCCTTCAGGGACTGGTCAGCAAAAAAAGCTCGGAGACAGACTCCAAGATCACCCAGATCAACGAGCAGCTCAAACAACAACAGGACAGCGTGGCAACCCTCCATGAGGCACGGGCGCAGGAGGCGGAGCGGAAGGCCCATGCCGCTGCCGAAGCGGCTGAAGCGGCAAAGTTAAAGGCAAAGACAGCAGCAACGCCGCAGGGCAGCGCGCTGATCCTGGCAGAACAGAAAAAACTGGTCAAAGGCAAGACCCCTGCACCGGTAAAACCTGAACCAGCCACCACTCAGACACCCCCCCCGGCCCCGGCAGCAAAAGCGAAGCCGACAACGACGGCAAGTGGTGCGCCAGCGGCTCCGGCACCAGCAAAGGCAACCGCGACGGAATCCGCGTCCGCACCTGCTGCCGCAGCAAAAAATGAGGCGGAGCCGGAAACACCGGAACCCGGTGATGAGGTTTTCAAGCAGGCACAGAAAAAATACGAGGCTGGAGACTACCACAACGCCTATGCGAGCTACGAATCCTACCTTGACAAGCATGGCACTGGCGCCAACGCCGTCCAGGCCCGGTATATGATGGGAGAGAGTCTCTATCAGCAGAAGGAATATGATCAGGCCATTCTCCAGTATCAAAAGATCATTTCCACTCAGCCAAAGCATGCGAAAACCCCGGCTGCCCTGCTGAAACAGGCCATGGCCTTTGAACAGCTCTCCGACAAGGACACCGCCAAGATCATCTACCAGAAGATCATCAGCTCCTATGGTTCCAGTCCCGAGGCCGCCCAGGCCAAGAGCAAGCTCGGTTCTCTCTAGGAAATCATGCTGATGCTCACCCCGGGGGGACATGGGAAAGGGCCCGGGTGGCTATTTCCGGCCTCCTGTCTGCCCGTTCGAGATCCTGGCCATCCGCTGGATGGTGGGAGTATGGAAGAAAGGCAGGTGACGCGCATTCCGTGAAGATACGCCTGGACGAGCTCCTGCTTGCCGCCGGTCTCGCTGACGACCTGCCCCGGGCCCGAGCCTTGATTGGGGCCGGACAAGTACTGGTGAATGAACAACGGATGGACAAGGCCGGGTGTCTGGTGGCCTCCGATGTCAAGCTCCAGGTGAAGCCCGGTTGTCCCTATGTCTCCCGTGGCGGATTCAAGCTCAAAGGCGGACTCGACGCCTTCGGCTATGATCCCCGGGGCCGGGTCTGTGCTGACATCGGCGCCTCATCGGGTGGATTCACCGACTGCCTGCTCCAGCACGGGGCAAGCAGGGTCTACGCGGTGGATGTCGCCTATGGCCAGCTGGACTGGAAACTGCGGCAGGACCCCAGGGTCATCGTCATCGAACGTTTTAACGCCCGGAAAATCAACAGCTCCCAGATCCCTGAGTGCCTCGATCTGATTGTCATTGACTCTTCTTTTATCTCTCTGACCAGACTCCTCCCCCCCCTGCTCCCCCTTTTAGGCAGGCAGGGCCATATGATCGCCCTGATCAAGCCTCAATTTGAATTGCCTCGCGAAAAAATTCCCAAAGGCGGGGTCGTTCGCGACCAGGACCTGCATGACGAGGCCATTGCCAAAATTCAGCATTTCAGCGGGAGCATCGGCCTGACCAGTCTGGGTGTTGTTCGTTCCCCCCTCATCGGCCCCAAGGGGAACAGTGAGTTTCTGATTTTTCTGACCCCGAAGCAGCCATGAGCATCACCAGACAATGACCAATCCCCGGTGCGCTCAGGCTCCCTCCATCCACCCCTTTCCTGCAATCAGTAATTTCAGGAAGTTCGTTCCCAGGGCAGAAACACCGTGAAAAGGACAGTCATTCCATTTTCCCATCAATGGTGAGGGGATATGGAACTTCCCTCCCCCCCCCGGGCGGGCCAGGGAGGTGCGGCTTCTTTACTCAACGAGCAGCAGGGGGAAGGTCTGATGGAGAATTCCACTTACCATCTGCTGTCCCTGGTGTCGGGGAACATTGTTTGTCTGATGGGAAAGGTCCTGCGCTTTCTCGCCTCCTCTTCTTCCTTTTTCCTTTTCTCCTCCTCTCGATCCCTCACAGAACCGGGGCCCTCTTCCAGGCGATAAATGGTGTCCAGCATTGCCTCCGCATCTTCGGCGATTCTTTGCGCCAGAGAGCGATCCTTGAGCGCCAGTCTGAAATTCTTCCGGGCCAGTTCAATGCGGCCCTCATAGAGATAGTATTTCCCCAGATAGTAGGAGGATTCCCCCTTCAGTCCCTGCTGGTTCCTGAGCTTGCCCAGCTCATAATAGACCTTGGAAAATTCCGGGATCTCGCGGGCGACGGTGAAGAAATTGGCCTCTGCCTCTTTCAGCCTGCCAAGCTCCACCTGCGCCACGGCAAGTTGAAAAACCGCCCAGAGATCCGTGGCATCAAGCCTTGATGCCTTCTCAAAAAGCTCCAGGGCCCTGGCCTTGTTGCCAAGCGCCATTTCCTGCCGTCCCAGGTCCACCAGCAGAATGGGTCTCTCGGGCATGGCCGCGACAAGTTCCTGGAGCAGCACCAGGCTCCGTTCATGGTTATTGGCCTCACGCTCCACCTGGGAAAGGCCGTATTTGGCCATATTTCTTTCCAGCTGGGTGATATGGGAATCGGACATCTTGGTAACCAGATAATTTCGAAACTGGCCATCATCTTCAAGCTGCGACATAACCCGGTATTTAAAGCGTAAAAAGGCAAAGTTATCCACCGGTTTATACTTTTCGTTGAGGGGGGTCTTCTCAATGGCGAGCAGCGACTGGATATAGCCCAGACGCGCCTCGGGGTCGGGATGGGTGAGCAGATAGGGAGGAACCTGCCCCATACGATAGCGGGTGATCCGCCGCATGGTCTGCATCATCTTTTCCATGGCCGCCGGATCACGCCCCAGCTTCTTCATCCAGCCATAGGAGAGAAGATCCGCCTCTTCCTCATCCTGACGGCTGAAATGCAGATTGAGGGCCTGATTGGTCGCCATGGAGCCGCTGATCAGGGCCTGACTGGCCGTGCCGCCGCCCAGGGCGATGCCGGCGATGGCCAGGGCAAGGGTGCCGATCCCCACCTTCATCCCTTTTTCCATGCGTGAGGCAATGTGGCGGCTGACCACATGGCCCACCTCATGGGCCATGACCGACAGCAGCTCATCCTCGCTGCCCATGGTTTCAAGGAGACCGGAGTGGAAAAAGATCAGCCCGGAAGGAGCGGCAAAGGCATTAAATTCCTTATTTTTTATAACAAAAAAATGATAGTCAAAATACTGGGCATTGGCCACCTGCAGCACCTCGCCCCCCAGCCGGTTGATATATTGAGAGATGTCAGGATCATCGAGGAGGGTAAAGGCAAGACGGGTCTGAAAAAGCAGGGCCTCTCCCAATTCCCGTTCCTCGCCGACGGTGAAGGCAGCAGCCGGTGGAACTCCGGGAAAATGGAGCATGGAGACAATCAGGATCATGGCCAGGATTTTGCGAACGGATTTTTTCATGGTGTCATCAAGGGGTTGTTTGGCAGAATATTTTCAGATTTTCAAGGCGGCCAGGACTCGTTCCATCCCCTGTTCGGTGGAGACCAGGGGCTGATAGCCAAGCTCATCCCGGGCCCGGGCAATGGAAAAATAGTGCGATTTGGCCAGCTGCTGGGCAAGAAACCGGGTCATGGGCGGCTCCTCCCGGCGACCAGCCAGGTGATATGCCCCCTCCAGCATTGCCCCCAGGCCATAAGCCAGAGGATAAGAGATTTTACCCCGAACCGGGGCAATGTCAAGACGGGAAAAGAGCTCTCCTATCCATCGCCACAGGTTGACCGGCTCTCCCTGACTGATAAAATAGGCACGTCCGGCCGCCGTGCCGGTTCCTGCCAGATTCTCCGCCGCCAGCAGATGGGCATGGGCCACATTGTCCACATGGGAGATATCCACCAGATTATCGCCTGCTCCCACCTGCCGCAGCTCCCCGGCCCGGCCCCGTTCAATGAGCCGGGGGATCAGATGGGGATCCCCCGGCCCCCAGACCAGATGGGGCCGGATGGCACAGGTGCGCAACCGCCCATCCGATGCCGAAAGGATCAACTGTTCGGCCATGGCCTTGCTTTCGGCATAATGACAGAGAAAGGAGTCGGCATAGGGAAGATCCTCAGTGCCATTGCGGATTGAGTGCTGGTTAAAGACAACGGAGGGGGTCGAGGTGTGGATCAGATGGCTGACCCCTGCCGCCCGGCAGCCGGCCAGGACATTGCCGGTACCCAGGACATTGATGGCATGATATTCCTGCCGGCTTCCCCAGATCCCGGCCAGGGCCGCGACATGGAAGACGGTGTCAACGCCCCGGCAGCACTGCCTGACAAAATCACCATCGCGGATGTCGCCCTGACGACAGATCGCGCCCATGGCCTGCAACTCGGGGTAGGTATGGCGCCCGAGCACCAGACATTCGATGTCACGGGCCCGCAGCAGGCGGACAATGGCCTTGCCGACAAACCCGCCGCCGCCGGTGATAAGCACCTTTTTCATGCCTGCCCCTGAAGCTGGCCCTGGGCCCAGAGGGCCAGCTGCTCCCGGAATATCTTGGCGTTATGACGGATATCCACGGGAAAATCCGGGTGGATCAGAAACAATTCAATCACCGCGGTGAGCGGGCTTGCCGCCGCCAGCACCCGGACCTCGCGGAGCAGCTTCTCCGACACCCTCGTCGCGGTTTTCACCGGCTCAATGATCATCACCGGCTGCTGCCATGGGCTGTTTTCACGATCAGCAATCCCCACCAGCGCCGATCGGGCGACATCGGGATGTTCATTGACAATGGCCTCGCAGCAGATCGTGAACAGGGTTCCATTTTTGGTCTCCACCCGATGGGCGCGCCGACCGCAGAACCAGAGTCGTCCCTGATCATCGAGATAGCCAAGATCGCCCATCCGGTGCCGGAAAGAGTCACCATCCCTGATCTTGGCCAGCCGGTTTTCGGCCTCATTCTCCTCATAGGCCCGGGTCACCACCTCACCGCGCACGACGATTTCGCCGATGACACCAGCGGGCAGACAGAGGGCCTCGTCCCAGAGGGGAACCGGCATATCGGTACCGGCGATCACCCGGATCTCCATCCCCGGCAAGGCCCTTCCCACACAGATCCCCTTCCCTTGCCGGCTGAGCGGCCAGGTCTGCGCCACAATCTCTCTGCCCTCCAGGGAGGCCACGGGAAGGCATTCGGTGGCGCCGTAGGGGGTGTGGATCCTGGCCCCCGGAGACAAGATGGCCTGCATCCGGGCAACAAGATCACCGCCGATGGGGGCCCCGGCCATAAGAACCTGCTGGAGGTGGGTGAGGATGATCCCCTGTTTCTGACAATAACGGCTGACCACATTCCAGATGGCCGGCGAGCCGAAAGAATAGGTCACCCGCCACTTTTGCAGGGAGCCGACAAACTTGCGCGGATCAACCCTGGCGGGGCGAGTCGGGTCCATATCGGGAATCACCGCCATCGCTCCCAGGGCCGTGGCAAACAGGGCAAAGAGGGGAAAACCGGGCTGATCGATGTGCCCCGGCCCGATCCCGTAGTAGTCCCGGATCAGCCGCATCTGGGCATGGAACACCCCGTGCTCATAGCGCACCCCTTTGGGCGGCCCGGTGGAACCGGTGGTGAAGATGATGGCGGCCAACTCATCGGCCCTGGCCGGATGGGCGGGAAAAGGAGCGGACGTATTTTTCAACCGACGGCAGAGATTGGGCCCGAAGAGTCCCAGGGAGAGCCCCAGAAACGAGCCGCAGCAAAAGGAGCGCCTGACCGTGCGGAAGGGCGAGGGAAAGGCCAGGCGAAACAGATGGGCCGCCGGACTTCCAATCAGCACCTGGGGCCGAACCCCGGCGATGCAGCGGCGCAGATTCTGATATCCCATGCCGGGATCAATGAGAAGAACCGGTGCCCCCAGCTTGAACAGAGCGAAGCTCAGGCAGATAAAATCAGCCGATGGTCTGACCATGAGCATCACCCGCTGACCTGCCTTCACCCCATGCTCGTCCAGAAACCAGGCCAGGGCATCGGCCCGGCCATTGAGCTCGGTAAACTTGAGCGTCCTGCCGCTGGCCGCCTCCACCAGGGCGGTGGCATCACCCAGCTCCCCTGCGCGTTCGGCCAGGGTCTGTCCGATATTGACGTTCATCGGGCGGGGTGACCACTGGGTGCTGAAGAACCGGGAGCTGCCGCGAAAAAATCTTCCAGCAGGGGACGAATGGAGGGCAGGGCGTCTTCCAGGACATAATGCCCGGCATCTTTGAAATAATGGCACCGGGCGTGCGGAAACCGCTCCTGCCACTCACGGTAGAAATGATCATTGAAACAAAAATCCCGCCCGCCCCAGCAGATCAGCACCGGAATCGGGCGGGCGGCCAGGGCATGCAGCCCCTCTTCCACCCGAACCAGAGTCCCATGGGAAGGATGGGTGGGGCTCAGGGGGATATCTCGGACAAAGCCATCCACCGCCACCCGGTTGTCCCAGCAATCATAGGGCGCCAGATAGGCCTGGGCCACCTCCGGACGAAGACGTCTGGTCACCGCCATAAAGACCGCCAGACCGGCAAAGCCGTTGAGGCCCCGCACCAGCACTTTGCCGATGACCGGCCAGCGACAGAGCTGAATCCGCCAGGGGATACGCTGGGAACGAAAGGCGGCGGTATTGAGAATCACCAGTTTTTCCAGGGCCTGCGGGTTCTTTCCCGCCACCCCCAGGCCAATGGCGCCACCCCAGTCATGGACAATCAGGGAGTAGGAGACAATCTCCAGTTGAGTCAGCAGGGTTTGAAGGTTGTCCATATGATTTTTCAGTTGATAGGGATAATCCTGCGGCTTATCCGAGAGCCCACAGCCCAGATGATCCACAGCGATAACCCGGTTGGTGCGGGAAAGCAGGGTCACCAGATGACGGAAGTAATAGGACCAGGTGGGGTTGCCATGGACCATGACGATGACCGGCCCCGTTCCTTCATCCAGATAATGAAGACGATGTCCATCAATGGTGGCAAAATGCGAAGAAAAAGGATATTCTGGAAACTGTTGCGGATACAAGGGAGTCTGTCACGTCCTGGGATGATTGGGAGAGGCGGTTTCGGCCAGCAGTTTTTCCGTGCGGTACACCGCGTAAGAGTAATCGACCAGTACCCGCTGTCAATCTTTTTCCCGTGTCCACTCCGGGCCGTCCGCCGCCGGCCCGGTTTCCAGGGCCACAGCCTCCCTCGTCGGACAGGATGAACCATAAAAGGGGTCTTGCCCGTGGCGGCAACCTTGCAAACCATGGCCCGACAGAAGGCCCTTATTTCACCGGGGAAGGGGGCTACCTTCAGGCTTATCCGGCTTATCACACCCCGATACTTTTATCTGAAATGACCAACATTCCGGTACCACTGACCAGGAGCGATTATCCGTCATCCATCCCTGGTTCTTCAGCCCCTGACCCCTCTTCCTGATCATATCCATGCTCCTCTCCATCGACAACCTCAATGTAAGCTTTTCCCTGGACACCGGCAGGGCAGAACCCGAGGCCAATCAGGTGCTCCATGACGTCTCCCTCTCCGTTGACCAGGGGGAGACCGTGGCCCTGGTGGGCGAATCGGGGTCGGGCAAATCGGTCACCGCCCTTTCCATCCTCCGGCTCCTTGACGAAGGCAGCCAGGTGCAGACCAGCGGACGCATCCGCTTTGAAGATCAGGAACTCCTCACCCTGTCCGCCCAAGGCCTCCGGGCCATTCGCGGCAATCGTATCGCCATGATCTTCCAGGAGCCCATGACCTCCCTCAATCCGGTCTATACCATCGGCAATCAGCTCATTGAGCCCTTGCTCCTGCACCGGGCCATGACCAGAAAGGAGGCGGAACAAGAGGCCGTCCGCCTGCTGGAGCGCACCGGCATCGACACCCCGCAGGCACGCCTGCACTCCTATCCGCACCAGCTCTCCGGCGGTCAGCGGCAGCGGGTGATGATCGCCATGGCCCTTGCCTGCCGCCCCTCCCTGCTCATCGCCGACGAGCCCACCACCGCCCTGGACGTGACCATCCAGGCCCAGATCCTGGAGCTGATCCGTGATCTCCAGGATGAGTTCAAGATGGCCGTCCTCCTCATTACCCACGATCTGGCAATGGTCAAGCAGATCGCCGACCACGTCCATATCATGCAGGGCGGACGGATTGTTGAACATGGCCCCACCCGGGAGCTTCTGAAAAACCCTTCTCATCCCTATACCATCCATCTCCTGCAATCCGTTCCCCATGGCAATCCTGTGGTCAAGCAAGGCCTGAAGCCCCTGCTCGCCATCGACCATCTAGCCTGCCATTTTTATCTCAACGATGGCTGGAGCGGACTGTTCAAACGAAAGATCAGGACCATCAAGGCGGTGGACGACGTCAGTCTGACCATTGACCAGGGGACGACCTGCGGCGTGGTGGGGGAATCGGGATCCGGCAAGACCACGCTGGGCATGGCGATTCTCAAGCTGACCAGGAGCCGGGGCGGGATCATCTTTGACGGTTGTGATCTCCAGCCCCTGGGAAATCGGGCCATGCGCCCCCTGCGCCGGGAGTTGCAGGTCGTCTTCCAGGATCCCTTTTCCTCCCTGTCGCCGCGGATGACGGTGCAACAGATTGTGGAAGAGGGCATGCGGGTGCACGGCCTGGGGGGAACGGCGGGGCAGCGCCAGACAATGGTGGCCGACACCCTGACCGAGGTGGGGCTGAGCCCGGACATGGCCTGGCGTTATCCCCATGAATTTTCCGGCGGACAGCGCCAACGCATCGCCATTGCCCGCGCCATCGTCCTCAAGCCCCGGCTGCTGATCCTGGACGAACCAACCTCGGCCCTCGACATGACCATCCAGAAACAGATCATCGACCTGCTCCTCGACCTCCAGCAGCGCTACGGCATGACCTACCTCTTTATCTCCCACGACCTGCGCGTGGTCCGGGCCCTGGCCGATCAGGTGGCGGTCATGGAGCATGGCCGCATCGTCGAGGCCGGCCCGGCCCGGGAGATTTTCACCGCGCCCCGGCACGACTATAGCAAAAGGCTGTTCGCCGCAGCCCTGGCATAACCCACCAGCGGGGACTTTA
>JACDZF010000234.1 GCA_013426795.1 Desulfocapsa sp. | reverse complement strand
TGTCCCGTGTTTGCCAAGGATACGCAAGCAGAGTTCTTGTGTCAAGACGAGAAAGCGCTGAAGAGGGGGTGGTGGGCTTTAGTGTGTGGAAAGAGCGACGCTCTGGGTGGCAGGGATTTTCAGGACAATCGGCCGGGGGGCAATAAAAAACCGGCCTGTCTGTTTCCAGACAGGCCGGTCAATGAAGCCTTCCTCAGCTCAATCGAAAGCCTTGGATTAGAACTTGTAGCTTACGTCAAACTGATAGGTCGTTGCATCCTGCCACAGACCTTCTGAGACATTTGGCTGACCATTTACATTACTTGGAATAACTCCGGTATTTTGCAGGTTAACAATGGGCTCAAAGTAGTAGAAGGTGAAATCGATGGCCCAGTTCTTGGTAATATCGTAACCAATATTGGCCTTGCTACCTTCGACGTTGGTGTAGGTGTTACACCAAATAGCGGAGTCAACATAGCCGCCATAGAGAGAATCGGCCTCAATATAGGAGTAGGAGTAGGCAAAGTGAACCTTATCGAAGTTGCCGCTGAACCCAGCACTCCAGCCCATATCATTGTCATCAGCTTTTTCGTTTAAAAGGGATGAGTTTACCACATTATTGCGCAGTATTGAACCCTGGCTTATCCCTTGTACAGTAGTATCGGCGGCAAAGTTCTGCCATACCTGACCATAGAGCTTAAGGGAAACCGGTCCCAGAGGAAAGCTGACATCACCATAGAGATCGCCAACCTCAACACTGTAGTTATCCAACTGACCGTTTAAGCCAGGAATATTCTTGAAGAAGTCTCTCTGAATTTCGTTCATATAGGCCTGATCAACCATATGGTAACCGACAGCCAGGGTGAACTTTCCTTTCTCGCTGAACTTGTCCTTGTAACCGGCCTGGGCGATATAAACCATACCGGTGTCGTCATTCTCAGGTGTATTTGAGCCTGTGTCCACGTTCAGCATCTCAGCACCATAGGCACCGGCCATGGCAAAGATACCTGTTTCCTTCCCGTAGGCCGCGGTGGCACCGGTGGGGCGCAGGTCGTTATCCATGAAGACCCAGGACCATGTATAGGGAACGGGAGTCTGGCCAAGGAACACGGCGTAGTCGCCGAAGGTGTGCTTGGCATAGGCATAGTCAAGGTTGAGGTCGTTATGCTCAAAGGGAACTTGTTGGCCCCAGGTATCCTCTGCACCACGGTTTTGTACTGCCGTGGAGGTTGCAAGCCCTGCGCCGATGATCCAGTCTTCAGCCTTGTTCTGCCATACGCCGCCCAGGCGGGCGGTGGTCCGGAAACGGTTCGCGTTTTGATCTTCACGGGAGTAACCGTCATAATCGTTTATCTGGTAGCGCTGTCTTATGAAACCGTTGAGGGTTACGCCATCGATAAAGGCGTTGCCGGCCATAACATAGCCTTTTTTCTTCTCAAGGGCTTCAAGGCGGCTGGACAGGGTAGTATCGACTTTCTGATCCTGACGCTTGAGCATGTCGATCTCGGCCTGTTGTTTGGCAAGCTGGGCACGCAGGTCTGCCAGCTCGCGAGACATATCATTGTCGCTCACCTTCTTTCCGCCACCGGCCAGAACGGCGGTGGGCAGGTACAGGCAGCAACCAAGGGCTACAACTGCGGATAATACTTTCTTCATGGTGATCTCCTCTCTCCGTAAGGGTTGGTACTGGTACTTCTCAACGTTTGCTTCTTGCCCCCGATGGGCAATTTTGAATCAGTTGCTATCCGTTTATACAATAATTTATACTTTTGCAAGGGTAAAATGTATTTTTTTTTACTTTGGTTCATTTTTTTTTTGACGGCCCCGGCGGAAATGGCGGGAGTCATGAACGGCAGGGTCATGGGCCAATGGCCGCGTCCGGTATCATGAATCATGGACAAGTAAAAAATTACGGGGTCGAACCTGTTTTTTATCGTTCCTATGCAAGAAAATAATATGGGAAGATCATGTATCGGTTCCTTCGGGTTGCTTTGCTGGGGGAGGCGGCAATTTTTTTAACCCCCCCTGCCCCCCCTTGTCAGGGGGGATTTGGAAGTCCCCCCTGACAAGGGGGGGCAGGGGGGTTGCATTGAAGGAGTATGGGCAGGGGTGATCCTCTTTAGGCATCCCCGGCAGCCCCCGCAATTCCTGTTCGTCTCCTAATCAAATCCTCATCATTTCCTAACAATGCCCGGATAAGGTGCTCATCAACTACTGGCCATGACCATAACGGTGTGCCATGAAATCACTTGGAAAGGAGAGGTCCCATGAAGATGAACAAAAGCTTGATCGGAAAGGCAGTGAAGAAAGTATTGCTGGCGGGGTGTCTGGTGACGGTGACTGCTTCCATGGCCATGGCTGCCATCGAAGTGGACCCCAAGATTGCCTCCTATAAAAAGGTCAGCGGGGTGTCCGGCAATGTGGACAGTATCGGTTCCGATACCCTGAATAACCTGATGGCCTATTGGGCCGAGGGATTCCGCAAGGAATATCCCAATGTCCGCATCCAGATCGAAGGCAAGGGTTCCACCACCGCGCCTCCGGCCCTGATCGCCGGAACCGCCCAGCTTGGCCCCATGTCCCGCCCGATGAAGAAGGATGAAGAGGATGCCTTTGTTGCCAAATTTGGCTATAAGGTGACCGGTATCAGTGTGGCCTTTGACTCCCTGGCGGTTTTTGTGAACAAGGATAACCCCATCAAGGGACTTTCCCTGCCCCAGGTGGATGCCATTTTCTCCAAGACCCATAAGGGTGGTATGGCGGAAGATATCGTGACCTGGGGACAGGCCGGCCTCACCGGTGAATGGGAGAAGCTGCCCATCAGTCTGTTTGGCCGGAACTCCGCCTCCGGCACCTACGGATTTTTCAAGGAGCATGCCCTGGCCAAGGGTGACTTTAAAGACACCGTCAAGGAACAGCCGGGTTCCGCCTCCGTGGTTATGGGTGTGACTGAGGATCGTTCCGCCATCGGCTATTCCGGAATCGGCTACAAGACCTCCGGCGTCAAGGCGGTGGCCCTCAGTGCCAAGGAAGGACAGGAATTTGCCGAGGCCACCTACGAAAATGTACTGAACGGCAAGTATCCCCTGTCCCGCAGTCTGCTGATCTATGTGAACAAGGAGCCCAATAAGCCCCTGCCCGCAGTGACGGCTGAGTTCCTCAAGTTTATCCTCTCCAAGGAAGGTCAGGAGATCGTGGTGAAGGACGGGTTTATGCCCTTGACCCCTGAGGTTATTGCCAAGGAACTGGCCAAGCTGCAATAGCAGGGTCATGTTCGGATTCCACCTGGTTCCCCTGCGGAAGCATGGGAGCCAGGCGGAATGGAGTGTGTGGCTCGACGGGCTCACCACGAGTGGAAGAAAGGTCGTTCATTCTATCATGGAAGAAAGCTTCTTTATTCAATCAAGATACCGTTCGCTTTGAGAAGATACTGTTTATCCTGATACGATACAGTTCACTTTGATAAGATACCGTTTATCCTGATAAGATACCTTTCGCCTTGAGAAGATACAGTTTGACCTGACAAGATACCGTTTGGATACCGTTCACCCTGAGCTTGTCGAAGGGTGTTGCATCGAACTCAAGGGGCAGAATTCTTTTCGTCAAGAACCGCGAAAAGAATTCTGTCCCTTGAGTTCTGGAT
>JACDZF010000233.1 GCA_013426795.1 Desulfocapsa sp. | reverse complement strand
CTGGGTTGCTGCGGGTGTTGCGGCCGGGCGCCGGTTAACGCTATACGTTAGGCTCTTGCCCGTCACGCCTGCGTGGGTAAAGTGCTAGCCCGATAACTTCGGTTGGAGATATGTAACCATGTTCAAAGAGAATGCAGAAATATCGCAGTTGTTCTTTGCGGCTTTGATAACCGGAGGCACCTTTGCTCTATCGTCAGAATTCGCTCTGGCTGATTCATTATTAATTCGTAACCCTGCCAGCAACCATTGGTATCAGCGTTTTGACAATTCAATGAGTTGGTACGCGGCCAAATCCTTTTGTGAAAGACGGGCAGGTTATTTAGCTACTATAACTTCTCAGGCTGAAAATAATTTCGTTTGGATCAATTTGGCTTTTCAATCGCCGAATGCGGGAGGCACTTGGCTGGGAGCAACCAACGACAAAAATGGTGTGTATAAATGGATTACTGGAGAACAATGGAGCTATGTAAACTGGAATGCCGGAACTGGTGAACCAAACAATAGTGACATAGTTTCTGGTGGGAGCGAACATTATCTTATGTTTTTTCCCGCTTTCATGATTTCTTATGAACCAATTACGCCGGGCAGTTGGAATGACATAGGGGTTTATAACCAGGGAACACTGTGGAACGAGGGGCAAGCTAACTATCCAACTGCCTACCGTCCGGTATCAACTATTTGCGAATGGGGTGGCCAATTGAGTTCAACTAACTTCTGAGGGCCGTAGGGCCGTAGGGCCGTAGGACATGGGCGAGTCCCGCGAGTCCCGGGGACAGTTTACTTAATTCACGCATCAAAGAGACCCCAGACAATGCCTCCGGCGTAGGGACTCCGGTTGCCCGGAGCCCCCGCCACAGACCCGGACGTGCAGTATTCCCGCATCCGGTTCCTCGGTCGTACTCGCTTTCGCGCAAGCAGAGTAATAGGGGACAGACCACGGTTTACCTGTGAGTCCCCAGCCCAGGCAGCGAAGAATACAAAGAATGCCTAACTTTCGGCCAAAGAGCGAGCGCGCGCCACGGGCGTTGTGCTGGTTTGCGGGCTCATCGGTGGCGCGCGCCGCCTTGGCCTGAACGTTAGCACTGGCGAGCCTTGAGCCCGTCGCCGATGAATGATGGTGTTTGCGGCTCGCGGTAAGCGCCGGTGCCGCCTGCAATGAAAAATGGCGGCTTGTGGCAAGCGCCGATGCCGGCTTCAATGAAGAATGGTGACTTGCGGTAAGCGCCGATGCCGGCGGCAATGAAGAATGGCGGTTTGCGGCAAGCGCCGGTGCCGGCGATGAAGAATGGCGGTTTGCGGCAAGCGTCGATGCTTGCAGCGATGAAGAATGGTGGCTTGCGGTCAGTGCCGGTGGTTGCCCGATGCCGAAAATGTGCTAACCTTCGGCTTAAAAGCGAGCGCGCGCCACGGGGTTTGTGCTCGTTTGCACGGTCGGCGGGGGCGCGCGCCGCTTTAGCCTTAACGTTAGGCGCGTAGCAAATCCCCCGCCTATACGGGGCACAGAAACAGGTTTGAAGTATGAGCGATCTTCTGCCGTTTGACCCGAAGGACAACCAGAACGTCATAGTTGCAGTTATTCAGAAAGTTCTCTCTGGCACCGGCGTTGTTATAACCGCGAGTGCCGTTATTAAAAGCTTTGGCGGCACCGTTCGGTTCATAGAGAATCAGGCGGGATTTTTCGTCGAAAAACAGATTCGCATTAGCGAGGTACGTAAGAATTTTTCAAATATTGCTAAAGCGCTTGAACAGGGGACAGATAGCATGGCGCGAAACTGCTTCAATTTCTGCATGCGCGTGCATCACCTGCCTGACACAGAAAGCAAATTCAAATTCATGGGGATGGTCACGAGTTCGTTCCAAAATAATTGGCCTGGCACATTAGAGCGGTTCGCCAATCTGGAACTCGAAATCGTTGAACACTATTTTTCACCCAACGGTAGTGGGTTTCCTCGACGCTGAAAATGGAGGAAATCCGCGAGTTCGAGAATAGTTTACTTAATTCCAGCGGCCATGAAGAAGCGCCTAACCTTTGCCTTAAAAGCGAGCGCGCGCCACGGGCGTCGTGCTAATTCGCAGCGTCATTAGGGGCGCGCGCCGCTTTAGGCCGGACGTTAGACAAGGGAAACAGCCTCCTGCCTGCATCTAACACTGAGCCGAACCCAAAGAGGAGGTGTACCTTGGAGACACAAATTATGAAATACGCTGCGATGACACTCATTTCTGGAGCAGCTTTGTTTGCATCAACCCCAGCCGTCTATGCAGGCATACAAGATGGCTTGGTTGCTCATTACTGCTTCGATGATGCATCAAACCTGGGCAAAGACTGCTCAACCAACGGAAATAATGGAGTATTAGAGGGAAATGTCATTAAAGCTACAGGTTATAATGGCTCTGGCGCACTGTTTGGTGGATTTAACAATCCTGCTGCGGTTCATGTTCCGAACAGCAGTTCGTTGCAATTCCAGCAGGATTTTTCCGTTTCAGTCGCCGTCAAAATGACCACATTTAGTGGAATGGATGGCTGGGGTAGCTCTGCTGATTATGGCATTCACTCCCTTTTTGCAAAAAGCCATGACAGAAATGGCGTCGCATTGATGGCGTACGGGGATGGAAGCTCTGGTAGCGTGGATGTTGCTGGACATATCGCTACCTATGGCTGGACTCCGCTGAACTGGAATAACCCAACTGTTGCCCCCAATGCTCCAGCTAATGAATGGGTTCATTTGACGTGGGTATTTTCAAACAGCAAGCATGTCGCTCAGTTTTATGCCGACGGCGTTTTGATTGCTACCGACAATGGGTTTAGCCAAGATTTTTCCGAAATGAATAATCAGGACCTATATCTTGGCAAGTTTTCGGATTACTGGTTCCCTTTGAATGGCGTGCTGGACGAGGTGCGCGTCTATAACAGAGCCTTGAACAAGGCAGAAGTAGTTACTCTATTCAAACAAGGCGGGCCACTAAGTGGAACTGTTAATCGCCTTGGTGCGCATACCGTGACCTGCACCAATAATGCTACTCGCCAGCAGGTGCAAATCCCGTCATCTTCCGCAACCGTCTTCGACTGCGAATCCGTTGGTTTTCAATTTAACCCGGGGCAGAATGTGACTATCACCATCAGCGGTAAAACGAAGTAGGCTGAGCAATCAGCGAGGTCTAACGGTTGCCTCCAGCGGACCCCTCGCCGCGCCGCGGGCTCATTTGTAGCGGTGAGTTCAGTTGTGGCGCGGCGGGGGTCCGCTGAGGCAAAGCGTTAGGCTAAAGAATCCAATAGCGAAGCGCGGAAGAAAATGGCGCTTCTCTGCAAGGGAAACCCGGTCGGGAAGGCAATCTGCTCCCGGACAGGTCGTCGGCGTTTCTTTGCGAGGGAAACCCGGTCGGCAAGGCAATCGGCTCTTTGCCCGGCGATCCTGAAAGGGTGTCGGTACATGGCCACGGTATGCGGTGCGGAAGCCGTCGGTCAGGTCGTCGGCAACCTAAAGCCTAACGGTCGCCTTAAAGAGCGAGGCGCGCCACGACCGGCGGAGCAGAACTCGGGCATCGCCGTGGGCGCGCCCGCTTTAGGCGAAACGTTAGGCTAAGGAGAATACCGTAGTGCTCGACAAGAAAAACTTGGCTTGGCTGCT
>JACDZF010000232.1 GCA_013426795.1 Desulfocapsa sp. | reverse complement strand
TGCTGGTATCGATCCGTTTCAAACGTTCGGGGTCAGAGAAAAAATAGATTTATTTAATTCTGACCCCATTTTTCTTAATTTAACTCTGACTCCAATTTTTCCAAGATGTTCCATCTAAGGGTTAGCAAATTGTTTACGTTTGCCTTTTCTTCTTGCTTCACACAACAGCCAGCTTGCAGCCAAGGGCCTTGGTTACTTTGCTGATGGTGTCAAAACGGGGATTGCCGCCATCGGCAAGGGATTTGTACAGGCTTGCTCTGGTCACACCCGCTTCTCTGGCAATCTCAGACATTCCTTTCGCCCTGGCGGCAATGCTTAAGGCATGAATAAAATCAGCCTCATCACCTGTGGCCGCAACTTCAGAGAGAAAACCACGAATATCTTCTTCTGTTTCAAGGTGTTCGGCAATATCAAAACGAAATGTGCCCATGGTCAATTACTCCTTTTTGTTTGCCTGATTCAGTAAAATTGTTCCAGCTTTTTCAATATCAACAACCTGGGTCGATTTGTCACCACCGACAAGCAACAAAACAACCAGGCCGCCCCTTATGGTGTAATAAATGCGCAGACCGCCGCCAAAGAAAAACCGTAACTCAAACAGGTCGGCGGCAAGCTGTTTGTAATCGCCAAAGTTGCCATTTTCAACACGAGCGAGGCGGGCAAGAACCTTTTGCCGGACCGTTGCGTCTTTCAGCCGATTAAGCCATTTGTTGAAATCAGGAGTGCTGTGCAATTCATATTTCATACCATGATTGTATCCTGTGGGATGCATTTTGTCAACAATAGAGGCAGGAAATAGAGAAGAGAAACGCTGAAAGGGAACAAAAGGGTTCTGCCCCCGATTCTCTTACTGAATAAGTGGAAATAATCAGTTTGACCGGGTCGGGAAGCCTGAATCTTGTTTTAATTTAATTCTGACCCCATTTTTCCTGGAAGGCACGCAAAGCCTCTGTGATCGCCCCGTCAACAGCAAAGACCTGCTCTGAAAGACTGGCTAGCTCCTTATAGGTGCGATCATTCACAGAAGCGACCGTCGCAAGTGCCCCAAGTAGCTTGCCGGTGCGCTGGAATGGATCGTTAGGCCGAATATACGCCTACATCGATGTAGATCCGCGTGGGCAAACGATGCGGCCGTTTGCTCACCCTACCTGGCTGTTAGATCTCAGGAACAAAATCCGCGTATGGCACATCTAGCTTCCGCTGGATGGATCCCCGAGCACCAACCCCGCTGAAGAACGCATGCAGCCCGTCATCGCCAAATTTCACGTGATCCAGATAGGCTTCTTGGCAGGGAGTTTCCGCAAGCGGTGCCGCACACACGCTCGTTCCATCGACTAGCACGGTGAATACGCTTGGAGCTGCGCCCAAATCTGCACCAGCGACTTTCACAAGGACGAGACTCAGCACTTGGGCCTGATCGGCAAAAGCCAGCTTCGTGGAATCTGGGCTCCAGAAAATCAGACTGGGCGATTGATGTGAGAGCCACTCGGGCACACCAATGTTATCGCCTTCCTTATTACCATTGCCTGGGTAAATATTCAGGCCCACATCGACTCGGTTATCCTGTCCTACCCTAACCGGACGGTTCGCGACAGCGTTCTTCGTCATGTCGTACAACATGTGGTGATCGTCAGTCCCGGTTGCACCATGAGGTGGATAGAACTTGACGAAGGCAATGAATCGGCCATCGGGGGAGACAGCGGGATTAAATGCGTCAAAGCTGTCGGTGGCAAGCCCACTCTCCACGCTCATGATCACTACCCGCGATACCGAAGCTCCGATGTCACCAATAACTATGATTCGATCCTGGTATCTTGCAATCTTCTGAACCTCGAAGACCTCCGGCGGGAGTTTTGCATCAGTATGCCGTCCTGTGTTCTCGATCGAGAGCACAATACCATCGTTCACTTTCCTCGACTGAACGCTGATCTTACTATCCCGGTAGGATGCCTGCTGGCCAATAACTTCCGATTCGCTGTCCTCGGCGACGAGAATTTGGATGCTCTGGCCTCCAGCAGCTCCTCCCAGATTTGCCTCCCAATAATTTGGCAGGCTAGCAGCGGTACAACTATTCTTGTCGTAGTAATTATCTACGTGGTCGCTCGTGCCCGCCGCATGATTGCGGCAAGCCGGACAATAATCCTCAACATCCCGAAGGGAGCCGGCATTCGTGTTGGTGCCCGTTGCGACGTAGAGCAACTGGTCATCGCAGGAATAGGTTCCGCCTGTCATCGGATTGGGATACACGGCAACATTCGTATCAGCCATCAGGTTTAAGCAGCTGCCTGTGACGCTTGAAATCCTGTAGAAGGTATTGGTCGAGCTCGCACCTGGTGGATAGTGTGTGCTGCAGAGGTTGCCCGTGTTAGCATGAACCAGCGGCCCACCAGCAGTCTGGCCGGTCCCATTCATACGCGTTTGTGAAGCAAATATGGGCTTGAGTTTGGTAGCCGTAAAAGCGCAGCTTGTGCGATTAAACGTCCAGTATCCGGACGTGGCAGTGCCACTGCAAGCGGTCTCATAGACCTTAATGTAAACGGTATTCTGCACAATTCCACGTACCTTCCAGATTGGATCGATGGTGAACGTGCTTTTAACCGGCGGCGTGCTCGCATTCCAAATCGCCTCAATGGTCGAATAGTTAGCCCGAAGCATCGTGGGGCGGTCGAGAGTTACAGTGTACGAACCCGGACCTACCTTGGACCCTTTGTTGTAGCTTGCTTGGAATGTTGTGCCACCTCCCTTGATATTAAGCCCTAGAGAACCAGTTGCTGTGGTTGGTACCGTGATCACCACCGGTATACTGTTGTTGACAATATCCGCGCTTTGGACCTTGACCGTCGCTAATGTTATACTGACTGAAGCACTCTGACTGAAGTTCGGACTTTTCCAAGTGGCTGCGAAGGAGTCAGTCTTAGCGTTCACATCAGTGCTTGTCCAGGTGTAGTAAATTGCTCCAAATGAAAAGATGGTACTAGGACAATCACCGTTGCCCAGGTGGCCGGTGACGATTCCAGTTGAGGTAGTGCCCTTGGTCGGCTTTGTATTAACAGTCCAACTTCCAGGATTCCCGGTGCAGGTGGACCGGTTATACTCGACCCAAGCAATCCCGTAGGTCTTCGTTTGCGGGAGTACCGTGTAGCTGTAGTTGAAGGCAGCCTGCGGATTGATTTGCTGGAACGCCCCCTTGATCTGCCCGATTCTCAAGTTCATCTTCTCCGACTGCTCTGTTGGAGACGCAGCGGCTGTTATGGACATTGCTAGAGTACAAACCAAGAGCAGCAGAAAGCGCAGCCCGTAGGTCGGTGATAGTAGTCTATTCATTGTGATCCTCCTTATTGCAGAAGCGCGTAGCACGTAACCCAGCAATTCAATGTACGCGCTATACGCTTAATATTGTTGGCGAGCGGTCGACTTGAAACCGAAGTTAGGTGCCTTTTTCGCTACTCACCAATGAAATCGCAGCCTTCATCGGCCTAAAACCTAACTAAGAGCGTTTTATCATTCGTCCCGCCCAGACAATACCTTTGTCATCCATGATCCCAGAACCGTGGTTCTACACCAGATGTCCGGCAGAAAGAGCGGGATGATAGATAAAATGTTGTTGGACTGAGCCGCGGGTTCGAAGGAAGTTGTTTTTAACACCTATGGAGTATGTTTATGGTTCTTCAGGATTAAGCGTACTTCGATCAAAAAATGAGTAGAAAAAAGAATG
>JACDZF010000230.1 GCA_013426795.1 Desulfocapsa sp. | reverse complement strand
AATTAAGGGATGAGTAATGCACCCTGACCAGCAGTTCCCCCGGAGGTAACTGCTGCGTGTCACTCCATTCCACCGATCTGGAAAACAGCTTATTTCCCTGCTCTCGCACCACAAAGCTTCTGAACTTCCCCACAATCAACCCCTTTTTCCTTGACAAAAGCACCTACTTTTCGTCATTATACAGGTTTTTATATCTTAATAGATAAACGTCAAATTAACAAAGCCTAACCCTCTTTGCCCCCCTGATTTTCCCAGAGCTTCTCATTTTCTTATGGCTTCAAAAGGGGGGGCCATTTCCATTCACTGGAGCACCATCCATGTCCAATCATCTTTTTACCTCTGAATCCGTTTCTGAAGGGCATCCCGACAAGGTTGCCGACCAGATCTCCGACGCCATCCTTGACGCCATCCTCACCCAGGACCCCCACGCCCGGGTGGGCTGTGAGACCATGGTCACCACCGGCATGGCAATCATCGCCGGTGAGATAACCACCAGCGCCTGGGTCGATATGCCCGATGTGGTGCGCCAGACCATCCGTTCCATAGGCTATAATTCATCAGATATGGGTTTTGACTGGCAGTCCTGCGCCGTCCTTACCTCCATTGACAAACAGTCGCCGGACATCGCGCAGGGCGTGAATGAGGGGTCAGGGATCGATCTGGATCAGGGGGCCGGCGACCAGGGGCTGATGTTCGGCTATGCCTGCACTGAGACCAGGGTCCTGATGCCGATGCCCATTACCTACGCGCACCGTCTGACCAAACGTCAATCGGAAGTCCGCAAATCCGGACGCCTTCCCTGGCTCCGGCCCGACGCCAAAAGTCAGGTCACCATTGAGTATGAAGAGAATGTTCCAAAACGGATTGAGGCCGTCGTGCTGTCCACCCAGCATGATGAAACCATCAACTATGAAGACCTGAAAGAGGGGGTCATGGAGGAGATCATCAAACCGATTCTCCCCCCTGAGATGATTGACTCCAAAACAAAGTTTTATATCAACCCCACCGGTCGTTTCGTCATTGGCGGGCCGGTGGGCGACTGCGGTGTGACCGGACGCAAGATTATTGTCGATACTTACGGCGGCAGAGGTTCCCATGGCGGCGGGGCCTTCTCCGGCAAGGATCCCTCCAAGGTTGATCGCTCGTCTTCCTATATGGGACGCTATATTGCCAAGAACATTGTGGCCGCCGGTCTGGCCGCGGAGATCGAGATCCAGGTGGCCTACGCCATCGGCATCTCCCAACCGGTGTCCATCAACGTCAACAGCTTCGGCACCGGGGCGATCTCCGACGATACGATCAAGGCCCTTATCCTTCGCCACTTTGACCTGCGCCCCAAGGCCATTATCCAGCACCTGAACCTGCTCCGTCCCATCTATCAGGCCACCGCCGCCTACGGTCATTTTGGCCGGGAACGGGAGAATTTCACCTGGGAGAAGACCGACAAGGCGGCCATCCTGCGGGAAGATGCCAAGCTTTAAAGGATATTGGCCAACGAAATCCATCGAAAAGTTTCAGAACCCATCGCCCGCCTGTCAGGATTGTTCAATGAACAGGCGGGCCCTTTTTTTCCAACAATTTTATTTTTCCTCAGAGGTACTTTTATGACCGCACCACTTATTGATTCCAAGGTAGCCGATATGTCCCTTGCCGCATGGGGCAGGAAAGAGATCGCCATCGCCGAGACGGAAATGCCTGGCCTGATGGCCCTGCGCAGTCAGTACAAGAAATCGCAGCCATTGAAAGGGGCGCGCATTGGCGGATGCCTGCACATGACCATCCAGACCGCGGTGCTTATGGAGACCCTGGTGGATCTCGGGGCTGAGCTTCGCTGGTCGTCCTGCAATATTTTTTCCACCCAGGATCATGCCGCCGCTGCCATGGCGGCAGCGGGGATTCCAACCTTTGCCTGGAAAGGCGAAAATGAAGAGGAGTTCTGGTGGTGTATCGACCAGACCATCTTCGGGCCGGATAACTGGCGTCCCAACATGATTCTGGATGACGGGGGCGATCTCACCCTGGTTATGCACGAAAAGTACAAAGAAGATATGAAAAATATCCGGGGAATCAGTGAGGAAACCACCACGGGAGTGCACCGCCTCAACGAGATGGCCAATAGCGGAAGGCTTATGTGCCCGGCCTTCAATGTCAACGACTCAGTGACCAAATCAAAGTTCGACAACCTCTACGGCTGTCGCGAATCCCTGATTGATGGCATCAAACGGGCCACCGATGTCATGATTGCCGGCAAAAATGCCGTCGTTGTCGGCTTTGGCGATGTGGGCAAGGGCTGCGCCCAGGCCCTGCGCGGCATGGGAGCCACCGTCTACATTACCGAGATTGACCCCATCTGTGCCCTCCAGGCCGCCATGGAAGGCTATCGGGTGATCACCATGGAAGAGGCCGCCCCCATTGGCAATATCTTTGTGACCTGTACCGGCAATCTGCGGGTCATCACCCGAAGCCACATGGAAGCCATGCCCGATCAGACCATAGTCTGCAATATTGGACACTTTGATTCGGAAATTGATATCGCCGGGATTCGCAATCTTCCCTGGGACAATATAAAACCCCAGGTTGACCATGTCATTTTCCCGGATGGCAAGAAGATTATCATCCTTGCGGAGGGACGCCTGGTCAATCTGGGATGTGCCACGGGCCACCCCAGCTTTGTCATGAGCAACTCTTTCACCAATCAGGTCCTGGCCCAGATAGAGCTCTGGCAGCATCCTGAGAAATATGAAAACAAGGTCTATTTTCTCCCCAAAAAACTGGACGAGATGGTGGCCCGGTTGCATCTGGACAAGATCGGGGCAAAGCTCACCGTCTTGAGTCAGGAACAGGCTGACTATATCGGCGTCCCCCTGGAAGGACCCTATAAGCCAGAATATTATCGATATTAAGCTCGCTGAACCCGGGGGAAAACTTCAGCTTTCCTGATAAAAGGCTTTTTTGGCAGAAGCCCCGGGTGGGTCTCTTTCAAGAAAGGTTGAACCAAAACGGCTCCCCAGGGAAAACATCCCCTGGGGAGCCGCTCCCTTTCCACATTATGAAACCTGGCAAATTCAGAACTTCAACAGGGCCAGGCCAATAAGGGCCATCAGGGCAAGCAGAAAAATTGCCGCCAGGACTGCCCGCAGCTTTCCACACCCAAATCTCGATGTCGGCTCTGAAGTGGAGGCCATCCGAAGCTGACAGACCCCGCAAATCAATTTCCCTTCCACCTCCTGGAGCAACTGGGGCGGAAAGGCTTCACCACACCCACGGCATATCTGATCAGGCAGAACTGACGGTGCAGGCTCTTCAGGCTCTGGCTCTCCATCTCCGGGCGCGGACGGAACTGGTTCCTGGACTGTGGGGGCTGCCGATTGGGCATCGGATGGCGGCTCAGAAACAATATCAGGTTCTACGAGCGGATCCATGGCCTTTTCTTCAAGATCAGCTTCAAGGGGCGGTTCCGCGACCGATTCAGACGGTATCTCTCCTGCCGATTCAACCATCTTTTCAGGATCGAGCTCTGGAGCTTGCTCAAACTGCAACTCCGATATAGGCTCCGGCTCTGGCTCAGCCTCTGATACAAGCTCTGGCTCTGGTTCAAGCTCTGGTTCTGGCTCTAGCTCTGATACAAGCCCTGGTTCTGGTTCAAGCTCTGGTTCGGATTCAGGTTCTGACTCAAGCTTAGGCTCAGGCTCTGATATAAGCTCTGGTTCCGGCTCAGCCTCTGATACAAGCTCTGGCTC
>JACDZF010000229.1 GCA_013426795.1 Desulfocapsa sp. | reverse complement strand
CAGCACCCGGCTGGCGGTGATGGTCAGATAGGTCTTGCCGTTGATGGTCTCAACCCCGGGGACGGCATCGGCCCCGGAGTCTGCCCACTGCTCATCCCCGGCGGCGAGAGCACTGCTTACATCAAGGGTTAGGAAGGTACACAAGGCGAACACCGAAACATGCTTTTTCATTTTTCTCCCTGAAAAAGTTGTCGGTCCGGGGGGGTGTCTGGCGGGGTGGATATGAGTTGCAAGACGATTTCTGGCAGATGTTCTTTGCCAGACGCCGCGTCAGAGAAACAGCGGAACAGATTGCTGTTTCTCTGACGCGGCATAAGGTGCCGTAAGCCAAAAGAGCTTTGCTCTTTTGGCAACGGCACCTAAAAGAAACCCCGGACCAATGATAATATTGATCCGGGGATTCCCTTCTTTATCCACAGATGATTCAGACCTGTCCCTTGTCCACGGGAACAGCTGTTCTTCATTCAGACAGGTCTTCTGACTTCCGGATCGTCCTTCCTGTTGCGCCTTCCCAACCCTTTGATAATACAGGTCAGTGGCTCAGTGCAACGGTCGTCCCCGGTCACAGCGGCGGGCCCGTCCCGGATTGTCACCGGGTTCCCTTTTAAGCTCTGTTACGAGCATCTGAAATTATTGATCCGATTTCTAATGAAAAAGCAGGGGCAAGTCAATATTTTTTTGAGATTCACCAGCCCCCTCCCTCAGACACCAGGGAGCGGGCTGATCCCTTATCGCAGACCGGGAATACCCAGGGCCTGGATGCGCGCCGCGTTTTTCCCCTCTTCATAGGCGAGAAGGCGGCCTTCCTGCCGCTCCACACGAAAGGCCAGGGAATGGGAGAGGACGCGGATGGGATAATCCCGGGGCAGCTGCATGAGATAGGGCTGGATGGTAATAAAGTCGGTGGCCCCGTACTGCTCCATGATAAAACGGAGTCCGCCATTGGCCGGCCCGATATTGTAGGCCAGCAGGCCAAGGAACAGGTCGCCCTTCATTTCGCCCAGATAATGGCGGAGGGTGGCCGCCCCGAGATGGGCGTTATAGCGGACATCGGTGAGCAGCCGCTGCTCGGGAGGAAAGAGACGGTTCACCGCCGTCGTCGCTGCTGCCGGGACCTTGGTGACCTGAAAGAGGCCCTGCCCGCCATCGCTGCTCGCCCGCGGCAGGAAGGAAGACTCGGTGGCAGCAAGGCCCTTGAGCAGATCGCCATCGATGCCATAGACCGCGGCCGCCTCCTCGATGGCGGCCATATAGGGCCCGGCCTGACTGACCATCTTTGCCATCTGCGCCGGGTCCAGCCGACGATAGGCGGCATAGACCTGATGGGTGAGGGCGGCGCGGCTCGCCTCCTCCTTTCCACCCAGCAAGATACGATAGTAGAGGAAGGCCCGGCTGAACATCTCCGGCGGCGCAAGCCCGACAATAAGCAGTGCAAGACCAAGGACGAGGGCCGGTGGCAAGAGGAGAGAATAGCGCTGCAGCCACTTCCGAAGTTTCTGCCAGAGGATCAGGAGGAGAATCGCCCCAATGACCACCCCGATGATTCCGCCGGCAAAGGGCAGATAACTGTTGAAAAATCCGGTGCCGGAAAAGCGGTGGGCGGAATACCCCAGCACCACCACCACCGCCACCATGGCGATTCCAAGGAGACCGAGGTACTCGACACCGATCAACAGGGAACCATGGAACAATGAGATCCGGGGCGGGATCGGGGCGGGGTTGGACTTCTTCCGCGCGGCCCTGGGGGCTTTGGGCCGTTTTGGGGCGGCCTGTCGTTTTACCGGCGCTGGCTTTTGCGGTGATGCGGTCATACAGGCAATGAAGACGGGGCTTCCTGGAACAAAAAAACTCTAATTTTTGATTTTTCCTCCATCCGATGACGGAGGAAAAAGGCTTCCGGGCGGTGACACAACTCCAGGCGCACTTCAGGCAAGACCGGGATCAGGGCCGCTGAAGTATCCCCAAGGGCGCGTCCAAAAAACCATACCCCACCCGCGGGAAGGGGTCAATTTTAATTGCCTGCTCCCTGATAGCGGGTGGTTTCCAGAGTTTTTCCCGCCAGGGTTATACCGTCATTTCACCACCCAGGGGAGAGATGAAGAACTTTTTTTCTGCTCCGAGGGGCATACCCGATGTATCAAAATCATTCTTTCCTTTTTCTTCAATTATTGAGTATAAACAGAGACCATGGAACTTATGGCTCCAAGGTATTGAAACAATTCAAAGAGTGCCCCATATACGGGAAGGGGGCCTGCGGCGGAATCCGGTTCTGAGCAGGCGAAAACACAGGGGATGGGCCGCTGCCGGACAGGGACCGTTTTTAAAACAACCAATGGAGACATCAACCATGAGCTTACTGAATGAATTCAAGGAATTTGCAGTGAAAGGCAATGTCATCGACATGGCCGTTGGTATCATTATCGGAGCCGCCTTCGGCAAGGTCGTCTCCTCGGTGGTCAGTGACGTCATCATGCCTCCCATCGGTCTGATCATCGGCGGCATGGATTTCAGCAAGCTCGCCATCACCCTCCAGGCTGCCGGCGCGGGCAAAGAGGCGGTGCTGATCTCCTACGGCAGGTTTCTTCAAACCGCCATTGATTTTACCATCATCGCCTTTGCCATCTTTATGATGATCAAGGGAATCAACGCCCTCAAGCGCCAGGAGGCGGCCCAACCGGCCCCAGCCGAAGAGTCCGGGCCGACAAAAGAAGAGCTGCTGCTCACCGAGATCCGGGATCTGCTGAAACAAAAATAGTCTGCATGCCGGGCAGGAGTCATACCCCCATGGGCCCAGTGGTTGCGGATTATGCCCGACGACGATTTTGACCGCCACAGGGAGCCGAATGAGTTCTTTCTGCCCCTCAGCAAGGAACGCTACTGCCAGTTCTATGACCTGGAGATGGTCGCGTTCCAGGCAGATCTCCCCTTTTACCTGGAAAGGATCAGCCCCCCCTGTTCGGTGCTTGAGCTTGGCTGCGGCAGTGGACGACTGTGCCGACCCCTGGCCGCGGCCGGCGCCGAGGTCACCGGAATTGATCGCAACCTGGAGATGCTGCGGCGGGCCCGACTGAAAGCCGGACCGAAAGTGACCTACCTCTGCATGGATATGACCGAGCCCGCCCTTGGGCGCTCATTTGATGTTATCCTCATCCCCTATCACACCCTAAACCTCCTTGAAACCGGTGAGCGCATCGGCCAGTGCCTGGAACAGATCAGGGATCTCCTGGCCCCGGATGGCAGGCTCCTTCTCCATCTCTTTGTTCCTGACCGGACGCTTCTGGCCCTGGGCACCAAAAAGCTCTTTCAATTCCAGATCTTCGAGGATCAGGACGGCGGCAGGATCATCAAGGAGATGCGCCGCGGCTGCTCCCACGAGCTGCTTCTCCTGGAGGAGAGGTATCGAGTCCGGCCCCGGCAGCCGGGAAAGAACAAGGAAGACCTGAGCCACACCCTGCACCTTGCCGCCCTCTCCTTCCGCCAATGGCAACTCCTGCTGCACCGGGCAGGCTTCACCATGCGTCGGCACTATGGCGGCTATGATCTTCGCCCCTTTGTTTCCGGGAGAGATACCTGCCTTCTCGTTCAGGCTGAAAGAAGCTGAGAGGGCCTCAAAACGGCCATCTGATTGCAGATGGACATCCATTCCGCCTTTGTGCTATACTGCACGAGCGTTACCCTGCAATCGGAAGGTAGTTTTTGCAGAAAAATGGGCGCGAATCAATTCAGGGAAGGGCTCTGCTGACTCCCCATGGCTTTTTTAG
>JACDZF010000228.1 GCA_013426795.1 Desulfocapsa sp. | reverse complement strand
CTAGAACGGCATCCGCAATTTTATGGAAACGGTATGATTCTCAAAATCCTCACGCGCCTCAAGGTCATAACGGGTAACCAGCTCGATGCCGCTCACCGGCTCCATCACCACACCAAGGCCGCCCCGCATCAGCAGGGATGAGGGGTCACTCCCATTGGTGACAAAGGCCGGGCCGCCGGCCACAAAGGACGAGGCGATGGAGGCCTGATCATTGATCGCGTCAAGGCCCAGGCCCAGATTCGCGGTCAGGCTGGTGGTGGCACTCCATTTATGGCTGAACTCTCCATCCACGGAAAAGATCAATTCATCCACGGTTTGACCATCAACATTCAGATTGTAGCCACCGGGGCCCTGCTCGGTATAGCTGTCCAGATCAATGGCCGTATAGTCCACCCGCGCCGATGGGGTAAAGGTATTTCTCTCATCAATCCTGATATCACGTTCAATGCCGGCGCCAAGATGATAGTTGGTGCTGTCGTAATCGGCGGTGGCCACGGAATACATCGACGGAGAGAAGTTGAGGGTTCGACTGCCATCGTAATTGCTGGTGCCGATATCGGCCTGGAAGCTGAGTTCGGTGAGCTTATCAAGGTTGTAGCTGCCGTAGAATGCCAGCTGATAGCTGTCGATATCCGTACTCTGGGGAGCCACATCGGAGTTGCTGTCCATGTCACTGGCGGCATAGGCAAAGGCCATGCCCAGGCGGTAACCGCTGTTCGAAATGTCGGTGTCGGCACCCAGGACCACCCCGTAGGTACTGGCATCGTATCCGATGATTCCGTCGGCGTCATCCTGATTCAACCACGAGCCAAAGGGCTTGGCCCACATCCGTCGGTCGGGCTGGAGCTCATCACCAAATGAAAGTCCTTCGCTGCCCCCGCTAAGGCGTGACTGGATAATCCGGCTGGCGCTGCGCATCGAACCGATGGTGACCTGGGAGACCGCGCCGCCCAACAGCGGCTGCAGCTTGCTCAGCTCGTTGGCGAGGTCCGCAGGTGTACTCTGGCTGCTCAAGAGAGAAAGCAGGTCATCAAAGGCAGGGCTTGGCGACCCGTTGAAATAAAAGTCATCCATCACAGTCGCCACTCCTACAACGTTATAAAACCCGTTGCTGCCAACCGCATCTGCGAAAGAGTTGTAGGAGGGGTCAACAGGGTCAACAGGGTCAACAGGGTCAACAGGGTCAACAGGGTCGCCATCACTCTCAACCTTCAGTTCGAGGATATTATTATTTTTGACGGCGATAAACCTCCAGGGAAGGCTGTTATCCGTGACATGGTAGGTTGACCCTGAGAGCAGGCCGGCATTGAGAATGGCCAGAACCTCTCCGTTGGCAAGGGTATTGGCGGTCGCAACGTCAACCGTAATATTTGCGTTACTCGGCATGGTCGCGGTTCCACCCACACTCAGTCGGCCATACTCGGCGGCGCTTTTTACGCCCACCTTGAATATAGCTGCAGCGGCCTGGGTGTAGTTGCCGCCTATCCTGCCGGTTTGACCAGCGGCCAAGGCGGGGATGGCCAGGGTTCCGTTATTGCTGAGGTTGATCGCACCGGCACCGGTTTCTGAATCAAGGTAAATATTTCCATTCAAGGTGCCGTTATTTATGATGGTGCCACCGGTACCTATACCATTCAAAATATAGAGGGAATAGGCCCGATCATTCACCGGAGCGATGGCAGTGATCGTGCCGTTGTTGGTAATGGTGTCGTTCATATATAGATTGTCCATCTGAATCCCATAGGCGCCGGAATCAGGATTAACAGTGCCGGTTCCCAGAGCGGAAAATGTAGCGAGAATGTTGCCGTTGTTGACGAGGGAAGCGCCATCGGCTATAGCGTCTATTTTGATACCATTGGCAGACCCGAAAAGTCCATTGGCAGTGGCCATGATGGATCCGGACTCTTCATTGAGGACCGATGAGCCTGATTTAAGATTTCCAATTCGAAGCCCGTTAGATTGAACGCTCCCAAAGGTTCCAGTCGCACTATCACTGAGTGTTGCTGTGGTCGAAATGGTGCCGCTGTTACTCACTGATGAGGTATCATCAATTTCAGTTGTATAAATACCGATAGCTTCAGCTTTACCTGCAAATTCAGGTCTGGAAGTAAATTTATCTCGGGCCCTTGCTGTGATTGTAATCGTGCCGCTGTTGGTAATGGAATTCGCCACACCTAATTTTCGTGCCGCAATGCCAAAGGCATTAGCGTAATGCCCATACCCCCCTTCTAGGGTTGTTGCTGTGACCGTAATGATGCCGCTGTTGAGAAGTTGATTGGACCCTTGAGTGATATCTGATCCGAATTGAATGCCGTAAGCTTCATTCCCCAAACTGCCGGTCAAATTACCAAAAGATGCTGTTGATATGGCTGTAATTGTGCCTTCGTTGGTAAGGGCTGCGCCTGAACCAGGAAATCGATTTACATAAATTCCACGAGTTTTCGGGTGTGCACTGCCACCCGAAAGGACTCTTGCTGTGGCCGTAATGGTGCCGGTGTTGAGAATGGTAACGTTGTTATTCAGTGTATCTACTAAAATGCCGGTGGCAACACCAAGATTACTATTGCCAAAATCTTCCACTAGAGTGGCCGTAATCGTGCCGTTGTTGAGAATCTCAGCGTCAGCAATGGCACCTAAAGAAATGCCGTTAGCATAATAGGCACCATAACTGGAGCCTGAGCCTGTGAAGGCTGCCGTAATCGTGCCGTCGTTGGTGATTGTATGGCTATACGGAGTGCTGACTATAAGTGCATTTACAGTATTAGCGCCCGACTCCGTCGTAATAGAGCCATCCTCGGTAATGGTCAGCGTATCTTCGGCTGATAATGTATAGGGCCCCAGCTCCGGAGTGCTAATGGTCCGATCAGCAGCCAGTGCCGAAGTTGGCAAGGCAGGCGTTAGCCAGAGGGCCATGGTGGCACCCACGGCAATATTTTTCAGATGGTGGAATGAATAGTGTTTCTTCATACAAATCTCTCCTGTGGTTAAATTGGATAATATTGACGGACTTATGTTCATTCGCTTTCTAGTTGACGATATGTGTCGAGGCATCCCGCTATGCAATCTGTCAACGGAGTACGACTTAGTCTCATCTTAAAAGCGAATTAGAATTAACAAAATCGGCTTTTCGCTGTTTCGAGTGGGGAACAGGAAGCATTAGGAACATGAGCGTGTCATGTCAGTAAAGGCCAAGCCCTTCGGGTGCTCGCAAAAAACGCTCACAGCCTTGACTACCCTGCCACTTCATGCTGACCTGCAAGTGGCGATGGCGAAGGGACGACTCCCCTGCCCCCTCGCCTCCGGCGGGGCTCAAGCTCAGAGACATGAGCAAAGACAACTTGAATAAGCTGGCCTCTCGTCACTGAAAACCAGATTTATTTCCCCACTCGAAACAGCGAGAAAACCATAAAATCGATGCCTGCGATTCACCCTAACCCCCAGATAGGGTTAAATTCCCTAACAGATCGAGCTTCGAACAATCGTCGTTGCTGATATAATGAAAAAATGCTTTAATCATCGTTCCTTTTATTCAAAAAAAAATCTAAAGACAAGTTATATATTATGATTTTTTAAGTTTTTCGCTGTTTCGAGTGGGGAACAGGAAGCATTAGTGCCTTATAGATTATTTTCTTGTTTTTTTTTTGCAAGAAAATAATCTGCGAAAGGCACTTATCCCGTTTATCGGGGTTAGGAACATGAGCGTGTCATGTCAGTAAAGGCCAAGCCCTGTCATAAGAAAGTCAAGCACCCAAATACGTTTATTTTACGAG
>JACDZF010000227.1 GCA_013426795.1 Desulfocapsa sp. | reverse complement strand
AGGTGTTGCGCCCGCATTCACTTTGTCGCAGTGCGACAGTGAATACTCCCGCAAATGAAACATACCGTACAACGGTGCCGCCAAATGCGCTTAGCCTTAGTCGTTAGCAGCAGGCCGAAAAAAAAAGAAGACGCATAACATTAATGAATATTTACGAACAGAATGAAATCTAAAATTGAGAGTGAATTGCGGAAAGCTTTGCTTATGAGTGGGGAAATGAGTGACGGACTTTTCGAATATGAATTAGAAGAACATATAGACTACTGGAAGAAAAGTCTAAAAAAAGACAAAGATGAATTTTTGTTCGTGGTGACTGAAAATAATGGAGATGTGGCGATGCTTTTAATCACGAACAAGAATGAACTTTTCATTAACGAGAAGGCACGTATTAAGCTACAAGAATTTTGGAATGAAAAGATTGTCTATGAACATAATATCGAACTTTTACTTCCAGTCATGGCTGAGGAACTAGAAAGTGGCTCGTTATCAGTAAATGGAGTAAAAACTACCGGAAAATTGGGTTGACTAAAATGCTTAAAAGAAAAGAATTTGAGAAACTGTTTCTTCCATTTAACGAAAATGGAAAACAAATATGGGTAATTACTAAAGTGAAAGAATTGCCGAAACCAATCATTCAAATGGCATTAAACCTAGCTGAATTAGACTTTATCAAATATATCAACATTAGCAATGAAGCTTTGGCAGCTTCGAGCGAAAATTACCCCAAAAGACCGAAAGTGCCGATAACACAGATGAATCACGAGACAGCTGTTGGAGTTCAGATATTATACAGTGTGTCATACAAGTACATTAACTTTTTCGACATTAATTCACCGACAAAAGGAAACGGAAGTAAAATGGTAGATGCTATTTTGAAAGGTTTACCAAATGACTGGCAACCAACTGTCGTTTTAGATTGGAGTGATGGATTCTGGGACAGAATGAAAGAAAAATATGAAGATCTTAATTGGATAGATTAAGTCTGAGAAATCAGAATTGAGAATAAATTAAAGGAAACGACTTATTGACACAACCAACGGCTAGCTGCTAACACACGCCTATGTTCATTGGCTGGCTGACGTGCATTCCGGCAGTTTTGCTCCCGCATTCACTTTGTCGTTTCACGACAGCGAATGCTCCCGCAAACCGCCAATGCACTTAGCCTCGGTCGTTATGCCCCATTATATAAAAAAGACAGAGCAAAGAAGACACAGAACATCTGAATCGAAAAGTAAAAGAAAATGTGTCCCTTATTATTAAATTGAAAAATTAATCGAATAATAATCATCATAATTAAAACAAAACAATGAAAAAAAAATTATCAATTCTCCTATTTTTATTTCTCGTTAATGTCGCGTATTCACAAGTGTCAAAAACAATAAATGTATCCTCTGCAGGAACACTAGGTTCTTTATTGACTTCTGATGAAAGAACAACTATTACAAATCTAACTATTACAGGAAATATCGACGCAAGAGATTTCAAGTTAATGCGTGATTTTATATTTAATCTTTCAATATTAGACATTAGTGCCGTTAAAATTCAAGCATATAAAGGAAGCGAAGGTCCATTTGGATTTTCTCCTACTAACACAACATATCCAGCTAATGAAATACCAGCATCTTCATTCTATAATAGCAATGGAAGTGTTAGTAAAACATCACTTATAACCATATTATTGCCGAATTCTATTACTTCGATTGGACATGGGGCATTTAGCGGTTGCTCTGGGATAACAAGTATTATTATACCAAACAGTGTTACTTTAATTGGAGGATAGGCATTTTTAAATTGCTTTCGAATAACCAATTTAACAATTGGCAGTGCTGTGAAAACGATAGCGGTAGAAGCTTTTCATAATTGTTCAAATTTGACTGAGCTTTCGATTCCTAATTCTGTAACTACAATAGAAGAACAAGCTTTTAGTAATTGTATTAAACTTAAAAGTATAACAATTGGAAATTCAGTTACTTTAATTGGGAAAGCAGCGTTTTTTGAATGCACTTCTCTGACAAATGCAATTTTACCAAATTCTGTTACTACAATTGGAGAACTTGCTTTTAGTTACTGTAGTGGATTAACTAGCTTGTCTATTCCGCTATCTATTAATTCTATTGGGAATTCAGCTTTCAAATCTTGTACTAAGCTATCTGCAATATATATTTATTCAATAACCCCTATTGATTTAAGCTATAAAATTGATGTGTTTGCTAACATCAATAAAACCTCATGTATTTTATATGTACCTACTGGTTCAAAAATATTATATCAATCTGCATATCTTTGGAAAGATTTCATTAATATTGTTGAAATGAATACACCTATACAAACTATAGTAGATTCAAAAATAAGTATTTCACCTAATCCATTTTCGGATAACTTTACTGTTACTGGTTTAACTGGAATTAGTACTATTATTCTTTCAGATTTTAATGGCAAAACTATTTTATCCAAGCAAATATCAACAAACGAAATTATTTCTACTTACACACTTCCCAAAGGTATATACATTGTAAAAGTTCTCACAAGAGATGGAAACGTAATTCGAAAGGTTGTGAAGAAATAACTATACATATGATGGATATTCGAGAAAATATAGTTTTTACCAATTTAGACTTAGACGAAATTGCATCTTGGAAGTTTTTATTGCAAAATCTAACGTTAGAAAAGATTAATAATCAATTTGAATCTTACAAAAGTTCATGTCTATTATATCCAACATCTTTCAGTAGAATTGAAGATAATATAAACTCAATGTTCAATATTAATTATTTAGGTCATGATTTCTTTCCAAACTTTAGGCACACAATCACTTCAGAGTCTGGCGGTAAAAATAATCCATATTATTTCTTTAGAATTAGAAAAATTGAGAAGGGGATGTATTATGATTTAAACAATCTGAATGAACTTTTACATGAAAGTATTAAATTTCAGGAGATTCAAACATTGAGTGATGTATGGGAAAAACCCGCAAATCAAGTAAACCACTATCAAAGGCTTAGTAAACCAAGAAAATCTGTATTGTATACAAGTTTAATGACATCTACGGCATTGTTAGAAACTAATATTCATGAAAAAGAAAGCTTATTCTTTTTAATAGTATATAAGAGCAAAAGAAAAATAAATTATAGTGACTGTTGTAATTTTGTATATTACAATAATTTATCAGAAGATGATAATATGAAAAGGTATATCATATTTCAGTTTCTTCGAAATGAATTTACACGAGTTTTACCAGAAACATACAATTACGAAAATCAATATTGTGCAGCAGAATCAATAAGTAGAAAATTCTTTATTTCTGATGACGTTGACGGTATTCAGTACCCATCTGCTAGAGGACTTGGACAACGAAATTTTGCATTTTGGAGTAGTTCTGCTCATGATTGCCTTGAATTTGTAGGACTGCGGTGTTGTAAACTAAACAATCGAAACGGATTTGAAACACAGCATTCAGTATTTGCAGATTGCTTTTGGAATACAGATTTGAAGAAGTTTGAATATGTAAGTCCTTTCTCAGATAAATCAAGACATATATTTGGCGACATGTTGCTCAGTGAATTAATTGCGAAATGACAAAAAAAGAAACAAAAAAAATAACGAGGGCATAACACGCGCCTATTGTCACCTGCTGGCTGACGTGCATTTAGCAGGTTTTGCGCCCGCATTCACTTTGTCGCAGTGCGACAGTGAATACGCCCGCAAACCGCAGGATGCCCATAGCCTTAGTCGTTAGGGGCAGTAGCAGAAAAAAAAGACAAACAAGAAACTTAAT
>JACDZF010000226.1 GCA_013426795.1 Desulfocapsa sp. | reverse complement strand
ACAGCCGGAGGGGATTGGCTGTTTCAGTGACGCGGCATAAGAGGCCGTAAAGAAAGCAGGCCAACTCTGGCTGTTTTTGGAACGGGTTCTTTGTATGATCTTTGGTTGTAATTTGCCAGCCGCCGCGCACTGAAACAGCCGGAGGGGATTGGCTGTTTCAGTGACGCGGCATAAGAGGCCGTAAAGAAAACAGGCCAGACAAAGACCTGGCCTGTTTTCTAACGGCCTCTAAAAAAAAACTCGACCATCAACAAAAACATTGAGGTCGAGTTTACGGTATTCCAGGGCCACAGATTTCATCTGGGGCCGGCAAGGCTAATGGGGAGGCAATCAGACGGCGGGATAGACACTGACCCGCTTCTTATTGCGGCCAAACTCTTCAAAGGTCACCACACCCTCGACCTTGGCAAACAGGGTGTAATCTCTGCCGCAGCCGACGTTGGTGCCCGGATGAATCTTGGTGCCGCACTGGCGTACCAGAATGCTTCCAGCCGTCACCTTCTGGCCGCCGAACCTTTTTACACCTCGTCTCTGCCCTGCGCTATCACGACCGTTCCTGGAACTGCCGCCTGCCTTCTTATGTGCCATGACCTGCTCCCTTAATCCTATTATTCACACAATCCGCTGTTCTGCTGATCGTGACAATTTATCGTTTCCTTGAAAAACAGTTATGCGTTGATTTCCTGAATCTGCAGAGCGGTGAAGAGCTGACGATGGCCATTTTTCACTTGATAGCCCTGACGTCTTTTTTTCTTGAACACAAGGACTTTTTTCGCCTTTCCCTGCTCGGCTATCTTGGCAACGACCTTGGCATTTTCCAGAACGGGGCGGCCGATCTGCGCGTTGTCACCATCCACAACCATCAAGACATCATTCAGTTCAATGACATCTCCGACATTGCCATCGATCTTCTCAACTCGCAGCTGATCTCCACAAGCTACCTGATACTGCTTTCCACCGGTACGTACTATTGCATACATAATCAATTCCTCTTTGGTAAAAACCTGAACATATCACCTTTCATGACTACGAGAAACGGTCTAAAAGACACTTTTTCTCGGGGAATGTCAATATTTTTATCACGATTTGTTGGATTAAGTGAAATGATCTGGGTGCGAGCAGATGATCTTTCCGGTTGCAGCGACGCCTATTGTGGAGGCTTATGGAGGCTGGCGGACATGGCGGTTAACTTGGGCGGAGGCGGCGCCGTTGCCGGGGGTCTGCGCAAGGACGTTTCGCAGAGAGAGACCGCAATAAAACCATCCCCCTTCAGCGGCAGCTTCCGTTTGTCCTGAGCTTGGCGAAGGATGAGCGGGGGCTGCTGCCCGCAATATCTTCCCTTTATGGTTCGACAAGCTCACCACGAAGGGAAGATCGAGTGAAGGCTGGAATTTCGCCGGGGGTCTGAGGTGCTTACCCCGAACGGGGGGGATACGCGCCTTTTTGCAGATTATTTTCCTGCAAAAAAAACAAGAAAATACCCTGTAAGGCACTAACCCCGAAGTACGGGATACGAGCCTTTCGCAGACTATTTTCTTGCAAAAAAACAAGAAAATACCCTGTAAGGCGCTAACCCCGATGAACGGGATAAGTGTCTTTCGCAGGTTCTTTTCTTGCAAAAAAAACAAGAAAATACCCTGTAAGGCACTAAAAGAGTTTGGCGTTGATCAGAAAATGAACAGAGATGCTGGCCGCATAGCCAAGGGCGATGGCCGGCGTCCATTTGAGATGGCCAAAAAAGGTGTACATCCCCCGGGCCTGTCCCATAAGGGCGACGCCTGCGGCGGAACCGATGGAGAGCAGGCTGCCGCCGACCCCTGCGGTCAGTGTGACGAGCAGCCATTGGCCCGAACTCATCTCAGGGTTCATGGTGAGCACGGCAAACATTACTGGAATATTATCAACGACGGCAGAGAGCAGGCCCACCATGATATTCGCCGGGGTGGCGCCCCAGCCGGTGTACATGATCTGGGAGGCCATGGCGAGATAGCCGATACAGCCAAGGCCGCCGACGCAGAGGATAACCCCGTAGAAAAACAGAAGGGTATCCCATTCGGCCCGGGCAATATCCTTGAACACATCAAAGGGGACCGTATCGCCCAGTAGTTCGTTGTCCTTTTCCGGGTCCCAGCCGGGAGAACCCGGCCCGCCGTTTTTGTGGGTTTTTTTCAGGTAATAGCCAAAGATCTGGAGGAAGGCAAGGCCGGTCATCATTCCTGCCATGGGGGGCAGCTGCAGGAAATTATGGAAGCTGATTGCGGTGAGGATGGTGAGCAGAAAGAGGCCGATGATAACAAAGCCGCCCCGTTTGACCTGGATATTGATTTCACAGGGAGCGGGATTGATCCTGGGGACGGCAAAGCTCATGAGCAGGGCCGGCACCAGCCAGTTGACGGCTGCGGGAATAAACAGATAAAAGAAGGTGTTGAAATCAAGGAGCCCCTTTTGCCAGACCATAAGGGTGGTGATATCGCCAAAGGGGCTGAAGGCGCCGCCGGCATTGGCTGCCACCACGATATTGATACAGGAGAGGTTGACAAATCTGGCATTGGTTTTGCCGATGGCCATGACCACGGCGCACATGAGCAGGGCGGTGGTCAGATTGTCGGCCACCGGAGAAATGAAGAAGGCCAGGAGCCCGGTGATCCAGAAGAGCTTGCGGAAGGAAAAACCGGCACAGACCAGCCTGACCTGTAAGGCTTCAAAGATCTGCCGTTCCTCCATGGCATTGATATAGGTCATGGCCACCAGAAGGAAGAGGAAGAGCTCGGCAAATTCGAGGATGTTGTGGCGGATGGCTATTTCGGCAACATGGGGGATATTGTTGGCGGCGTAAGCCCAGCCGATCATAATCCAGATAAGACCTGCGGCCAGCAGCACTGGCTTGGATTTGCGCAAATGGGTAAATTCTTCACCCATTACCAGGCCGTAGGCCACAACAAAGATAATAATGGCCGCGTAGCCGACGCTGTGGCTGGTCAGGTTGAGGGTCTCCAGGGGAACCCCCGCTGACGCAAATGCCGCTTCCGGCACTCCTGCAAGCAGTGCGGCGGCAAAGGCTATGATGGTGAACATTGGATGTTTCATGGCATTCTCTTCTCCTTTTTTTCCTGTTTGAGATGGGCGCCGGGTGAATTCATCAAGGCTTTTTATTTTACGTCGCAGGCAAAAAAAATCACAACGAAACTGTATGTTGTGTGTGTAGGTCGGACTTCAGTCCGACAGCAGGACTCGATGCTACCACCGTTGTCGGACTGAAGTCCGACCTACTATGCTCAGGTGAAAAATTACAAAGAAACGGTGTGTTATGAGTGTAGGTCGGGTTTCAACCCGACGCAGGGCTTGCTCTGAGCCCCTGTTTTCGGATTCAAGCCCGACCACCCCGATGTGGTGGATAATTCCTGACAATCTCCCATAGAATAAAATAAAAGACCCCGGTTGTTGCCAACCGGGGTCTTTTATTCATGCGAGACTCCGAGAGTCTTATGGGTAAAAATGGATCAGTGGAATATCCTGTATTGCAGGATGTAGGTTGCAATCCCGCCGAAATAGCCGGCTGCGGCCAGCGGTCCGATCCGTTTGGCGTACCAGAAGAATTCGATCTTCTCCAGTCCCATGGCCGCGACCCCGGCCGCGGAACCGATGATCAGCATGGAGCCGCCGGTCCCGGCGCAAAGGGCCATAAATTCCCAGATAAAGGAGTCTGGCGGGTACTGGGCGAGGGGATACATACCCATGGACGCGGCCACCAGCGGGATGTTATCGACGACGGCAGAGACAATACCGAT
>JACDZF010000225.1 GCA_013426795.1 Desulfocapsa sp. | reverse complement strand
TCAATCTCCGGCAATGCGAAGGGCCGCCTTGATGCCGCTGGTGCCGCTGGAGATAATCCCGCCCGCATAGCCGCTGCCCTCCCCGGCCAGATAAAGGTTTTCAAAGCCGCAACAGCGGCCGTCGTCCTCGCGCAGAACCTGGATGGGGGCGGAGGTTTTGCTCTCAAGCCCCATGATCAGGCCGGTTTCAAAACCCTTGACCTTGCGGCAGAACTCCTTCAACCCCTCGCGCATGGTCCCGCTCACCGCCGCTGGCAGCAGCTCCCACAGGGGGGCGGGGTTCAGCCCCAGAGGGTAGCTGGACTGGGTCCGGGCCGCGGCCCCGGGCATGGCCTTGCCCTGGATAAAGTCGGCAATGGAGCAGCAAGGGGCCCGATAGTCGCCGCCATAGTCATAAAAAGATCGTTCAAGACCAGCCAGCCAGTCCAGGGATTCCAGGGCGCTCACCTCCCGCCCCAGCAGCTGGTTAAGACTCACACCCGCCACGCAGGCGGCATTGGCAAAGCCGCCATCACGGCGATAGAGGCTCATGCCGTTGACGATATTGTAGTCGGCATAGGCGGTGGCCGGCACCACCATGCCGCCGGGGCACATGCAGAAGGTGTACACCGGCAGGCGGCCATCACCCCTGGAGGTCAGTCGATACTCCGCCGCCTTCACCCCCGGCAATGTTTCCCGGCCCCACTGGGCCAGGTTGATGATGGCCTGGGGATGCTCCACCCGACAGCCAATGGCGAAATTCTTGGGTCGGAAGGCCACCCCCCGGGCCATCAGCATCCGGTAGGTCTCATGGGCGGAATGGCCGGGCGCAATCACATACTCATCGGCCTCCAGGAGTTCCTGCCCGCCGCCCCGCTCCAGGAGCGCCGCCACCACCCTGCCCTTTTCCACCTGCAAATCGGTGAGCATGGTCTCAAAGAGCATGGTGCCGGCCAGTCCGATAAACTCGGCACGCAGATTGGCGACCATCACCTTGAGATTATCGCTGCCAAGATGGGGGTGCGCCAGATACTGGATTTCCGGTGGCGCCCCGGCCCGGATATAGCTCTCCAGGATAAAAGTCTTCTCCTGTGAGATATTTTTGGTGCGTGAGGTCAGCTTGCCATCGGAGAAGGTGCCGGCCCCTCCCTCGCCAAAGGCATAGTTGCCCAGTGGGTCAAAGACGCCGTTTCGTTCGAAGGCCTGAATCCCGGACTCCCGTTTGCCAACCTCAGCCCCCCGTTCAATGAGGGTGGTGGCAAAACCCGCCTTCTGTAAAACCAGGGCGGCAAAGAAACCGGCCGGCCCGCTGCCCACCACCAGGGCCTTTTCCCGCCTCGTGCGCGAGGGGATGGGCAGGGGGGCGGCGGCGGGCGGTGCCTCTCCCGCCAGCTCGGGCGAGAAGACAGATACCTGCACCAGCCAGTGGACAGTGCTTTTCTTCCGGGCATCGAGGCTTTGATGGACCAGCTGCACCGTAAAATCACGCAAGCCTTCAGCCCTGGCCACCCGGGCCAGCAACTCCGCCTGCGAATAATCGGGCGGCAGCTTGAGGGTAAGAGTTTTATATCCCATTTCCGTTGCCGGTGAGCGGGCAGAAAAAAGGGGCCGCCCCTGAGGTACGGCCCCTGATATCAACCCGGTCCCGGCGACACCAGGTTTGCGAGAAGGGCATTACTTCTCCATGCTCTTCTTGATGCGCTCGTAGCTGCGCAGAAGCTCTTCACCCACCAACTTCACCGCCGCCCCCAGATCCTTCAGGCTCTCGCCACCCTCCTTGGCCACCACCGGGGTCTTGGCCTTCAGATGATCCCATTTCTTTTCTGCCGAGACCCATTCTTCCTTGGCTTCGGCCTTGGCCAGATGAATCTGGAGCAGCAGCTCATCGCGCTGCCGTTCGAGTTTCTGCATTACGGTCTCAATTTCTTTCTGTTCTTCCATGGCGACTCTCCTTATGGTTTGCGTTTCGAATGCTCTTTCCAAAATCCCCCAATGACCGGGGAATCAAATCCTGTCACAGGAATCTATAAGACCTTGAAGGAACAAGTCAAGCAGTTCTCCCTTTCAAGGCCCAATTTCCGGCCCTCCTGTCCCTTTTGCGGAAGAGTTCCCGTTGAAAAAAACAGGAAAAGGGGATAGGGTGTCACGCACTCGTTCTTATCACGTTCCATGACCCTTTTCCTTCTCCCCGATGGCCCCTTTGAAACCACTCCAACTTCCACGTCCTTCCGCAGTTCCGGTTATCCAGTGCCACCAGCTCTGCTTTTCCTACGACGAGATCCCCATTCTTGCGGACGTCTCCTTTACCGTTCAGCGACTTGATGCCATCGCCCTGGTCGGCCCCAACGGCGGCGGCAAATCAACCCTGCTCAAACTGATCCTGGGCCTGCTCACCCCGCAGAGCGGCACCATCCAGGTCCTTGGGACAAGCCCGCACCTGGCTCGTCCCAAGGTCGGCTATATGCCCCAGCACCTCCAGTTCGACCCCTCCTTTCCGGTCTCGGTGATGGATGTGGTGCTCATGGGCCGGGCCGGTTCCATGGGCCTGTGGCGCTACGGTGCCGAAGACCGGCGCGTCGCCCGTGAGACCATGGCCGAACTGGCGGTGGATGATCTGGCCGGTCGCTCCTTCAGCAGCCTCTCCGGCGGTCAGCGCCAGCGCATTCTCATTGCCCGGGCCCTGGTCTGCGAGCCGGAACTCCTGCTCCTCGATGAACCCACCGCCAATGTGGACCCGGCCGCCCATCTCCAGTTTTTCGAGATCCTCAAGGAGCTTTCGCGGCGAGTCACGGTGCTCACCGTCTCCCATGACCTCGGCTTTGTCTCGCAGGTGGTGGGCCGGGTCTTCTGCGTCAATCGCCAGGTCCGGATCCATCCCACCACCGAGCTCACCGGCGAGGTGATCCGGGAGATGTATGGCGGCGAAGTCCGCATGGTTCTCCACGATCAATGCTGTTCCGAACGGGGGCACTCCCATGCTGGCATACTTTAACGCCCTCATCGACCCCAACATGGTCTTTCTCCGCTACGCCCTGTTCGCGGGACTCCTGGCCGCCCCCGCCTTCGGCATCATCGGCACCTATGTGGTGGCCAAACGGATGACCTATCTGGCCGGGGCCATTGCCCACTGCGTCCTCGGCGGCATCGGCGGCGCTTTGTACTGTCAGGTTCATTTCGGACTGCTCTGGCTGACCCCGATGCTGGGCGCCATCGTCACCGCCCTTGCCGCCGCCCTGGTCATCGGTCTGATCAGCCAGCATTCGCGCGAGCGGGTGGACTCGGTGATCGGCGCCATCTGGGTTCTGGGCATGGCCGCGGGCATTATCTTTATTGCCAAAACTCCCGGCTATATTGATCCCATGAGCTACCTCTTCGGCAATATCCTGATGATCACCGCCCAGGATCTGATCACCATTGCCGTGCTCGACGTGGTCGTCATCGGTCTTGGCGTCCTCAGCTATAACCGGATGATCGCCGCCTGCTTTGATGAGGAATTCGCCCGTCTGCGCGGCATCAAAACCGAGCTCTACACCCTGCTCCTGCTCTGCCTCACCGCCCTGACCATTGTCCTTATGGTGCGGGTGGTGGGGATCGTCATGGTCATCGCCCTCTTCACCCTGCCCGCCGCCACCGCTTCCCATTTCAGCGCCCGGCTCTGGCAGATGATGCTGATCGCCACCCTCCTCGGCATGGTTTCGGTGACCGGTGGCCTGTCCCTGAGTTATGTCCTCGACCTGCCCAGCGGCCCCACCATCGTCATGCTGTCCGGCTTTTTTTATCTGCTCGTGATTATCGGCAAAGGAGTGAAGGGCAGGCTGGG
>JACDZF010000224.1 GCA_013426795.1 Desulfocapsa sp. | reverse complement strand
ACCTCCAGTTGGGTGAAACCATTATAGCATATTTGATTTAGAAATGGAATAACTTTACAATGGCTCAGTTTTTTGGGGGAAGGTCAACCTGTCCAGTCTGTGAAGGGGATCTGACATTCCTGTAATATTGCCAAGGGTACAATTGATATGCGAACCATATATCTTCATGCAGGGCAACATAAGACAGGAACTACGCAAATACAGCTTGCATTGGGGCGGTTCCACAATCGCGATGTCTTAAATGAAAATAATTTCGAATATCCATTGCTATCTAAACATTCAGATCACCAGTATTTGCACACTTACATCATAGAAAACCAGAGTGGAGAGCGAAGTGACTCCGAAGCGCAGGTGATGACTATACAGCTTCTTGATTACATAGGAAAATCAAACAAGAATATAATTATCAGTGCTGAAGGGCTTCAGGAGGCGCCTCCTAAAGTTGTAAGGGAACTGCTGTCAAATCATAATGTTGTGGTGATTCTGTATATCCGAGAACAGGCAGATTATCTTTTTTCTGCGTATCAGCATGAAGTTAAAAGTGGGTTTGAACCTCGTTCATTTGACGAGTGGTTTTATGCGCATGGTAATGACATTGGTGCTTACTATCTGAATACATGGATTACTACATGGGAAGATGCGTTTGGTGCTGAAAATGTTATCGTCCGTCGCTATGGCAAGAAATATCTTGTTAATGATGATGTTGTTGCTGATTTCCTCACAGTGGTAGGGTTGCCGCATCTTGTGTCAAGACTGGTAGAAAAAAGAAGGTCAAATATTAAAATTGATATTGCTTGTCATACGGCAATGCGAATCATAAACTCTTTTGGGTTTACTCAAAAGTATATATTGAATGGAACATACAACGCACTTGAGACGCTATCCTCTATCTCGTGCGCTCCATCATTGGGGTGTGACGTATTTTTGGTTAATGAAATCCGAAGACGAAGTATCTGGGAAAACTCAATATTGGCTCGGCGGCGCTTTGGTGGTGATCCTCTTTTTGTGTTTAATAGTATTCAATCTGAGGTCGGATATTCCATTGTTGAGGTTACCGTGGCCTTCTTACGGATATGTGTTTTATCATTTTGGCGGAGCCCTAAGGTAGTATTCAGAATATTTTATAGATTTCTACTTCGAGTATTTTCATTTCGCTATTTTTATTTCTTTCGTAAGTCAGCAAAATACAGCACGGAGACCAAGTACAAAATCAGAGAACGGGTGCTGGATCAAATTAAAATAGAAGAACAGCGAAATGTTGCGGTAATTCAAGATAGAGATAAGTACATTGCGCACTTAGAAAATCAATTTCATGCGGAACGATCAGAACAGGAACGTCTAATTGAGATAATAAAAGATAGGGATAAGTATATCTTGCACTTAAAAAATGAACTCCATGTCGAATGATCGCTAATCCTCCCTTTAAAAGTAGTCTTAGCCAGTTGACATTATTTTTGTTGGAGAAGAAGTAATGAAGGTTTCGAGGAGCAAGATGAGTAAAAAAATCCTAATTACCGGGATCACCGGCCAGGTAGGTTCCCAGTTGGCCGACTATGTTTTGGAAAACACCGATTTAGATGTCGTTGGAATGATGCGCTGGCAGGAGTCGATGGACAACCTGTATCATCTGACAGGCAGAATTAACAATAAAGACAGAATTAGTCTCTACTATGCAGACTTGACTGATTATGCAGTTATATCAAGGATGCTGCGGGAAATGAGGCCTGAGTTTATTTCTCACTTGGCCGCACAATCGTATCCAAAAACATCGTTTAATAGCCCGATTGAAACTCTGCACACCAATATCATTGGTACGGCGAATCTTCTTGAGAACATTCGGCAGCAAAAGGACGTTGACGGCTATAATCCTGTCGTGCATGTGTGTTCGTCAAGTGAGGTGTACGGCAAAGCCAAGCCCGGCATACCTTTGGCAGAAGAAACCATCTTTCATGGTGCAAGCCCCTACAGCATTAGCAAAATAGGGACGGATTATCTTGGTCAATTTTATGGAGAGGCTTATGGAATCCGAACTTTTGTTACCAGAATGGGGACTCATTCCGGACCGCGACGGAGTGATGTTTTTTTTGAAAGTACTGTTGCCAAGCAAATTGCCTTGATTGAGGCCGGTCTACAGGAGCCGGTCATCAAGGTTGGCAACCTGTCAAGTACAAGAACTTTCCAGGATGCACGAGATGCTGTTAGGGCCTATTTTTTGCTCCTTGAGGAAAGTGAGAGGGGAAATGTCAAGTGCGGTGACTATTTTAATATAGCCGGGGAAGAAGTCTTTAAATTGCCGGAAGTTATTGAACTGCTTTTGAGTATGAGTACTCGCAAGGATATACGGGTTGTTACCGACGAAGATAGGCTGCGTCCAATTGATGCTGACTATCAAATGTTTGACAACACCAAAATCAGGTCTGCGATTAACTGGAAACCTGAAATAAGAGCTTCGAAAATGTTTAGCGATTTGCTGAATCACTGGAGAAATGAAATTGAGAAAGGAAAGATACCTTTGAACAGGTGACTAATTCGCCAGTTATTGTGGCACTGATTCCTTGAGCAAGCTTTTGGAGGTTAATAATGATGATAAGAGCGCGAGCTCCCCTTCGTCTTGGTTTGGCTGGTGGCGGAACTGACGTTTCCCCCTATTGTGACACCCATGGCGGGTATGTTTTGAACGCCACAATTGATCGATATGCCTATGCGGTGATTAAAATATTGGATGAGCCGGAAGTCAGGTTTGTTGCAACCGACCAGCAGGTGGAGAAAGTTAGGGCTATTGACGACCCATTAACTCTTAACGGACGGCTTGACCTGCACAAGGCCGTTTATAATCACATGGTTCAGCATTATAACGGTGGCAAGTCTATTCCGCTTGAGTTGAGTACTTTTTGTGATGCTCCGGCAGGCTCGGGTTTAGGTTCGTCATCCACTTTGGTGGTAGCAATGATTCGGGCCTTTGCTGAGTTGTTTAATTTGCCTTTGGATGATTACGCCATCGCCAAGCTGGCATTTCAAATTGAGCGGGTCGACTGTGGATTGAAAGGAGGGCGACAGGATCAGTATTCTGCGACTTTCGGTGGTTTTAATTTCATGGAGTTTTATGCGGATGAACGTGCGGTCGTCAATCCTTTACGTGTTAAAAACTGGATTATCTGCGAGCTTGAAGCATCAATGGTACTGTTTTATACTGGTGTGTCGCGAGAGTCAGCAAAAATTATTGCCGACCAGAGCAACAATATCAAAACAGGTTCAGTCAGTGCTACGGAAGCCATGCACGGTATCAAGACTGAAGCGCTGGTCATGAAAGAGTGCCTATTGCGTGGCGATTTTGACGGCATTGTTGCTTCGATGCGTCAAGGCTGGGAAAATAAAAAACGTTCCGCCAAGACGGTGTCCAACCCGTTGATTGATGAAATTTACGAATCAGCTATGAAGGCTGGTGCGTTGGCTGGCAAGGTGTCCGGCGCTGGCGGTGGTGGCTTTATGATGTTTTTTGTGCCCACCGAACGGCGCATGGATGTGGTACGGACATTGAATCAGTTCGGAGGACAGGTAAGTAATTGCCATTTTACGAAGCGTGGAACGGAAGCATGGAGGGTTTGAAATACGTTATGTTAACAAGGAGAGTTGGTATGCTACGTGAAATGAAAATTCGATACGTTGGGATGTTATTCTAGCTTGCATTCAAGTTGATTCTTTTTATCCACAGCCAGTTGGTTAAACTCTCCATGGCTTTCCGATTGGCTGCCATGTCTGATTCCAAATTGCAATCAAGGTGATACTGATATACAATACTGCCATAGGAGGTGCC
>JACDZF010000223.1 GCA_013426795.1 Desulfocapsa sp. | reverse complement strand
TAATGATTACATTCTCAGCAACTTCAATAAAATCTTCATTGTTTCCACAAGAGGGACAGGAAAGCAGGTTGACGGCAGGACGATCTTTTTTGGACATGATGTCAATGGGAGTGCTGGAGGATGACAGGAACCTGTGAAGGAGAGGAGCCGGATTTTTCGGCGTTGGAAACAAAAAATCCCAAGGGTGTGAAGCCTCGCGGGTTCCTTATCTGGTGAAGATAGTTCTCCCCCTCTCTTAAGAGCGTTGTAAGTAGGAGATCAGTTCAAAGAGGGGAGTGCGTTCTTTTTCGTCGTAACCGTTGCTACTTTCACGTTTTTACCGGTACCTTTGGATGCCTTTGCGCTGGTGGCCTTTGGCGATTTGTTGGAGGAAGCGATCTTTTTTGGGGATGATCCTGCCTTGCCCGCGTCGCCGGCTAACATTCTGGTGAGATTGGTGGTCTGCATAAATGGTGCAGGGTTGATTGGTTTTCCGTTGAGACAGAGTTCATAGTGGAGGTGGGCTCCCGTGGACCGCCCGCTGTTCCCCGCAAGACCGATAACTTGTCCACGTTTCACCTTGTCCCCCACCTTTACCTTATAGTTTTGAAGATGGGCAAAGCGGGAGGTAAAGCCGTTGCCGTTCTGAATCTCAACCAGATGGCCATAGTCGCCACTATAGCTCGCCTCGACGACCGTCCCGGTTGCCGTTGCCTTAATGGATGCCCCTCGTTTGGCCTGGATATCCACACCTGTATGGAAGGCTTTTTCACCGGTGAAGGGATCATCGCGGTTTCCAAAAGGGGAGCTGATTGCCCCGGCCAGGGGCCGTCCCAGAGGGGTGTAGAGCAGCATGGTAAGATTTCTATCCGTACGCAGCAGGAGGTCCGAGGGCACAGATTGCGAAGAAGGGAGATAAGGGCCACCGCTGTTGGCTGCGGGTGTCTGTTTTTGCATTTTAATGCCCAAGCTTTTCATAATGTTTTCAATAAGTTGATTCCTCTCATTGAATTCCGCAAGGGTTTGATTGACCAGTCCTTCTTTTTCTGAGTCAAAGGCGGCCGTTTGAGAGCTGCTCTGGGTCAACAGGTCATCTATGCGGTCAGCGTAACTTTTACTTTCCTGGGTGGTTTCTATCAGTTTGAGATTCATGGCGGCAACCTGCGCGTTCAGCCTGCCGTTTTCCAGGAGAAGCCGGGTGGAAAGAGCGATACCAGTAAGGACACAGACGCAGATCAAGCCAACGGAGGCGGCAATCCCGAATTTTATTTTTTTCCTGGAGAGAAGGATGGTTTTGGCCTTTTCTTTGGCCCAGGTAATGTTGATATGGACGTGGTCATTCATTGCAGTTTATCCGGTTTGATTGTATAAAATGAGGTTGTGACAAATTGAAACTATCGGGAATAATTCCCTTTTTTACAATTTTTCCGTACTCATAATCAGGTTGTTATAATCGCAGCGGCCTGAATAATCAATAAAAAAATCCCCGATCATGATTCTGCTGATGGTTTTATCACCATTTTAATCCCACTAAATTCGAGGCTTACCCCCTCAAAGTAGTTCCTTTCTATGGCTAATCTTTTGAGTTGTCAGTCCCTGAGCAAGTCTTTTGGCGCGCAAAGGCTTTTTAAGAATATTTTTCTGTCGATCAACGAAAATGACCGGATCGGTTTGATCGGCCCCAATGGCAGCGGCAAATCAACACTGCTCAAGATCATCTGTAATCAGGTTGACGCCGATGAGGGGAAGATCCTGATCCAGAGGCATGTGCGAACGTCCTATCTTGCCCAGACAGATGCCTTTGATGAGGAGAAGAGCGTTGCTGAAAACCTCCAGCAAGCCCTTGCCGACCTGGATCTTGAAGAGGTCGAAAAGTACAATCGGGTGCACGCCCTGTTGAGCCGGGCCGAATTCACTGACACTAGCCTGGCGGTGGGTCTTTTATCCGGGGGCTGGCGAAAGCGGCTTTCCATCTGTCGGGCTTTTGTGGTGCAGGCGGATATCCTGGTGATGGATGAACCCACCAATCATCTTGATATTGAGGGGCTTCTGTGGCTGGAAAAGATGTTGTCGGGAAGCTCTCCCGACCGGCCTTCGGCGGTTCTGCTGGTAAGCCATGATCGCCGTTTTCTGGAAAATACCGTGACCCGGGTGGTGGAACTTTCGGCCCTGTATCCAGAAGGTTCCTTTCAGGTGCAGGGAGGCTATACCCGGTTCCTGGAAGATCGTGAGGCCTTTTTGAGTCAGCAGTTGCAGCAGGAAGAGAGGCTGTCGAACAAGGTCCGGCGTGAAACCGAGTGGCTGCGTCAGGGGCCCAAGGCCAGGGCCACCAAGGCTCGAGCCCGTATTGATGAGGCCTATCGGCTGCAGGACGATCTGGCCCAGGTCAAGGGCCGCAATCGGTCGATTTCCAGTGTCCAGATAGCCTTTGATGGTACCGGCCGCAAGACCCGCAAACTTCTTGAGGCGCAGGGGATTGGTAAAAGTCATGGGGGACAGCCGTTGTTTTCCGGCCTGGATATGGTCCTTTCGCCGGGAGTCAGGCTTGGGCTGGTGGGCCGCAATGGGTGCGGAAAATCCACCCTGATGCAGCTGCTGGCCGCCTCCGGGAGTGGGAAGGACGCGCCCATTGTTCCCGATACCGGAGACATTCGGGTGGCGGACGGGGTGCGGATCGTCAGCTTTGATCAACGCCGGGAAAAGATCAATCAGGCCCTGACCCTGCGCCGCGCCTTGGCACCGGATGGCGATGCCGTTGTCTGTCAGGGGCGCTCCATGCATGTGATTTCCTGGGCCAAGCGCTTTCTTTTTCAGCCTGAGCAGCTGGAAATGCCGGTGGGGAAGCTCTCGGGAGGAGAGCAGGCCCGGATCCTCATTGCCGATCTGATGCGGCAGCCGGCGGATATTCTCCTCCTTGATGAGCCCACCAATGACCTTGATATCCCTTCCCTTGATGTGCTGGAAGAGAGCCTCCTGGAATTTTCAGGCGCACTGGTGCTGGTGACCCATGATCGGTTTCTCCTTGATCGGGTTTGTGATCAGGTGCTCGGTTTTGACGGGCGGGGCGGGATTGGCTCTTATGCCGATTATGAACAGTGGCTGACTTCCATGCAGGGACTCGGGGAGAATGAAACGCAACCAGGTAGCGCCACCCCGGATGCGATTCCTGATAAAAAAAAGAAGGCCGGGAAACTTTCGTATCTCGATCAGCGGGAATATGATCAGATAGAAGAAAGGATCATGGCGGTTGAAGATGAGCAGGGAAGGCTTCAGGCCCTTATGGATGCCCCGGAGACGATTTCCGATCCGGAACGGTTGCATGGGTGCTGGGTCGCATTAGCGGAGGTCGAGGGTCGAGTGACGCAGTTATACGACCGCTGGCATGAGCTGGAAGCCCGGAAAAACGGGAGTGAGTAAGAAAGGGGACTGTTTCATCTTCATCTGTTGACGACTTTGCGATGCGGTCAGGTCAGGGTACGGCGATGGCATAGAGCAGTTCCGTCAGGCGGATCAGATCCTTCATATCAAGACATTCATCGGTGGTGTGCACCTTGTTCATACCGGTGGCAATGATGGCGGTGACAAGACCAAAGCCGTTCAAGATATTGGCGTCACTGCCGCCCCCGGCAATCTCAAACTCCAGACTTCGGCCCAGTTTTTCAGCGGCCTCCTTGACGTGGGTTATCACCGGTTCATGCAGGTCGAGACGCATGACCGGGTATTCCGGGTGAACGAAGATTTCCACCGAAGGCAGCGACTCAGGGGCAGGCGAAAGCCCCGACGGACAGGGATGTCCCAATGCCTCGGGAGCCAGGGATGGCGGGAGAGGCGACGGACAGGGATGTCCCAATGCCTCGGAAGCCAGGGATGGCGGGAGAGGCGACGGACAGGGATGTCCCAATGCCTCGGAAGCC
>JACDZF010000222.1 GCA_013426795.1 Desulfocapsa sp. | reverse complement strand
CATTGACTCTGCATATAAACGGCAGAGTGATGGGTAATGTGACAAAGTAGAATTAGGCAGATGAGGAATAAGCCGCTGTTCCAGATGATTCCGTACCCGACCTAGCGTCTGGCTGCAATTGCGTTAGTGAACGTAGCCGACCCAGCCTTTAGGCATGGTATTGACTTCATTCACAACCCATTCAAGGGGCATAATCGTCCGATTTCGTCTGGTGATCTCGGTGATCCGGTTTTTACTTTCTGCTCGGCTTTCTTCGAGGGTTCTACATGGGGGTAAAGCTTCCCTGTTTTCCTTCCCCCCCTATTCCTATTCGCAGTTGACACCTCCTTCGTGTTGCGGGTATTGTGACTCCGACTTACCCTTCAGGGAGACAGAGACTATGCGGGCGGTTATTCAACGGGTCAGCAGGGCAGCGGCGACGGCCAAGGACGGCCTAATGCCGAGGGAGCCAGGGATGGCGGGAGCGGCGACGGCGACGGTGGACGGGGAACAGATCGGGGCCATCGGGCCGGGCCTGGTGGTCCTGCTGGCCATCCATCGCGATGATGGACCGGCGGATGTTGACTGGCTGGTGGACAAGATCGTTTCGCTCCGGGTCTTTGCCGATGACGGGGGGAAGATGAACCGCTCCCTGCTCGATACCGGCGGGGCCATGCTCATTGTTTCCCAGTTCACCCTCCTTGGAGACTGCCGCAAGGGGCGGCGGCCCGGATATTCCCAGGCGGCGGGGCCCGAGCGGGCCGAAGCCCTGTACCAGGACTTTATCACGGCCGTGCGGAAACATGGCATTCCGACGGCAACGGGTCGATTTCAGGCGGATATGGCGGTGGAACTGGTCAATGACGGACCGGTCACCCTGATCCTGGATTCGGCAAAGATCTTTTAAGACCACCAGCTCCTGCAACCACTCATGGATTTTATTTCCGGTCACTCGTACTCCTCCTTTACCCTCAAGCGCAAGGCGCGCATCGATGAGATTGGCTCTGACGTCTATCTCTTTGAGCACGATCTCCTCGGCTGTCCCCTGCTCGCCATCAAAAACAGCGATGCCAACAAGACCTTTGCCGTGGCCTTCAACACCGTCCCCACCGATTCCACCGGCGTGGCCCATATCCTTGAGCATTCGGTGCTTATGGGATCAAAGAAGTATCCGGTGAGCGATGTCTTCGGCGAGATCAACAAGGGCGGGCTCATGACCTTTCTCAACGCCATGACCGGTTCGGATATCACCTACTATCCCTTCGCCACCCGCAATCTCAAGGAATATTTCAACATCATGGATGTCTACTGTGATGTGGTCTTCAATCCGCTCCTCAGTCGTTCCACCTTTGAACAGGAGGGCTGGCATTATCATCAGGAAGGTGAGAGCGGGGAACTGGAGTTTCAGGGCGTGGTCTATAACGAGATGAAAGGGGCCTTTTCCGACCCTATTCGTCTGCTCTTCCACCATATTTTCGGCGGGCTTATGCCCGGCTCCACCTATGCCCATGAGTCGGGCGGCGACCCGAAAAATATCCCCGATCTCTCCCATGAGGTCTTCTGTGCCTTTCACCGCAATCATTATCATCCCTCCAACAGCATCTTTTTTGTCTATGGAGACGCGCCGCTGGCCGATGAACTGAACTATCTCCAAGAACATTTCCTCAGTCGTTTTCCGAAACCCGAAGAGCGGTCGGAGATTGAAGAGGGGCTTGATGTGGAGCAGATTACCTTTATTGAAGACTGCTATGGAGTGGAAGCCGAGGACACCGGTCCGGCAATCATGGGCAAGACCTTCCTGGCCGTGGGCCAGAAGGTTTCGACGGTGCTCAATCGGGAGGAGAACGCCGCCTTTCAGGTCATTGCCGGGATCCTCTATAATTCCGATGCCTCGCCCCTGAAAAACCGCATTGTCTCCAGCGGCCTGGGCAAGGACTTCGGCGGCCTCTATCTGTGCACCTCAAGCTTCAAGACCTTTATGATCACCTATCTGGTGGGCAGTGATGCGGACAAGCGGGACGCCTTCCTTGCCCTCTATAATGAGACCCTGCGCGAGATGGTCACGCAGGGTCTGGATCGGGAGCTGCTGCTCTCGGAACTGAACAAGTATGAGTTTTCGGTGCGGGAAGAGGCGAGCCGGGCGCAACGTGGCCTGGATCTGTTCGGCAAGGTACTGCCCGCCTTCAAGTATGGCACCGATCCCTTCGAGACCCTGGAGATTGAAGAACTGTTCCGGGTCATCCGTCACAAGGCCCTGGAAGAGGGGTATTTTGAGGAGCTGATCAAGCAGTATCTCCTCGAAAACAAGGCCACCGTGGTGGTGACCCTGATCCCTGATCCCGACAAACCGGCCCGCACCCAGGCAGAAGAGAAGGCCAGGCTGGCGGGATACGCGGCCACCCTGGACCTTGCCCAGCGTCAGCAGCTGGTGGCCAGAACCGCGGAACTCCAGGCCCAGCAACAGACGGTCAACAGCCCGGAAACCCTGGCCCTGCTGCCCCATCTCAGCCATGACGACCTGGATGCCGACCTGCGCTTTCACACGGTGCGACCCACCCGGATGTTTGGCGGCACCGAGGTTCTGGTCAGCGAGCTGCCCACCGAACATATCTCCTACCTGGATATGGGCTTCGATATTGCCTCGGTTCCCTCCCGGCTTCTGCCCTGGCTGGATCTTTTTGGCACCATCGTCACTGAAATCGGCACCAGAAAGATGGATTTCATGCACCTGGCCCGGGAGCTGGGCACCTATACCGGTGATTTCGCGCACTCCTTCAACTCCTACAGCAAGGTCGGCGTCGCGGAGTCGGTGCGCCCGGTGCTCTGGTTTCGGATGAAGTGTCTGCCCGAATATCAGGAGCGGGCGCTCCACTTGATGGCGGAAATCTTTACTGAATTGTCCCTCTCCGACAGAACCCATATCCGCGAGATTGTGGAGCGGGAATTTGCCTGGTCGGAGCACAGTGCCCAGAGTGAGGGGTACAGTCTTGCCACCAGCCGGGCCTTTGCCAGGCTCAGTCCGGCGGGCGCCTATAACGAGATGATCTCCGGCGTTACCTCCTATCGGGCCGAAAAAGAGCTGGAGCAGCATTACGCCGAAAAGGAAGAGGAGTTTCTGGCCGCCCTCCAGGAGATGGCCACCCTGATCTTCAACCGGCGGAACCTGATCCTGGCCCTGACTGCCGACCCGGAGGAGATTGAGTCCTTTTCCCGGCACGGTGAGTCCCTGGTGATGGCCTTGCCCGACCATCCGGTCATCCGGGAGCCCCTGGTTCTGCCCCGGTTCCCGAGGCATGAGGCCCTGATTACTTCCGCCGAGATCGTCTTCGCGGTCCAGTCCGGACTGCTTCTTCCCAATGGGGGCGGATATAACGGTCATTTCGAGGTATTGAAAAATTATCTTTCCCGCGACTATCTGTGGAACACCGTGCGCCAGATGGGCGGGGCCTATGGGTGCTTTATCCAGTTCAGCCATATTACCGGAAACCTGGGGTTTGTCAGTTACCGCGATCCCCAGGTCCGCAAGACCTATGACAGCTACGCGGCGATCCCCCAGATTATCTCCCGCCTGCAGCTTTCCGATAAGGTTCTGGAGCAACTGGTTATCGGGACCTATGGAAATTTCGATCCCCTGCAGAGTTCTGCCGCCAAGGGGGCCACGGCCAGGGACGAATACCTGAGCGGGATCACCGCGGCCATGAAGCAGCAGCGGATCAAAGAGATTATTACGACCCGGGTTCAGGACTTGCGGGCCTTCACCACGGCCTTTGCCAGGATGCTGGCCACCTCTCACCGGGTCACCATCGGTAATCGGGTCAAGATTGAGAAGGATGCCGATCTCTTTGACCAGATTGGCGAGCTCTAATTCTACTTTGTCACATTAGAATGCGACATAAAATTTTGAAATATTTGGCATAACATGCTATT
>JACDZF010000221.1 GCA_013426795.1 Desulfocapsa sp. | reverse complement strand
GCGAACATCCGGCCCCTGGCAGTCAGGCGCAGGTGATGGGCGGTGAGCTCCACCATTCCCTGATCCACAAGGCGGGTCAGGGTTTCTTCGTAGTACCCCGCCACATCCAGCCCGTAGCGGCGTTGCAGGTTTGCCCGCGACACCCCGCGGAGCAGGCGCAGTCCCATGACCACGGTCTCCCTGAATGAGGCCGCGGGTTCCAGGCACTCCTCTTCCCCAATCACCGACTGACCCGACTCGACGCGCTCGCAGTAGCGGCGCGGGTCGTGGATCATCTGCCGCCGACAGCCGTCCATGCAGGAGACGGCACCGGCGCCCAGGGCCAGATAGGGGCCGTTGTGCCAGTAGTTGATATTGTGCCGGCATTCAAATCCGGGACGGGCGTAATTGGAGATTTCATAGTGGAGAAGCCCCGCCTCCCGGCACAGCGCTGCCGTGATAAGATCCATTTCAGCGACGGCGTCATCGTCGGGAAGCTGGAGCAGTCCCAATTCCTGCTGCTGAGAATAGGGGGTGCCCCGCTCGATGCTCAGTTCATAGAGGGAGAGGTGGTCGGGCGCAAGGGAAATGGCCCGTTCCAGGGTGTCGCGCCAGGAGTGGGGAGTCTGGCCGGGCAGTCCGTACATCAGGTCGAGGCTGATATTGCTGAATCCCGCATCCCGAACAAGGCGCAGCGCATGGGCGGCATCCTTGGCAGAATGGAGGCGGCCCAAACGGCGCAACTCCTCATCCTGGAAGGACTGCACGCCAATGGAGAGGCGGTTGACCCCGCTTGCGCGCAGGAGCGCGAGCTTGCTGGCGTCGATGGTTCTGGGGTTGGCTTCAACGGAGATTTCCGCGTCATGTCCCAGTCCAAAGAATTCCGCGCAACTGGTGATGATTGCGGCCAGGGCCGCACCCGATAAAATGGTGGGGGTGCCGCCGCCCACAAAGATGGTGGACAGGGGCAAGGCGGGATGGCTGTGGGCCAGTTCCTCCGCCTCCCGCAGCAGGGCCCCGGCATAGCGCTGGTGCAGCCCGTCCAGCCCGGCATGGGAGACAAAGGCGCAGTAGGGGCATTTGGAGAGGCAGAAGGGGATATGGATATAGAGGGAAGACATGGGCCGGGGCGAATTTCAGCGCAGTTTCTGCGTCAGCTCCCGGCATTCCTGCTGGATGTCGGTCATCAGTCCCTGGTCGGCAAAGGAGAAGCTGCCGTCTCCGATGATCAGATGGTCCAGGAGCTGGATCTGCATCAGCGAGCAGAGCAGGCAGAGGGTGCGGGTCAGATGGCGATCCTGGGGCGAGGGGTCAAGGCTGCCGGAGGGATGGTTGTGGGCCACGATCAAGGCGGCGGCGTTCTGCTCCAGGGCGCGGCTTATGAGCTCGCGCGGATAGACGGTGTTGACGTTGATGGTGCCCTCGGCGATGATCTCGGAGTCAATGATGGCGTGCGAAGAGTCGAGGTAGATGACGGTGAAGACCTCTTTCTTGAGGCTCCGCATGGAGTGGAGCAGATACTCCCGGACCTCGGCGGAGGAGTGGAGGTAGCGCTTGCCCTGGAGCCTTTCCTTCAGATAGCGGCGGGCAACCGCCTGGACAAAGTGGATGGCAAAGCTGTTTTTCGGGCCGATGCCGGGGATCACCTGGAGGGCGGGGATGGAGGCCTCGAAGACGGCGGCAAAGGAGCCGAATTCGGCCAGGGCCAGACGGGCGGCCTCTTTGCAGTCGCTGCGCGGGGTGCCGAAGGTGAGCAGCAGCTCAAGGACCTCATCGTCGCGGAAACCGTCCAGGCCGCGGTCAAGGAAACGATCCCGCAGGCGCTGCCGGTGTCCTTCCCCCTTTTTCTGCCACCCTTCCTTGTCCATGGGGATGGCTACCCTGTCAGTTCCTGGCTGAAGAGCTTGTTGGCGAGGGCCGGATTGGCCTGCCCCTTGGTCTTCTGCATCAACTGGCCGACAAAATAGCTCATCAGCTTGGTCTTACCGCCCTTGAAGTCGGCCACCTGACCGGGGTTGTCGGCGATGATCTGACGGACGATGGCGACAAGCTCGCCCTCATTGGAGACCTGGCCCAGGTTCTTGTCGCGCACCACCGCTTCCGGCGCCGCGCCGCTTGCCATCATCTCCAGAAAGACGGTCTTGGCGATCTTGCCGCTGATCGTGCCCGCTTCCACCATGGTGATGAGGGATCCCAGGTGCTCGGCCGTGACCTTGCAGGCGCTCACCTCTTCGCCCTTGAGCTCACGCATCAGTTCGGTCATGATCCAGTTGGAGACCTTCTTGGGCTGATGGCAGGCGGCAGCCGCCTTCTCGAAATAGTCGGCCAGTTCGCGCGAGGCGGTGAGCAGACCGGCATCATGCTCGGGCAGTTCATACTCCTGCATAAAGCGGAGCCGCCGTTCGTTGGGCAATTCGGGCAGGGTGGCGCGGATGGCCTCAATCCAGGCCTCGTCGATCTCCACCGGGATCAGGTCGGGGCAGGGGAAGTAGCGGTAGTCGTGGGCCTCTTCCTTGCCGCGCATGGATTCGGTGCAGTTCCGATCCGGATTCCAGAGCAGGGTCTCCTGGCGGATGGAACCGCCGTCCATAAGGATGTCCCGCTGCCGTCGCACCTCATATTCGAGGGCGCTCTGGACATTGCGGAAGGAGTTCATATTCTTGAGCTCGGTGCGGGTGCCAAGTTTGGTCTCGCCCATGGGACGCAGGGAGATATTGGCGTCGCAGCGGAAGCTCCCCTCCTGCATGTTGCCGTCGCAGATGTCAAGATAGCGGAGGATGGCGTGGATCTTGCGCAGATAGGCGGCGGCCTCCTCGGGTGAGCGCAGGTCGGGTTCGGAGACGATCTCCAGAAGCGGGGTGCCGGTGCGGTTGAGATCCACATAGGAGACGGGCTCCCGCTCGTCGTGGATGAGCTTGCCTGCGTCCTCTTCCATGTGCATGCGGGTAATGCCGATCTCCCGTTTTTTGCCGTCCACCTCGATCTCCACCTGGCCGTGCTCGATGATGGGCAGATCAAACTGGGAGGTCTGATAGCCCTTGGGCAGATCCGGGTAGAAATAGTTTTTACGGGCGAACTGGTTGAATTTATTGATGGTTGACCCTGTTGCCAGGCCCATCTTGATGGCAAATTCCACCACCTTTTTATTGAGCACCGGCAGGGTGCCGGGCAATCCCAGGCAGACCGGACAGGTATGGGTGTTGGGCGGCGCCCCGTAGGTGGTGGAACAGCCGCAGAAGATCTTGGACTCGGTCTTGAGTTGGGCATGGATTTCCAGCCCGATGACGGTTTCAAATTCCATAAGTGTCTCTTCCGGTTTTTCTTGTTTTCAACCCGCGCAAAAATCTGTCCATCACTCTTTTGTGACCCTCTCTTTCAAGCCTGCCCGCCTCTTTCTTCCGCGATCATGCCCTTGGTGTGCACCCATTTGCGAATCTTGACCAGCTCATCCTTCCACCCCTGATCGACACGAACCTCAAGGAACATGCGGAAAAGGGACTGCACCAGGCGGACCAGCTCTTCAAAGAGGAAGATCCGTTCGAGAATCCGGCCCTCTGTCTCCTCCGGGCTGTCTCCGCCATCCTGGGCGGCGCCGGTCTTGGGCAGTTTGACGTTGCGAAACTCCATGACGGCGGCGGCCATGGTGAAGTTCCACTCATAATCACCGTGCGCCAGTTGTATCCGCGCCTGCTCCAGCTTTTTGCCCATGATCAGGCCGGTGCGGCCTTCCTTGAGTTCACTTTGCAGGCCGCTGCAGATGCATTTTTCGCTGGACTCTCCCTCGCCGTATTCGAGGAGCAGGTGCTTTTCAAAGACCACGGTGATGTCGCCGGAAAAGTCCTTGGAGCCGGTGAGGGCGACGCTGCCGCCCCGTTCTTCGCTCTTCCACCACAGCCAGGTCAGAAACTCCTGCCCGATAAATCGTTTTTCCGCAATAAGATCAACTAAATCCATAAGATACTCACTCTAGAGTTACCATCGCCGAGGAG
>JACDZF010000220.1 GCA_013426795.1 Desulfocapsa sp. | reverse complement strand
CGTGAACACGGCCGGATCACCATGAGCGACAGCATTCGATTAACAGGTGCCAGTCGCAATACCCTCAAACAACACTTCCGCTCACTGGTCAAACAAAATCACCTCAAGCAACAAGGGAGTGGCCGAGGAGTCTGGTACGAACTGCTCTGAGATAAATGAACAAGCGGGGATTACTTTTCTATGCTCCGTGTATTTGATGGGCATGGGAATGATGGGTGGCGGAAGGAATGAGAGGCTGGCAGTTATGACTTTTTGGAATTATCTTTACTCTGGTAAGAAGCAAATTGGTCTGTGAAAGGTTCGCAAGTTTCTTATTCTCCAGCCGAGAATGAATGATATCAAATCGTAACCTGGCCATAGGTTAAAATCATATTACGAGTATTTTTCACTTTCATGTAGATATGAATTAACGTTATACTAACTTGCTATCTTTGTCATCAACCACACTCTTTTTTGTACTTACCTCTTTGGAAAAGAGTTATAGTGCGAAGAAGTTATGCTTGTAACATATTGAATTAGTACAGTTTTTATATAAACTTTATTGAGAATAGAAATGTCTAAGCTTAAGAATGCCCCTCTAGTTGAAGTCGTGTTTGAAATTAAGTGGGGGAAAACAACACGAAAAGGAAATGAATTACTTATTGAGTTTTCTCAAAAAGAACAATCGTTAATGCCGGGAAAATTTCAAATATACGCAGAGTCGGAAGGTTTTGGCTTGTTAGAGGTAATAGAAAATCAACCACCGTTTCCACATTTAGTAAAATATAGATATAGGAAAAAACAAGAAAGCTACCCTTTATACCAACTTGGCGATGGTGTTTACACCATTAATCAGGCAAATTTTGGTGAATTTGTTTACGATTGGGATACTTTCAAAATTGATGTACAGCGAGGGATCAAACTACTAGAAAAAAGCTATCCTTTCCCAATTAAAGACTTGCCATTGATAGACATACAACTACGTTACAGAGATGTTATTCCATCGGAGAATAATGAATCTATATTTGATTTTATAAATAACAAATTAAATATTGGCAATATTTCGTTGCCCAAAAAACTTGTTGAAAGTCAGAATGTTAAAACAGATTGCCCCTTGGGGTCGATTACATTAGAAGTTGAATGTGATACACCAAGAGGACAAATAATTTGTCAGATAAATCAAGGTACGCATAATGGAGAAAAAGTTTTTGTCATTGATTTTATTGTCACATCCAAGGCGCATGTTTTTGTGGAAATATCATATGACTCATTAATAAGCTGGTGTTCAAATGCCCACAATCATCACAAAGTAATATTTAAGGCCATATGTAATGAAAAATTTATGGAGACATTCGTATGAATGAAATAATACTTGATGAAGTTACATTAAATACTAATACGCTAGACAGTATAGGCAGTATTGCCAAGTCTCATGTGAATAAATATACAAATCAATATAATGAAGTTTATCGATCTGTTAAGCAACATAGTAACTCTTCTGTATATATAGAAAATGAAAGTTATTCTGATATGGAACAAATTAAAGATGAATTTAACATTAAAGCTCTAGAAAGAATGATATTAAGCTTAATTAAGGAAGGTAAGACGATAGAAGCAAAATCTATTATTAAAGAATTTAATAATTACTCTTCGCCGCTTATTAATAAATGGAAGATAGCATTTTCTAAGCCACTCAAGAATACAAATAGAACTGCGTCGCTTAAAAAGAATGAAATTGAGATAGAATCTCAATTAATTGCTGAAAATAAGAATAATTTTACTTCTCAGTGGGTTGCCTTAATGGCAGGCAAGCTGATTGCAGCAAACGATAACCTCTTAGAACTAAAAAAAGAAATAAAATTGCTCAACGTAATTGATGATGTTACTTTTCTTAAATTATGAGCGCCTTATACAAGAAGGGAGGCGACGAATTTCATGAATGGAGCTTGGGATCAACCGCTTTACTCACTGATATAGATGAAAATGGCCGAAATCTAATAATTAGTGTTAAGTGTTCATTTGGTGAGAATACCGACAAATACTATGCTTTGTTTGATACAGGTGCGGAATGGGCTGTTATTCCGCAAACAATAGTTGATAGCAACCCAGGTTGTTTTAGTTCTTTAGAAATACCAATCAGGCTGTCATCTAGATTTGGCACAGATGACGGTATATTGCATGAATGTGAGTTACGTATTTTGGTTGATTCTGGGGAAGATATTATCTTGGGCGCAACGGTATTGGTAATTCCCGATTGGAACGGTCCAGTTGTGTTTGGCTTTAAATCTCTCTTAAATAAAATTAGATGGGCATGTGATCCTACCATTGACCAACAAGGCCGGTTATATTTTGGGATGGCTGAATAGGTTTAAAGTCAACATATCTCCTATACAGAAAATCTCATAAAATCATTTGGTTAAAGTCTCAATGGCCAAAAAGCAGTATCTTCTATGTGCGAGTTCCTGCTGCTCGAAGAGACGTCTGTTCTTTGGCCCTTTGTTTAAAGGCAGGCTGCGGGAATGGCAAGAATACGCTCATCCATCCGCCGTGTGCGTTCGTCATTATTAATGATCAGCCCCAGAGGGCAGTTGTGGGTGGCGATAAAGTCTGACAGGGAGCGGAGAGCCCGTTTGTCCGACTGCTGCGTCAGCTTGATTTCCACCGGCAGGAGACGGGAATTACCGAACTGGCCTTCGAGGATCAGGTCAACTTCGGCCCCGCCGCGCGTCCGGTAGTGAAAGGCCTGCACATTGATCCCGGCGTTTTCAAAACCCCTGAGCAAAGTCTCCACCACCATGCCCTCCCACGATTTCCCCACCGACGGGTGAGTTGTCAGCATCGTATGATCCTGAATTTGCAGGAGTCGGTGCAACAAGCCGTTGTCTCGCAAAAAGCCCTTGGGGTGTTTCATCACTTGTTTAGCGGGTGAACGATCCCAAGCCGGAATGTGCCGCCACAGAAAGGTGTCGTGGGCGATATAGAACCAGTCACGAACGGTTGGCTCACTTACGCCAAGGGTTCTGGCGATGTCGGCATTATTGATGATATTGCCGGAATACTGGCTGAGCAGGGAAATAAACTGGCGGTAGCGATCACGATTAAGCCCCGGAAACAATGCTCCGATGTCTCGCAGTAAATAGGTATCAATGTAATTGCGGTACCAGAGACTGCGGAATTGCCCATCCTGGCTTACCCAGGGTTCGGGATAGCCCCCCCGAAACCAGTAATCGCGAACCTGTGCTATCGTTAAACGTGGTTTGACAGCGGCCTGAATTTCTTCCATACCGGTGTTTTGAACCAGTAAGGGATAGAGGAATGAGGGAGGGATTTGCCAGGCCTCGGACAAGCTCAGTGGCGCCATTTCCAGACGAGCGACCCGGCCAGCCAGGCTTTCAGGAATCTGCTTGACCAGCTCAGGAGAACTGGAACCGGAGAGTAAAAAACGCCCTTTTCGAGAGCGGTCTCGATCAATCGCAACACGCAGGGCTGAAAACAAAGGCGGTGCCAGTTGCGCCTCATCGATGATTATTTTATCAGTATGAAGGCGGAAAAACAGATCGGGATCAGCCAGTAATTGCTTGCGATCCGTCGAGTTTTCCATATCAAAACGCTGCCATTCCTCGGGCAGGGTCTGCAGCAGGGTGGTTTTTCCGCACTGCCGCACACCTGTCAGAACAACACAGGGAAAATGGGAGAGAAGCGTGTGCAGATGAGATTGAATGTGGCGAGGGATCATTCCTGTAAATCCTAAAGGCTGAGTTTATGAATGACAGGAGTTTAGCATATTCTTGAAGAGGAAGCAAGGGTGGACAAGGCAGTGAAAATTCCATCCGCAGGCAGCAATTTGGAAATAATGTGGCTCCTGGCTGTTTCAACTGGTGAATAAGATAAGAAATTCTGGAGACAGCATATAAAACCATATAAAAAACAAAGCCCTTTCCAGAACCGTACAGGGTTCTGGAAAGGGCTTTGTTCATTTTAAAATGGTGGAGGCGG
>JACDZF010000009.1 GCA_013426795.1 Desulfocapsa sp. | reverse complement strand
CATTGAAAGTAACAGAAATATTATCCTAAATCAATATATATATGTCGGAGTAGTACTAACTGAGCAAAATCAAATTTAATCTTACCATCTTGCTGCTTTGACAACCGGGAGTAGCTTATACCGTCTCAACGAGATAATTCTATTTATCTAATGAAACGTGAATGCTTCAATGAAAATATTAGTAATAAGTAGCGGTCGAATATCGGATAATTATGGTGGCGGCCAGGTTTATGTTCGGAATCTAGTTTTTGAATTGGTGTCTGAGAAACACAATATCTACTACTTGTCCCTTATATCTGGTGACCATGCTGCATCAGAATCTTTGTGGTGTGACCATGACGGATTCAAAGAATGCCAACTGATATTTTTATATGGATCACTTGAAAATGATTTTCTTTCTGATAAATCACATTATCTCAATTGTATTGATAGAATTATCAACGAGATTCAACCCGACATTATCCATGCCCACGGCTGGAAAGAGCTTGCCTGTTTGGCAGCATACAGGACCAGCACCCCCTGTATCGTAACCGCGCACCATGGCGGTATCGTCTGCCCGGCTGGTGCGCTGCTCAACCAGCATGATGAAATTTGTGGGGTACCCGCCGGTCAAACCACCTGCCCGCCCTGCTCTATCCAATCCATTCCTGGAGGTCAACTCTGGTGGCCTTTGCTACGGCTCATACCGCTCGAAACCCAGTTACGCCTTGGTCACTGGTTGCGGGAACGGCGATTCCTGTACTTTATTACGCCGCTTGGCACCTTGGCACTGTCCATCCGTGAAAAGCTTGCTGCTATCAAGACCATTGGCAAATACGCTACTCTCCTGATTGCACCGACCCCCGCCATCCGAGACGCGCTGGTGCGTAACGGCATCCCCATAAGCAAGGTTGTCGTTGTGCCCCATGGTATCCCTTTGCCACAGCGACAACCCCTGCGCCGCGATATGGGGAAAGGACCCATACGGTTCATGTATGTCGGACGAATCAGCCACGTCAAAGGGATTCATGTCATGCTCGAGGCTTTTTCTGGTCTTTCACCTGAAACTTACGAATTGCACATTGTCGGCGGTGCGGTTACCAAGCCGGAACAACGCTACCTGGCAAGATTGCGACAGCAGTACAAGTCAGTAAACGCAATCTGGCACGGTGCCCGTTCACACGAAGAGATAGCTCAACAAATAGGGTCATGTGATGTAACGATACATCCAGCTATCTGCCTTGAAGTCTTTGGTTTGACCATTGCCGAATCCCTCGCTGTCGGTCGTCCCGTGATTGCTTCACGGTGCGGTGGTGCAGAGGCACAGATACGCGACGGAGAGAACGGCCTTCTGGTCCCCCCCAATGATGTAAAGGCTTTGCGGCAGGCCGTTCAATTCCTGATCGATAAACCTGAGTGCCTCCAAACCATGGCCAGAAAAACCGGTGATGTGGTGCCAATCGAACAGCATGTCAGGGATTTGGAGAAGATTTATGAGAATGTATCCATGGTGAATCGAGAGAATGTCCGTGTCTGACAGAGATCATAACCGTGCTCCGGTCTATGCGGTACATTCTCTCAAAGAGGCAGAGGAGATCGTGCGCCAGGTAAAACGCTTGAGTATCAGGCAGTTTCTCAAGAGCGCGTTCATCACTTGCTGGGTCATCATCGTAAATCTTTTGCTGGAAACTTTTCGTCGGTTATTTTTTAAAGTCGGTATTCCTCCAGCAGACGTCAAGTCCGTAGTCGTTTACACAGTAGGGATACTGGGAGACAATGTTGTCATGCTGCCAGCCCTGGCAGCGCTCCGCAGTCACTACCCGCAGGCAAAAATAACGGTCATTACTAATTGCCAGTTATGGGGAGCTCAGATTGCCAAGGGAATTCTGGGGCCATCCAACCTGAAAGATGACTTGATAACCCTCAATGAAGATCCGGTGCAACGTAAGGGCTTTATCTTTCTAATGGATCGGAAAAAGTTCGCCCACATTGCCTGTGACCTGTTTGTAAATCTTTCGCCCTTTGGCAACCGGGGATGGTTCGGAGCAGTGGTTCGTGAAATGGCTTTTGCGCGATTGCTCGGGGCAGTTTATGCAGTTGGATTCCGCATGTCCACTCTGAAACGGGGACGGCTCTTCAATGACGTGCAACACCGCTTTGTCAAAAATGAACCATGCCGCCATCGGGACGTGCTTGAGCAGCTAAGATTCCAGCCACCTTTACCTGAAGACCTCCTGGGACATGATGAGGCGGCCAAGCAGTCTGTTCTGCATAAACTGAAAGCAAATCAGATAAACCCGGAAAATTTTTTTATCGTCAATCCTGGCGCAAAATTTATTGCCCAGCGCTGGCCGGCAGAACGGTTTGGTAAGATTGCGGAATATTTATTTACTCAATATAATGGAGCGGTTGTGGTAACGGGAACATCCGCGGAACGGCTCGTAGCTGACGATGTTGTCCGCTTCTCGGGTGGTACAGCCTACAACATGGCGGGGAAAACCACCGTATCAGAGCTCATAGAACTGCTTCGTCTTGCTGAGGGATGTGTAACAAACGATACAGGCACCATGCATCTTGCTGCCATGGTCGGGGTGCCGACCGTTGCGATATTCAGCCTGCGTCTCAGTCCGACCCACTGGCTCCCATTGGGAAACCGGGTTGTTTCGCTGTTCAGTATTCCCTCCTGCTGCTATTGTTACGATGACCACTGCATGACCCAGGAATGTTTGCAGGCAATTGGCAGTTCATCTGTAATTGAACAGATCAGGCGTATCTTCCCCTTGCCATCGACTCAAAAAAAGAAAGCCGACCATGCCTGACCAGTTATCGCTCAATGTTTCGATTTCCATTCCTGTGCTTCTTGTTGGCGGCACGGAAGTGCAAACCCTATCGGTAGTTCGTGTGCTCACAAAAGCAGGCTATCGCGTAACAATCTGTTGTTATTACGAATTTGATACCCATGTCGTTACCCGGTTTGAGCAGCAGGGTGCTCGTGTGGTACTTTTGAACTTACAGCGAAGCGATGGACTTTTGTGCCTGCTGTTACGGTTGCGAAGGTTCTTTCGTGATGAACGTCCAGATATCGTCCATGTTCAGTATATGGCCCCTGGCTTTATTCCGGTGTTGGCCGCTCGCCTGGCCCGGATACCAAAACTCTTTGCCACGGTACATCAGCCCGGACGGACCTATGGCTGGAAGGCCAAACTGCTGCTGCGAAGTGCAGCAGGTCTGTGTGCCGCGTTTTTCTGCAACTCCCTGGCTGTGGAAAAATCCTGGTTTGGCAACGCCACACTGTTCGACCCGCACCATAAAGAACACCACCGACACAGTACCATCTATAATGCTGTGGATGTGGATCGCATTGCTGCCATTGTGACCAACACTGATCGTTCAGGGCTGCGCTCTGCCATGGATATTGGAGAACGTCCGGTGGTGGGAGTGGTGGGGCGACTGCGATGGGAGAAGGGACAAAGCGTTCTCTTGGAAGCGATGGCAATGGTTCGCAGAGAGATTCCTTCCGTTCTGCTTCTGGTGGTGGGAGATGGCCCGGACAGAAATGACCTGCAACGTCAGGCAAGCCTGCTGGGAATGGGAGACAACGTACGTTGGCTGGGTCAACACGAAGCCGACAAGGTCTTTCAGCTCTATGGCATTATGGACGTGGTGGCGGTACCTTCCATCTTCGAGGGATTCGGCCTGGTGGCAGCCGAGGCAATGGCCGCAGGGCTTCCGGTTGTCGGTTCCGCCGTTGACGGGTTAACAGAGATCATCGCTGACCATGAGACCGGCAGGCTGGTGCCTCCCGAGGATGCAGATGCCCTGGCTGCCGCTCTGATCCAACTTCTTGCAGCGCCTCAAACAGCGGCTATGATGGGACGCAAAGGGGCGCAGCGCGTGAGGCAACACTTTTCCCTACAGAGATTTTCCGAGTGTACCCTGGCCGCCTACGCGGCCATCCAGGGGAGAGGGTAAGGGGATGAGATTGATACCCAAACAATTTTCAGCAGGCGCCATAACGGGTACAGGCAATGATCTGCTGGCCGATCTGAAACGGTTGCCGCTGATCATTCAGATGGTGATGCTGTTTATGAGCGTCATTTTTATCTGGAACAAGCCTCTCCTGGGCTATAACCTGTCGGGTCTGGCCTGGGTCATTCCGTTTGCCCTGGCACTGCTGGTTCTGGCCCGAAATCTGAGCATGGTCACCTTTCCCTTTGTCCTTTGGCTTCCCTGGGTCTTACTCCTGTTTACCCATCTTCTCCTTGTCGATGGGTCTCAGATCGATCCGCGGGTGATCCCGCTGCAGCGCACCTTGCAGTTGTTGAGCCCGCTGGTGGTGGGCATGGCCGTTTCCACCTGGCGCCCCAGTGTTGCTGATCTGCGGGCTTTTCTTGCCACCTGCCGTCGTCTGTCCTACCTGCTTCTGTTGATCGTGCTCTTAAAGACCGGTGTCCTGCTGACCGGCGCACTCCCTTCCGTCACCGGCATGGCGGCGGAGGCCATCGCGGTGACGCTTTTTTGTTCACTGTATGCCACCAGTTATATTATCACCCGCTCGAAAAATGATCTGATTCTCTGGGTGCTCCTCGCCTCCATCCCCTTTATTGCCGTGACCCGAACGGCAATCGCTGCCGCGCTGCTGACCTTTCCCCTTTCCCTCGCCGCCCCCCTTTCCCTCTCCCGGCGGATCGTGGCCCTGGCGCTGGTCGCCCTGGTCGGGCTGGCCATATTCAATACCGAGCGCGTACAGAAAAAAATGTTCTATTCCGGCCAGGGGACTCTTGAGGATGTGAACAGCAGTAACCGGGACTTTGCCACCTCCGGCCGCAAGTTCATGTGGGAGAAGATGGAAGCGGCCGCGATGGATGAAAAATGGACCGGTCACGGCACCGGTATGGGCGAGACTTTCGTGTACCGAATTACAAGAAAATTAGCATACCCACATAACGACTGGCTGCTGACATTTTTCGATTACGGTTACCTGGGGCTTGCTCTTTATATCCTTTGTCTGATGCGAACAATTTGGCATGGATTTATTAGGGCAAGGCAGGAACCTGTCCTTGAAACCAGGGTATTGTTCTTCACCGGTATCTCTGCCTTCGTTCCGTTTACCATCATGATGTTTACCGATAACGTCATGGTCTATGTCTCATACTTCGGTAATCTGCAATTTATCATCCTGGGGTTGGCCTACGGGGCGAGGCGAGCCCGGCAGAAGGCGGTCATTTATGGGTGAGAAACTCCCCGCTCTCTCCGTGGTGATGCCGCTCTACAATAAGGAGCATGAGGTGGGCCGGGCCATCCAGTCGGTGCTTGCCCAAACCTTTGCCGATTACGAACTGCTGGTGGTGGATGACGGCTCCACCGACAAGGGGCCGGATGTCGTTGCCGCCTGGAACGACCCACGGATACGGATGATCCGCCAGAACAATGGTGGAGTCTCTGCGGCCCGGAACCGGGGCATTGCCGAGGCGAGGGCGGACTTGGTCGCGTTTCTGGATGCGGATGACGAGTGGCTGCCGGAATTTTTGGAGACCATTATCAGGCTCCGGGAAAAATTTCCTTTATGCCGGGTTTTTGCTACAAGCTATATGATCTGTTATATGGGACAGCCACCTCGACTGGCCATCCTGCGAGGTGGCTTCCCAGCTGGCACCAGCGAGGGGAGACTGTTGGACTACTTTCAAACCGCAACATTTTCAGACCCACCTATCACTTCATCAGCCGTTGCCGTTGACAAAAAATCCATCATTGAAATAAATGGGTTTCCGGTCGGTATTATTGCAGGGGAAGACCTGCTCACTTGGGCGCGCCTGGCGGTTCGTTTCGATATTGCTTACTGCGCCTCACCACTTGCCCGCTTTTATGCACCGCAGCAAATGTCTGACCGTCCGCCTCGCATACCACAACAACCGGATCAAGTCGCTCAAAGTCTCTCCGAAATTCTCGACATTGTACCACTTGAAACGCAACAAAGCCTGAAAGAATATCTGGCCCTCTGGCACCGTATGCGTGCCGTGGTATTCATTATGCTCAATCGAGGCATCGATGCACGGTTGGAGATTCGGAATGCAAGCAGTTACATCGGGATGAATACCCGACTGCAAGTCCTTAACATTATATCAAAATTTCCGGGAACCCTTCCTTCACGCACGCAACACTTGGCATCAAAAATATTGCATATGATCCGCTCGTTCTGATTGTTTTTGGTAATAAAATGAAAAACATATTGTCCAATAAGGCCGTTACGTTTTACGAATCAGTGGACCGTGATGCTGCCGACGGTTAAACAGGCGGCGTAAAAAATGCAGAGATTCCACTTAAAAAACGTGAAATACTGTTCAAACGATCGGAGCCACCTCTCCTGTCATGGCCAAGACAGCCTGATAAAAATATTACTGGTCAGAACATATGGGTTAGAGCTGCAAAAACCCTTGCTATAAGATATCGAATTTAAGTGAAAAAACACTCTTCATCATCCAGACAACAATCACTAATACCCCTTCACGTGGTCATTATCTGGCAGCGGTTTCTGCCATATCATCGAGCCCGGATCAGGCAGGCACAGTTGCGCCTTGCCACACTTGGGCACCGTCTGACCGCCATTGAGGTTGCGAGCCAGGACGCCACATACGGTTTTCATCAAGAGACCTCACCGGATGATTTTGCACATATCTGTTGTTTTCCCGACAGTTCCTACAACGACCATACGACGACTGAAATCCATCTGGCGGTTCGGCAGGTGCTTGTGCAACTGCAACCAGATGTGATATTCGCCCCGGCAACGCCATTCCCTGAGGGAATGGCGGCCGATGTCCATCGCCTGACAAGCAATTGTCGGCGAATAATGATGGACGACGCCTGGGAGCATACAGATCAGCGTGGCTGGCTGACCATCGCCATTAAACGGCTGATCCATCGTAATATTGATGGTGTGTTTATCCCCGCGCCATCTCATCTGGCCTATTATGTTACGATGGGGTTTCCCCGCGAACGGGTTCTTTACGGTGTGGATGTGGTTGACAACGAATATTATCGCCGTCATGCCGATACCGCCCGCACCAGTGCCGAGGCCATGAGGACCGAAAGGGGATTGCCGGAGAAATATTTTCTGTTCGTCGGACGTTTTCTTCCCCGTAAGGGGCTGGAAGCCTTGGTCTCCGCCTATAGCCGCTATCGTACACAAGCAGGTGTCGCAGCATGGAGTCTGGTTTTGGTCGGTGGTGGCCCGCATCTGGAACAGGTCCAAGCGATGACACAGAACGAGTTGGGAATCAAGTTTGCCGGTATCATTACGGGAACTGAAATTTGTTACTATTATGGATTGGCTCAGTCACTGGTCGTTCCAAGTGTGCTTGACCCTTGGGGGTTGGTGGTGAATGAGGGCATGGCTGCCGCACTGCCGGTGCTGGTCAGCCGGGGCTGCGGTGCCGCCGAAACCCTGGTGAAAGAAGGAGAGAACGGCTGGACCTTTGCTCCCGGCAATAAGGATGAACTGGCTGTCCTTATGACACGCATAAGCGAGCTGACTGATAGCGATTTGCGAGAAATGGGGAAAAAATCACAAACAATTATCGCCAACTGGTCCCTGGAACGCTTTGCGGACGGTATTGTCGAGGCATTGAACCTGCCACGGCGGGAGCCGGGGGGGATGCTTGCCGATATGGCGACAAAGATATGGAAAGGGCGCGTCAGCATCAACTGATATGAAAGTCCTCCTTGTCCACAACTTCTATGGCTCCGCCGCCCCCAGTGGCGAGAACGCGGTCTATGAGGCGGAGCGGGGCCTGCTCCGTCAACATGGTCACGAAGTGGTGGAGTTTACCCGCCACAGTGACGAAATCCGCGGCAAAGGTGGGTTGGGAACACTCCGAGGTGCGCTGGCTGTCCCCTGGAATCCCTGGATGGTTCGCGCGGTGCGGCGAGAGGTGGTCCGTTTCAAGCCCGACGTGGTCCATGCCCATAACACCTTTCCGCTTCTATCTCCAGGGGTATTTTATGCCATGGGCCGACGCTGCGCCACGGTACTCACCCTGCACAACTACCGTCTTTTCTGCCCGGCTGCCATTCCCATGCGGGAGGGCCGCCCATGTACCGATTGTCTTGATGGGCGAACCGTAATTCCTTCCCTGGTCCACCGATGCTACCGCAATAGCCGCCTGGCAACCCTGCCTCTGGCGGTTGGTGTTGCCCTTCATCGGGCACTTGGTACCTGGACGGACAGGGTGGATGCCTTTATTGCCCTGACCCGGTTCCAGAAGGATTTAATGGTGGCAGCAGGACTGCCGGGGGATCGTGTTTCCGTTAAACCCCAGTTTTATGCTGATCCTCCCCAGCCGTTACCCTGGGAAAAACGTTCTCAACGCGTTGTCTCTATAGGAAGACTGAGCGAAGAGAAGGGCGTAAAGGTTCTCCTTGCTGCCTGGCTCCAATGGGGACGGCAATGTCCAGAGCTTGACATCATCGGTGATGGTCCTCTGCGACAGGAATTACAGGCCTTGTCTGAACGGTCTGGTCTTGGCGACAGGATACATTTCCTGGGCCAGCTCCCATTTGCCAAGGCCCAGGAGAGACTATCCCAGGCCCGGCTCATGGTTGTCCCTTCTCTCTGTTTTGAAGGTTTTCCCATGGTCATTCGTGAAGCCTTTGCTCTGGGAGTGCCGGTGGCTGCCTCAAATCTTGGCTCTCTGCCGTGCATTGTTCATGAAGGTGAAAATGGTATCCTTGTAGAACCTGGAAATGTCCTGGCCTTTTATCATGCCCTAAAGACTCTTTGGAATGATCAGAAGTCATTAAGCAAAATGGGCCAAAATGCGAGGATGGAATTTGAAGAAAAATATACGGCAGACGCGAACCACAAAATCCTCATGGAAATCTATGAGAAGGCGACTTTAAACTGCCGAAAACACTCTACAGGTTCATTCTCATGAACAAGTTCCTCGCCGCTGAAAGCATCCTCGGCAATTCGGTGACCAGCCAACCTGTTTCTCAGTGCCTTGACCTCATTGGCAGCTGGCTTGATGACACCGAAAAGGGCAAGGTCTTTGTCTGCGCCAACCCCCATTCTCTGGTTGAAGCGAACAATGATCCTCTCTTCCACCAGGCCATCTGCGACGCCGACCTGGTCACTCCCGACGGAATCGGGATCGTCATTGCTTCCAGGATTCTCGGCGGCACCATCCGGGAACGGGTTACCGGCAGTGATATTTTCTGGGGATTGAGCGCTCAATTGAATAAAACCGGGGGCAGGAGCTATTTCTTTCTGGGTTCCAGCGAAAAAACCCTGATGACGATAAAGACCAAAATGGCCGCAGAATATCCGAATATAAGGATTGCGGGCTTCTGTTCCCCGCCATACAAGCCGGAGTTCAGTGTCGAGGACAGCCGGAAGATGGTGGCGGCGGTCAACGCCGCCCGGCCCGATGTGCTCTGGGTCGGCATGACCGCCCCCAAACAGGAAAAATGGATCTTTCAACACCGGGATCAGTTGGACGTGAAGTTTATCGGTGCCATTGGCGCGGTCTTTGACTTTTATGCAGGTAATATCAAACGCTCCCATCCTGTTTTTCAGAAGATGGGATTGGAGTGGCTGCCAAGACTCCTGCAAGAACCAGGAAGATTATTCAAGCGGAATTTTATATCAAGTCCGTTGTTTTTGTGGCGGGTATTTTTACAGAAGCTTGGGCAACAATAATACCAGATTGAGAAAGTCACCCGTTGACCCTCAATCCATTCCACTAAGTGAAGTAGCGCCAGCGGATATAGCGGAAATAATTCCTGATCATGCCTTTGTTGGGATGATCTTTATAAAGCTCCTCTAAAATTTCAGGTGAAGGAAAAACAGATTTTATAAAGGAGAAAAGCCGGGTACTCCAACTGTCGAGGACCAGCCGCGAAACAATCTTGTCTCGTACACTCAAGGGGCCTGCATTTGGTTCCAACTTGATCAACCTGTAAACGGGTAAGAATGAAACCGTTTTGTTCGTTGTATTTTTTAAAATTTGCAACCCGCGGAGTTGCCTGCTCCTTTCCGGCCAGAGCGCCTCAATTTGTCTGACACTGTTTTTTGTTGTGCCAAGCAGCCCTATTTGTTTAATATTTTCAGTAAAATCAGGCCAGTCAATTTCATTGTCATAGGCATAAATTCCCCAGAACAAATCGACCACATTTCTTAATTGGCTCAAAGCGTGCATATGGTGATGCATGAAAAGCTGAATAAGATTCACCTGCGGTGACAACTTGAGGGCGCCATCTTTATTCTCCTGAACTTGTTGCCATATCTGCCGGGACGAAAGTCTGAAAAATCCGGGGATGGAAAAACTCCAATGCAATTCAATGGGAATTTGTTGGCCGGGAATTTTTGGTAAATATGTCGCGTGATGCCGTCGATAGAGCAAGAAAGGCAATGGCTCCAGATCAGAGCGAGTGAACCCGTTTGTAACAAGGATACTGTCTGCCATCGCAACATCCGATTCTTTAACAAGAAGGTCAATATCACAGGATGTTCGAGAGTTGATATTTTTATAGATATCCTGGGAAATTGCACTTCCCTTGATTACAACGGCAGAAATGTTTTCCTTCCGCAACAAACGGAGAACTTCTTTCTCAACTGCCCTTTGTGGCAACGAATATGCTACTCGCTGGAGAAGAGTCTGCTTACGTTCCTGTATAAAATGGTCAATGACCTCATCGGGTCCTGTTTCTTTCAGGTATCGCTTCAACTGCGTGTAGAAGAGCATGAGCACATTATATTCTACGGCAAGTTTTTCACCGTTGAGCAAGAGTGTTTGGTTCCCGCATATTTTTTCCCTGAAGGGAAAAGGTTCCAGTATTGTGAGAAAATATCTATCCATACATCACGCTTCTTCTTATGATAAATTCCTTGTTTCTGCACATCTCTTCCCGGAAAAACCCCTGCCAAAAACCATTGACCCAATTAAAAGTGGAACAACCGGGTCATCAGCCCCAGGTGGCAGGATGATCTACTATAACTTTTTTTATTTATTTCCCCATATATTTAGGGGGCCAGACCATGTGGTGTTGGTAATAAAAAAGGACATATGATAATTTCCCATATCGGCTCGCTTGCTTCCTTTGTCTCTGGTGTGGAATAACCTGAACAGGGAGTCATGAGCTAACCCCGATGAACGGGATAATAGCTTCTGCACGGGGATAAACTCTTTTCCATGCTCAATATTTTTCATCAATGAAAACGACCCTTAAAGAAAAAAAGGCGCTGGTGGTAGTCAGTGATAGTATGGCGATGGCCATTTCCTTCGTCGTCGCCATCCTCCTTGGTCATCAGGCCCATTTCACCTTTGGACTTCCTTTCGACTATCTTGCGGGCTTTGCGACCCTCTCCCTGACCGCTCTTTTCTTCTTCGTGCTTTTTGACCTCTATTCCCCCCATAAGATTTCACAACGCTTTCTTCAGCAGGCGATACCCCTCGGCACTGGACTGCTGGCAGGCTCTATTTTATCAGCGGTCGTATTCTTTTTCCTGCGGAACACAGTTCCACGCGCTGTATTTATCATCTTTTATGTAAGCGCATTCACCTTTATTCTTCTTTTTCGATACATCATCAATGAGAGGATGGTTGCATCCATCAAATGGAAGGCCATTCTTGTTGGTAACGGAAAAAGGAGTGCGGAGATGGCACAGCTCATCCATTCCCGTCCCTATCTTCGTACAACCATTGAAGGTTATATCTCCCAGGGAGACGAGAGGCGGGTAACGGACAACCAGCTGCCTTGCCTGGGCAATAATATTGATGATCTTGTCTCAATCGTCGTGGAAAGGGGGATTGATCAGGTTATAGTGGCAGAAATCACCCTGGATGATACACTGCTGAAACTTCTGCTGGAATGCATGCAGAAAAAGATTAAGGTTTCTGATTTCAGGAAGGTAATCGAAGAGATAACAGGCAAGGTCCCCATCGACCATCTCAATGACAACTGGTTTATCCTTGCCTTAAGCACCTCTGACAAACGGTACTTCTGGTACACCAAACGCTTCTTTGATATCCTGCTTTCCTGTATCGGGATCTGTCTCGCCTTGCCCCTGTTTCCTTTTGCCGCCCTTCTGGTCAAGCTTGATTCTCAGGGGCCGATATTCTACTCACAAATGCGTATGGGCCGAGGGAGCAAGCCTTTTCGGGTCTGGAAACTGAGGACCATGACCGATGGAGCTGACCGGAACAACGTGCACTGGACCACCAATAACGACTCTCGTATCACCAGGGTTGGCCGGATTATCCGCAAAACACGGTTGGATGAAGTGCCGCAGTTGATCAATATCCTTAAGGGGGAAATGAGCCTGATCGGTCCGAGGCCAGAGGCGCTCAGCCTCGTGGAGATGTACACCAGGGAGATTTCCTATTATCCCGAACGGCATCTGGCAGCACCCGGGATCACCGGATGGGCCCAGATTAATTACCCCTACGGCAATTCCATCGAAGACACCCGCCAGAAGCTGATGTACGATTTCTACTATATCAAGAACCGCTGTTTCACCTTGGATCTCGTGATATTTCTAAAAACGATCAAGATCGTCCTCACCGGGAAAGGCGCGATGTAGTGCAAAAGAGTTGAGCTCAAAGTGTTCGAAGATGTTCATTCCTCCATCTGACAAGGGGGCAAGGGGGGTTGAATGCGCCTTTTCAAAAAGATGAGGATTTGTGACAGACAGTATTAGAGCAAAGGAGTAAGCACCATGTCATTTGCAGATGTTTTTACGGTTGAAAATATAAATCTGGACACACTGATTCTTTGCTGACATGCCGACAAGCTCTCCACCGAGCTTGTCGGCGAAACGGTTATCCTGGATCTGGAATCAGGAACCTACAGCGGTCTGGATGAAGTGGGAACCAGCATCTGGAAGCTTCTGGAACAACCCGTTAGCTTTCAGGAAATCTGCCGTGAAATCATGGCCGAATATGATGTAGAGACAGATGTCTGCCGCACCGATCTGATCGCGTTTTTTCACGAACTTGCCGGCAATGGATTGATCTCGGTAAGGAACGAATCAACACCGCCTGCATGAAAGCGCCGATACTGATCTCGCGGGCAAGGAAATCGACTCCTTCTTTCCAGCCGGAGGTCAAATAATTGAAAGTCAAATTTTGTGATATGACCCCTGAATTACTGGAAAAATGTGTAATAACGCAGGCGGAAGGAATATTGTCCACCACCATTGACGATGAGGTTGTGCTGATGAATTTAAAATCAGGAATCTATTCCAGCTTCAATTCAGTTGCCTCGCATATATGGAATGAACTGAAGGACGGTAACGGATTTTTTTCCATCCTTGAATCGATTTTAGAAAATTTCAAGGTGGATCGTGAGATTGCGTGCAAAGAGCTTATCGAATTTCTTGATGAAGTGTATGAAAAACAGTTCATTGAAATACAAACATGATAAAGTTGCAGTGGCCCGTTAGTCGATGAGTGACAAGGACATCATCCAGCTTGACCATATCCTCAATAATTTCTTTTTGATAGTATTGATGCGTGTAACACTTTGAAAGCACTTCGTAAAACTGTTATGCGGAGAATAGGCGTAGTGTTGCGTCTGGATCTTGCCTTCAAACTGGTCTGGAAAAGTTGCCCGGCCTTGACCGTGGCAAATTTTGCCCTGCAACTAGTCCAGGGTGTTTTACCACTGTTATCTCTCTATTTAATAAAGCTGATTATTGATGCGGTTACCGGTGGCATGGCCCAAGCGGAGCAAGGGGCTGCCATGCGGCAGATATTGTTCTACATTGTTTTAGCTGCTGCGATTGCCCTTGTGGATGTCGGCATCCAGGCATTAGGCCGCTTTGTTAATCAGGCTCAATCCCTGGTGGTCACGGATCGGATGCATGATGTTATCCATGCCAAATCGGTTGCGGTGGATCTTGAATATTATGAAAATCCACAATATTTCGACACCCTGCATCGTGCCCAGCAAGAAGCGGCTTTCAGGCCGACTAAAATTGTCAACAGCCTTGCTGTCCTTGGTAAAACAACCCTTTCCCTGCTGGCAATGGCCAGCCTGCTCTTTTCGTTCCACTGGGGCCTTGGCCTTTTGCTTTTTGCCTCGGCCCTGCCGGGACTTTTTGTGAAAATTCGTTACGCCGACACCCTCTATAACTGGCAGCGAAAACATACGAAGACGGAACGGAAGGCATATTATTTTAACTGGCTCCTCACCCATGAGTCCCATGCCAAGGAGATCAGGCTCTTCGGATTGGGGGCGCTTTTCATTGAGCGGTATAAAACCCTGCGGACCATATTACGGCAGGAAAAACTTTCCATCACAGCGAAAACGTCTTTCGCGGAATTCTTAGCCCAGGCATGGGCGACCCTGGCAGTTTTTGGGTCATATGGTTTTATCGCCTACAAAACAGTCCTGGGGACCATTACGCTTGGGGATCTGGTGATGTTTTTTCAGGCCTTCCAGCGCGGCCAGTCTTTTTTAAAAGAAATGCTGAACAGCCTGGCCGGGCTTTATGAAGACAACCTGTTTCTCAATAATTTGTCCGAGTTTCTTAATCTCCAGCCTAAAATCATTCCCCCGCAAAAACCACAACCAATCCCTGATCTTCAGCGCGCAGACATCATCTTTGACCGGGTCCAGTTCAGATACCCCGCCAGCTCAAGGGACGTTTTAAAAGATATATCCCTGATCATTCACCCCGGTGAGCATGTCGCGCTTGTTGGTGAAAACGGTTCCGGCAAGACGACGCTTGTCAAGATGCTCTGTCGTTTGTATGACCCGGATCAGGGTAGAATACTGTTCGGCGACACCGACCTCAAAGATCTGGATGCCTCTGCAGTCAGACATAAAATAAGTGTTATTTTTCAAGACTATGTCAAATACAACCTCACCGCCCGTGAGAATATCTGGTTCGGCAATATTGATATTCCCATGGGTCAGACTGGAATAATCAAGGCTGCCGCCCGGCAATCTGGCGCCCATGATGTCATATCCAGCCTCCCGCAGGGATACGATACAATCCTGGGCAAGTTATTTGAGAAAGGGGAAGAAATCTCTGTCGGCGAGTGGCAGAAAGTCGCCCTGGCCAGAGCCTTCCTGCGTCAGGCCCCAATATTGATCCTGGATGAACCCACCAGTTCATTGGATGCCAAGGTTGAGTATGAAATTTTTGAGCAATTCCATAAATTGACCCAGGGACGCACGGCCATTCTGATCAGTCATCGTCTCTCCACCGTCAGAATGGCGGACAGGATTTTCGTCATGCAGAACGGAACCATTTCAGAAAACGGAACCCATGAAGAACTGATGAAAGACCAGGGGCTCTATGCCACAATGTTTGAACGGCAGGCTAAAAATTATCTGTCGGATTAAACGAACCATCTGCCTGATTAAACGAACCAACACCTCGTATCTTCCTAATATTCTAAAAATAATCCCTTCCATTCCATGGTTGATATTTTTTTTATTGAAATCGGCGGGGAATTATGCTAGGAGTCGATACAGAGTTTTATTTTTCTTGAGATATTTTTGCAAATTTAGAGAGTAACAGGGGAGATAAAAATGGAAAAGAAAGAATATGTAACCCCCAAAGTGCTTGAGCACGGTGATGTGAAAGAAATCACTTTAGGTCAAACGGTTATTCTAGCATATCTTGATGCTGATTTTCCGGTAGGTACACCATTTGACGATCTTAGGTTTTCTCCATAAATCTGAGTCTTCTAAATATTAGCGATGAGCGATATTTAGAAGACTTTATTCTCCTCATCTTTTCCCCTTTCTTTTTCTTCCATCCTCTCACCCCCCCTCCTTTTTTGTTGTTCGAATCGCTAATAGAATGAAGCTTGTCGTTCAATTTTATGGCATGTGAAGAAAAACCGCAGGCGTCTAACTGATATTCCAACTGGAGCACTCCATTCATAATCCTGATTTTGGGCAAGAGGATCATTGCGCAAGATGCCCATACTACTGGCCAGGGTTATCACGATTGTCTGAAGAGAGTCGCTCTATTTTCCTTTTAACAACGATCCTGTCAGCTAATGAAAAAAGCCATTTTTGGTGTTTTTGATACATCTTTTTCTCCAGGATTTCCCCAGACCCTGGAGAAAATGGCTGTTCCCCTGGAGCGCTTTGGCGACACGAAGCAGTTTTTTGTCGATGATTCTATAGGCCTGGGTGTAAAGCAGGGTCGGCCAGAGGGGCTGATATCGGTAAGACATATAACCATTGTGGCGTATGCCAGATTGGATAATAAAAACGAATTGTTGGTTGATCTGGGAGTTGGCGGAGAAAAAGATCCTGCCCATGATGTCAGCACGGAAGAAATTATCGCGTTGGCCTATTTGAAATGGGGACGGAAGTGTCCGGGACATCTTCTTGGAGATTTTGTTTTTGCGGTGTGGGATTCGCACAACAAATGGCTCTTCTGCGCAAGAGATCACATGGGGATGAAGCCTTTTTACTATTCATGTGCGAATAAATCTTTTGCATTTTCTTCTACCCTGGAGAGTCTTTTAGCCTTAGATTCCTTACCAAAAGATATAAATGAGGAGCGTATTGCAGATTATTTTACCTCTGTCTGTCTTGATAACACCACCACATTTTATACCCATATTCTTCGACTCCCGCCCGCCCACTCCCTCATAATTTCTGAAAATCAATTTGAGCTCGAAAAATACTGGGAATATCAATTCAATGGAGAGATTTCATACTCTACAGATGAAGAGTATGCCGAGGCATTCAAAGAATTATTTATTCGGTCAGTTGAGTCACGAGCAGATTCACCGAATATGGCGATAACCATGAGTGGTGGCCTGGACTCAACTTCCGTTGCGTGTGTTGCAGAAGCCATAAGCCGACGTTCTCATTTCGGCCCTCTAAAAATTTATTCCGGGATTTTCAATACACATATTGGATGCGATGAACGTGAATATATCCAGGAAACACTGAAACGTGGCCTTTTCTCCTGGAATACAGTGGTTGCAGATGAATTAGACCCCTTGGCATCGTTGTTTGAAATTGCTGCCGTTCAGCATGAACCGTGGTTTGCGCCGCATATGTTTATGAAATGGAATTTGTTAAAACATATGCAGCTTTCCGGCGTGGATCTTCTCCTCGACGGCCACGATGGGGACAATGTGGTATCTCACGGCTGGGCATATTTCAAGGAACTTATTGATCAGTTCAAGTTAGTTACTCTTTTAAAAGAGATTGTTCTTTCAAGGGATGGCCTTACGCGGGCGGGACAAATAAAATTACTCAAGGCCTTTTATCAGAGGAAAATCAGGCCCCAAATTAAAAAGGCAATACCAACAGCAATCATTTCAATGTATAAAGTGGATAAAACTGTGCCTGCCAGTGAAAGTGCTCCTCAAGCACTTGCCGACTTTTTACATCAGTCTTTCTGTAAGCGTCCGGAAATTCAAGAGCGACTGGCAGCGGCAAAACAATCTTACGGTGCGTATCGTCTGGAAAGAGAAACTCACTTCAATAATGTCTTCTGCCCCATACAGGCTTTTGGTCTTGAAGTTCTGGAACGGACTTCAGCTGCATTTTCCATTGAATATCGTTGTCCTTTCTTTGACAAAAGACTTGTGGAATTCTGTTTATCACTGCCTGCCAGGCAGAAATTTCAAAATGGCTGGCCACGATCAATATTGAGAAGGGCGATGAATAATATTATTCCACCGAAAGTTCAATGGCGGAGGGACAAGACAGATTTCACCGCGAATATGCTTGGTATTGCTGATTTGATTTACAAAGACACAAACAGCGACCTCCTCTCTCAATGTCGCCAGGACTTGGAGAGATGGATTGATTTTGATAAAATGATCACCTACTACAGGGCTCATCCTGAGCGAAAAAACTTGGCTATATTTGACAGTTGGAAAATATTAACCATGCATGCCTGGTTGCGTACCCGCAAGACTTGACATGGCTGGAACATGGCTAACATTCCCTAAACAAATCCGTATGACACGGGAAGCGAGGAGCAAGGCATTGATCCCCACCAAACCATTGCATTGTTTTTTGTTTATCGTGTTATTGTTTGATATGATTAAATTTTTAGGACTTCCCACAAAATTTCCCCAAAACACTTCGACAGGCTTTGAGCGATGGTGGATTCTATGGTAAAAACATTTTCCGCCTTTGATCTGGTAATAGAATCTGAAATTGAATTAATGATTTCCGATAGTTTGGGGTTCGCTTTACCTGATATAACAATTCGTTTAGATACTGTGCAAGGGATGACCAATAATCGTACCATTGACGGCGTCTGGTATGAGCACCTGGCACAAGACCGGCTTCTGCTGAAATGGGATAACTTTGGATCATTTCTTATTCAAGAGGGTAAGGACATAACAATTGATCCTTATCAACCTGATGACGATGGAACCATTACTTTAGCCCTTATGGGTATAGTTATCGCCTTGACCTTACAGCAGAGAGGTTGTTTGGTCCTGCATGGAAGCGCAATTCTCATGGGCGGGAAAGTGTTAATCCTTCTTGGTCGCAAAGGGCAGGGGAAGTCCACCTTGGCTGCCAGTCTGAACGGGCGGGGATTCCCGCTCCTCTCTGACGATATCTGTGCGTTGGATTTCAAAAAAGAGACAGAGCTGTCTGTTCGGCCTGCATTCCCAACAATCAAGCTCAATCCCGACATCGTGACGTATTTGGGATATGATGCGGAGCATCTTCAGCGAGTTCACCCTCAAGTACAAAAGTTGGCAAAGAATGTTGATGAGAGTTTTTGTTCATTTTCCCAGCCATTGGGTACAATTTGTGTCTTGGAAACGGGTGAAGAACTGAAGTTGGAACAATTGCAAGGCATGGACGCGGTTAAAGAAATTTTGACCCATATGCTTCTCAATCGTTTCCCTGAAAATCAGCCTGTTGAACTTCGCAAAACCATTTTTTCCCAATCGGTAAAGGCCGCGCAGTCCATTCCCGTATTCCGACTGACACGGCCACGGGAATTGCAATTGCTCCCGGAGGCAATGCGACTTTTGCAGGGACTGGCACGGAATCATTCCTCTGACTGCGAAATTTGAATGAAATTGAAAAATGGTTCGTCTTCTTAAATTCCTCCGTTTGCCGGGCAGGGAAAAGGCTCTTTTTTTGAATGCCTTGTACCTGCTGGCTGTATACCGAATCCGTCTGAAGGTGACATCCATAGACAAGCTCTTCAATCATGTGCAAAGATTGTCGAGTGAGAAATATGTGGTCAATCCCAGCCCTGTCCCTCCGCAACGTATTGCCAGATTGCTGAGCGTTGCCGCATTATTCATTCCCCATTCCACCTGCTTGTCCAAGGCCCTGGCCGGGCAAATCCTCTTTGCAGGCCACGGCTACAAGACCAGACTCCATATCGGCGTGGCCCATGATGCCCAAAAGAATTTTGAGGCCCACGCCTGGCTGAGCCTGGACGGCACAGTCCTCATCGGCCAGCTTCCAGACCTGGCACGTTACCGGGAATTTCCTCCCAAATAATATAGACACACGGTTACTCTCCGGGAATTCCTGGGGCAGCAGGGGAACTATTTTATTGCGCGGAAAGTTTTGTGTCCCGTTCTCGGGATCTTCGGGGAAACTCTTTCATGCGTGGCCGCTTGCCGTTCCTGGGACAGCCCTGGTGGAGGGAATGGCCTGGATGTGATCAACAACGATGAATGCCTCTCCACAGTATTGCTCTTTGGCAAAAGCGGACGTTACGAGCTGCATGACAGCATGGAACAGCCGGGGCGGTTGCGGGCCCACTCCGGGCGTTTGCTGAAGAACTGTTCCCGCTCCGGCTGCTCGTCATAGGGACGGCGCAGCAGATCGAGGATCTCTTGCACCATGCTGAAATCGCCGTTTTCGGCGCGGTCGATGGCGAGTTGGGCGAGGTAGTTGCGGAGCACGTATTTGGGGTTGACGCGGTTCATACGGGCTATGCGCTCGTTGTCCGGCAGCTTGTCCTGAAGGCGGCGATGGAGATAGGCGGTGAGCCATTTGCTGACCCGCAGGCGGTACTCCGGCGTGACGGACTGCGGCTGATACCAGGCCTCGGCGAAGGGACGCAGGGTTTGGTCAGGGTTGGCCGTCAGTTCTCGTTCCAGGTGGCTGGCGGTGGCCGGGAGCTGGGCCAGTTGCCGGAAGAAGATGGTCATGTCGGTTTCAACGAGTTGCAGGAGATCCAGCATCTCGTTGAGAAGCGGCTCATCGCTTCCTGCGACAAACCTCGAGAGCCCAAGCTTCTCCGCCATCATCTGGTTCCATCCGCTGAGGAAGACATCGTTGTAGAGGGCAAGGGCCTCTTCAAAGGACTTACTGTCACCAATCAGCGGATAGATGGCATTGGCCAGTTGGAGCAGATTCCACTGACCGATATGGGGCTGGTTGCCGAAGCAGTAGCGGTGGCCCTGGCTGTCGGTAGTATTGGGCGTCCAGTCGGGATCGTAGCCTTCCAGCCAGCCGTAGGGGCCGTAGTCAATGGTCAGCCCGAGAATGGACATATTGTCGGTATTCATCACTCCATGGACGAAACCGACCCGCATCCAGTGGACGATCATGGTGGCGGTGCGGCGGCAGACCTCGCGGAACCACTCCAGATAAACCGGCGGCGATGGCTCGCCCAAGTGGGGAAAGTCGGTGCGGATGGTGTAGTCAACCAGGGTTTTGAGCAAGGCCGTCTCGCCCCGGGCGGTGAGGATTTCGTAGTTGCCGAAGCGCAGAAAAGAGGGTGCCACCCGGCAGACCACCGCCCCCGGTTCATCCTTGGGGTGGCCATCATAGAACATGTCGCGCTCCACCAGCTCGCCGCTGCTGATGATACTGAGCGCCCTGCTGGTGGGGACTCCAAGGTGGTACATGGCCTCGCTGCAGAGAAATTCGCGGATGGATGAGCGGAGGACGGCCAGGCCGTCGGCACTGCGGGAGTAGGGCGTGGGCCCGGCGCCTTTTAATTGCAGGAGCAGTCGTTGGCCCTGGCTGTTGAGGACCTCTCCAAGATTGATCGCCCGTCCGTCTCCCAGCTGGCCGGCCCAGTTGCCGAACTGATGGCCGCCATAGCACATGGCAAAGGGCTGCATCCCGGGGAGAAGGCGGTTGCCGGAGAAAACGTCGGTGAAAAGGGGCAGGGCGCAGGAATCCGGGGCCAGATCGAGTAATTCCAAAACTTCCCGGCTACAGGCGACAAGCCTCGGGGCTGCCACCGGTGTCGGCTGGACGGGAGAGTAACAGGCGCCTCTCACCTGTCGGCGACCAGTATCCGTCTGCGGGTCGCCCGGCAGCTCCCGGACAAACGTATTGTCGAATGTGAGATCAGTAAGCGGGATCGGCATGGCTGGCTTGAGGTTCAAGGATAGGGGTGGAAAAAAGATTCAATGACAAAGCCCTCTTCTCGCCCGATGGGGCAATGGGAGGGCTTATCAGGGCACTTTAATCCAGAAGTCTGTGCGCGAATGGCGGGGGAGAATGAGCTATCCAAACAGCCGCCCGGGGAACGGATTTCCGGTGCCTTCAGTTCGTGTTTTTAAAAGCGGCTTTCACTCCCTGTTCTCTCTACTTGCAGCCACAGTCCTGTTTGCAGCCACAGGCGGGAGTCTGCGCCAACTTGGAAGAGAGGGCGCGGAGCAAGGCAAGGGCCGCCTCGTAGTCAGGTTCCTGGGTGATCTCCGGGACCTGCTCGGTATAGGCGATATTGCCGGCCGGGTCGATAACCACTATGGCCCGGGAGAGCAGGCCTGCCAAGGGGGGGCTGGTTATCGTGACCCCGTAGTCCTTGCCGAAATCAGGGGCGCGAAAACTGGACAGGGCGATGACATTCTTCAAGCCTTCAACTTCACAGAAGCGCTGGTGGGCGAAGGGAAGATCGGCGGATATACAGAGGACCACAGTGTTGACGAGCTCGCCTGCTTCCTTGTTGAACCGCCGCACCGATGCCGCGCAGACGGAGGTGTCGATGCTGGGGAAGATGTTCAGAACAACGGTTTTTCCACCATATTCCTGAAGCGTACCGTCGGAAAGATCGGTCTTGGTCAAGGTAAAACGTGGGGCCTTGTCTTTGAGGGCGGGCAGGGTGCCGATGGTTTGAATGGGGTTTCCCTGGAGTGTTATCTGAGCCATGGGTATGTCCTCTCTGTTAAAGGGTGAATGAGTGATGGGTCGCGATGGCAAGGACGCTCTGTTTTGTCCAGACCTTTCCGAAGTATAATACCTCTGCCGGCGGTATGCCAGGCTTGGTCAAAAAAAATGAGGCCATTGAGTGCCTTACAGATTGTTTTCTTGTTTTCTTGCAAGAATAGAATCTGCGAAAGGCGCTTATCCCGTGGGGTTAATACAGGGATGATTGAAATTCCTCGTACACCGTCTCGATGGGAATGGCAAATCCGATTCCCTCAGTGCCCTGGAGAATCATGGTGTTGATCCCGCAGACGTAGCCCCTCTCGTCGATCAGCGGGCCGCCGCTGTTGCCGGGGTTGATCGGGGCATCGGTCTGGAGGAACCTGGTGCCGTCGGGTTCCCGTTTCCGGTAGCCGGAAAAGATCCCGGCGGTCACCGTGTTCCTCAGTCCCATGGGGTTGCCGATGGTATAGACCTTGTCGCCCTGCTGGATCGGGCTATTCTGTGGTGGGCGCTTTAAAAAAGGCTGGTCGTTGACATACAGTGAGAGCAGGGCCAGATCGTGCTTGTCGCTGAGCATAAGGGCGTTGGCAGTCTGTTCCGAGCCGTCCGCCAGGATGATCTTGATGTCTTCCGGATGGATGGTCCGCATCAGTGCTTTTAATCTCTTTTCAGCCTGCTCGACCAGCGGCAGGATTTTTCTGAGATCTTCTTCATGTTGTTGAATGATAATTGCCAACTGCTTTCGGGTTGGCCCCTCCGGCAGTTCCTGCATTTTTTGACGCATCTCTCCGATTTTTTCCTTTTCAAGCTCGATCATCTTCAGATCGGTTTCAACCTTGGTCCGTTTTTTTTTCAGTTCCTCCTGATTGAGTTCCACCACATGCTTGTTGGTCACTATGTAATTTTCTTTCACAAAAAAACCTGAGCCTTGTCCCCAAGGGGTTTCAACGGAAACCGTGGCCTTGCGGGCGTACTCGATGGCACCCGGACTGGCTGCGGGAGTTTCGACATCTTGGTGAACAGGTCTCGGGGATGGGGCGGAAGTCTGGCGCTCAGAGCCGCGTTGGGGGACGGTCGCGCTGTTTGTCTGCTCCACCGTGACAGGAGACGGTGTCTGGTGCTGTGGTTTCCATCCGCTGAAATACCAGGTGACGGCGGCCGTGGCGATGACCAGGATAGCCGCCTGGTAAGGGCGGCCGCTGGATTTCTGTTGCCCCTGTTGTTCAAAGAGCAGCAGTTCTTCCTGCTCTTTCTGTTCCTTCTGCTTCAGTAGAAACCGATTGTACTGGGCAAAAATAATCCCGCAGGCCTCGCACTCAATCTGCCCATCCTGTTCATGCTGACACTTGGGGCAGCGGATTCTGTTCTGGTTCACGGGCTCTGCCGACGGGTCGTGGTTGTCATTCATGGTTGCCGGGAAATTGGAAAAGGGGCTGAAAGGCTCTCAGTGAGGTTCGTTTTAGCTTGGAATTTCGCATTTATTTACCATCAAGACTTGAAATTCTCAACAAGAATGGGATCTGCCTTGAATAATCCACAAGGTGGATCAGATTGGACGAATAAAATTTGATTCCGTCTGTTATGGTATTTATACTCTCCTGGAAAAAGTCGAGAGACAGGGCAAAACCTTGAGGTTCAAAGAAAATCGGCTGAAACTGTGTGCCGTTGCGGCTTGCGAAAAACAGCATTGCCTTTGGTTCCAGGTTTTTCTTGAGGCTATGGCCTTGACCCTGAAAATTTTATCGTATTGAGTCCGCCATGGAATTGTTGCTGGTGCTTGCCGTTCTTCCCTTTCTTGTCCTCTGCTGGTTCATAATAGATATTATCCAGGGCAGTCGCCGGCTGGTCAGCCTGAGTGATATTGTCCCGATAATCGGAGCGGATCAACCGCGGGTCTCGGTCATAGTCCCTGCCTGCAACGAGGCGGCGACCATTGCCCCGGCCCTTGCCACCCTGCTTGCCCAGGATTACGGACAGCTTGAGATTATCGTGGTCAATGACCGCTCAACGGATGGCACTGGAGAGATCCTGCGCGAGATACAGCAGCGTCAACCGCGGCTGATTGTCCTCGATATCGATGTCCTGCCGGATGGCTGGCTGGGAAAACCCCATGCCCTGCATCGTGGGGCTGCCCTGGCTGGGGGCGAGATTCTCCTTTTCACCGATGCTGATATTCATATGGCAGCCGACACCATTGCCCGGGCCGTGCAGCGCCTTGAGCAGGCCGGGCTGGATCACCTCTGCCTTCTGTTCAGAAATAAGGCCAAAGGCTGGCTGCTCAATGCCTTTATTCTCGATGCGGGCAGCGGGCTTTTCATGCTGTTCAAACCCTGGCTGGCAGCCAATCCCAAAAGCCGCCGTTTTATGGGGGTTGGCGCGTTCAATATGATCCGCCGTTCGGCCTATGAAGGGGTGGGCGGGCATGGGGCGATCAGGGCCCATCCCATTGATGATCTGATGCTGGGCAAGTGCGTCAAGGATGCGGGATTACGCCAGGAATGTCTCAGTGGCTACGATTTTGTGACCGTCAGCTGGTATGAGTCCACCGGCGCCATGATTGACGGCCTGATGAAAAACATCTTTGCCCTCGCCAATTACAACACGGCTCTGGCCCTGAGTGGAGTCGCGGGCATCGTGCTGCTCACCATTCTCCCCCAATGGGGGATACTGTTCAGCCATGGCCCGGCCCGCCTGTTTTTTTCCCTGAATGTGGTGCTGCGACTTGTTTTCTTTGGGCTGGCGGTCAGGTCTTCCGGCTTTTCCCTGTGGCTTGTCCCGGCAGCCCTTATTACCCCATATCTCACCGTTTATACCATTCTTCGGGCCATCTTCATGACCTTGAAGTATAAGGGCATCTTCTGGCGGGGCAGCCATTATTCCCTGGAGGAATTGCGGCGGGAGAATCAGTCACTGCTCTAGGTTTTCAGGGCTTGGTTGGAGGTGGTTGAAATCTCCTCCGGGCTTGTGATGCCGTATCCGAGAGTCTGGTGATGAGTTTGTTTCAGGATGCTGTTTTGTCTTTTCGTCGTCAAATTTTCTTGACGATGGGGCCGGGAGCGGGTATATAAATCCTTTCAAAAATGAAAGATAGGGAAAGCTCCTGATTGCTGTTGAAAAAATTTCTCTCTTTCTGTCCCACACAGATCCCATGGATTCCGGTTTGATAGCCGGGTCCTGTGCAGCAACGATTCATGAACCCCGCCAGATTCGGAAGGAAGCAACGGTAATGACCCTCATTGTGTGCCACAGGGTGCTCGGCTATCATTTTTTTTAAATCCCTTAGTTCAAGTGTCCGGGCTGCCATTGTCCCGCGATAGAAAAACTCCGTCGTCTTCCTGAAGAGCCTCCATGTCCTATTTGGTCCTTGCCAGAAAAGCACGTCCTCAGACCTTTGAAGAGGTCGTCGGCCAGCGTCCAGTGGTAAAGACCCTGCAAAACAGCCTGATCCGTAACCGGGTGGCCCATGCCATTCTTTTCTCCGGGGTTCGCGGTGTCGGCAAGACCACTCTCGCCAGAATCATGGCCAAGGCCATCAACTGTGAACAGGCACCGGCCGAGAATCCCTGTAATCTCTGTGAATCCTGCCGAACCATCACCGCTGGTTCCTCCCTTGATCTCTATGAGATTGACGGCGCGTCCAATCGCGGTATCCAGGAAATCCGGGAACTCAAGGAGAAAATCCGCTTTCTGCCCACATCCTCCAGGTTTCGGATTATCATCATCGATGAAGTGCACATGCTCACCAACGAGGCCTTCAACGCCCTGCTCAAGACCCTGGAAGAACCGCCCACCCATGTCTATTTCATGTTTGCCACCACCGAGCTGCACAAGATCCCCATCACCATCCTTTCCCGTTGTCAGCGCTATGAGTTACAACGGGTGGCACCGGTGGAGCTTGGCCGTCATCTGCAGGGCCTTGCTGTGGCGGAAGGGGTGCAGATTGAGCAGGGCGCCCTGGATTTAATTGTCCGTGAGGCAGACGGTTCTGTGCGTGACGGGCTCAGTTTGCTGGATCAGGTCTTTTCCTTTGGTGAAAAAAATATCAGCACCGATGATGTGGTCCAGGTGCTTGGTCTGGTCAGCCGGGAGGTTCTTCTCAGGTTGACGCGGGCCCTGCTGGAACAGAACTCCGCCGTGGCCCTTCAGGCGCTGGAGGAGACCTTCTCCTATGGTATGGACCTGAAGCGTTTTACCACCGATCTGCTCGGCTGTTTTCGAACCCTGATCCTGTGCAAGATCCAGGGCTGTGACGAGTTGCTGGATATTTCCCCGTCGGAATTAGCCCTCTTTCAGGAGCTGGCGCTGGGCTATTCCCTGCAGACCCTGCATATGCAGCTGACCCTTCTGATGCAGGGGGTGGAGCAGATGCGGTATTCGAGCCAACCCCGACTGGCCCTGGAAACCACCTTTCTCAAGCTCATCGAGAGCCACCAGGTAACGCCGGTGGTCACCCTGCTTTCCCGGCTGGACAGCCTGCTTGCCAGCAACAGCATTCAGGATGATGGCCAGATGGCTGCGGGAGAAAAGGGCAGCGTTTCGGGAATGGTAAAAAAAAACCTCTCAGAACCCCCTGAGGTTGACGGCAAGGCTGGTGCCGAGCCGCCCATGGAGCCCGTCCCGCCGCCTCTAGAGCCGGTCAATCTCGCAATCTCTTCCGAGCCATTGGCACAGGCACAGGGCGCGGAGCAAGAGGATGGGGCAGGGGCACAGTATCTTGAAGAGCCCAGCGAGACGCCTCCTGGCCATTCAGAGGAGATCCAGGGCACGAAACAGATTCCCCGCGTAGAACCCCATCAGCGCAATGTGCGCCGGGACTGGATGGATTTTATTGCCTATGTGCGTGAACGATCGGTGTGGATGGCCCAGGATCTCCAGCGGGCCGACTCCGCCAGGGAGCAGGGGGACGAGCTCCTTCTCTCCTATGGTGATTCTGCCAATTGCACCCTGCTCTGCAAAGAGGAAAACAAACGAAAGGTAGCGGAGCATGTTCTTGATTTTTTTCAAAAAGATCTTTCAGTCCGGTTTGTCCTTCCGGATAACAGATGTGGAGAGACCAGGGAAGGTCAGCCAAGCCCGCTGAAAGAGCGGCATCAGTTGGCCAATGATCCCGTGGTCTTGATGACCGCTGAAATATTTAACGGCCAGATTGGAGATATCCGGGTAGGGGCACGATTCAGATAAGAGCATACCGTTTTTATTGAGGGATAGCGTATGGACATGAACAGCATTATGCAGCAGGCCCAGCAGTTTCAACAGAATATGGCTCGAATTCAGGAAGAGCTTGCCCTTAAGAAAGTCACCGCAAGTGCCGGTGGGAACATGGTGACGGTGACGGCCAATGGCAAGGGTGAGATCCTCTCCATTGTCATTGAGCGGGCCCTGATCGTGGAAAATGAAGCGGAGATGCTTCAGGATCTGATCGTGGCGGCAAGCAATGAGGCCCTTCGCAAGGCCAGGGAGCTGGGCAGTGCCGAAATGGGCAAATTGACCGGCGGGCTCAACCTTCCCGGTCTTTCCAGCATGTTTGGCTGAAAGGAATCCTGTCGTGCAGATTGTTCCTCCCGCCCTTGACCGGCTGATCCGGGATTTAAGCCGTTTGCCCGGTATCGGTAACAAGACGGCAGCCCGGCTGGCCATGAATATCCTGCGCAGTTCCCGGGCTGAGGCCCGTGAGCTGGCGTCAGCCCTCTCAGAGCTGCACGATGCTATTCAGCTCTGTTCCTGCTGCTTCACCTTTTCAGAAACTGATCCCTGTGGAATCTGTTCGGATACCCGCAGAAACGGGGCAATAATCTGTGTGGTTGAACAACCCGGAGATCTACTCGCCATAGAAAAGACCGGTAGTTTTCAGGGCCATTATCATATTCTGCATGGTGTTCTCTCGCCCATGGATGGCATCGGGCCGGGGGAGATCAAGGTCGATGAGCTGATGGCGAGGATTGCCGGCGGACTTGTCCGTGAAGTCCTTATTGCCACCAGTTCCACCGTTCCCGGCGAGGCCACGGCATCATTTTTGATTGATTTGCTGCATGGGAGAGGGGTCTCCGTCACCCGGCTGGCCTGCGGAATTCCCATGGGAATGGATATCAAATATGCCGATCGCCATACTCTGTCCAGAGCCATTGAAGCAAGGACCAACGCGGAATAATTTTTGCTGAAAATGGAAGGCTTGGACCCTGGGGAAGTTCTATTTTTTCTTGACAGGCAAGCTGTTTCCTGTTATTTGAAAATGTTTTAAGCCTCTTTGGCACACGGAAATCCCCGCAATATTTTTTACAGGCGCGTAGCTCAGTGGGAGAGCGCTACCTTGACATGGTAGAAGTCGGCGGTTCGAAACCGCCCGCGCCTACCAGAGATAAGGCTGAAGAAAAACGGAGGCATTGCCTTTCGTTTCTTCTTTGGCCTTTATTTTTAGAGACCGTTATGAAACGGGCCAGGTTTTTATCCCGCCGTTTCATTGACGGTTTTTTATGCCGCACTCTAAAAAGCATCACTCTGTTCTGTGGTTTTTTTTGGACGCGGCGTCCGGCCATGGACATCTGTCCCGGCAATATCTGAAGACCTGGTTCCAGGCTGGATGCGGCCACTCAATGGCATCCCCCGGGCCTTTATTTTTTTAAATATACACTGAATCCTCCTTTTCACCTTCAATGGCAGATATTCAAGTTACACTCCAGGATGACAGGACACTTTCGTTGCCGGCATTGACCCCCGTGCAGGAGGCCCTTGCCAGACTCCTGTCCAATAAGCAGCGCAAGCTTGTTGTTGCCGCCATCGTCAATGGACAGAGTGTTGACCTCAGCACCCTGTTGCGGGAAGATGCCGTGGTCAGGCCCATTCTCATGGATACGGTGGAAGGACTTGAGATACTGCGCCACAGCACGGCCCATGTCATGGCCCAGGCGGTGCGGGATATCTTTGGAGCCGAGGTCAAGGTCGCCATCGGCCCGGCCATCGAGGATGGTTTCTATTACGACTTTTCCTGCGACAAGACCTTTACTCCCGAAGACCTCGACACCATCGAGGCCCGGATGCTGGAGATAGCGCGGAAGGCACTCCCCTTTGTTCGCAGCGAGGTCACGTCCGGTGACGCCCTTGCCTCTTTTGAGGCGCAGGGGGAAAAATACAAGGTGGAGCTGATCCGCGATCTTGATACCGATATGGTCTCAACCTATCAGCTTGATGAGTTCGTCGATCTCTGTCGCGGCCCCCATCTTCCTGATACCTCCTGGATCAAGGCCTTCAAGTTGTTACGGGTTGCCGGCGCCTACTGGCGTGGCAATGCAAAGAACGATGTCCTGCAGCGTATTTACGGGACCGCCTTCTTTGATGATAAGGCCCTGAAGAAGTACCTGTTCACCCTGGAAGAGGCGAAGAAACGGGACCATCGCAAACTGGGCAAGGAGCTGGAGTTGTTCACCATCCAGGATCAGATCGGGCCGGGCCTTATTCTCTGGCAGCCTAAAGGGGCGCTGCTGAGGAAGCTGATTGAGGATTACTGGAAAGAGGCCCATTATAACCATGACTACGACCTGCTCTACACGCCGCACATAGCGCGTCAGGACTTGTGGAAGACCTCGGGCCATCTCGATTTTTACAGTGAGAACATGTACTCACCCATGGCCATTGACGAGGTCATGTATCAGCTCAAGCCGATGAACTGCCCCTTTCATATCGGAATCTATAACAGCCGGAAATGGAGTTATCGTGAGCTTCCCGTTCGCTGGTGCGAGCTGGGAACAGTGTATCGCTATGAGCGTGCCGGGGCCTTGCACGGGCTGCTGCGGGTGCGGGGTTTTACCCAGGACGATGCCCATATCTTTTGCACACCCGATCAGCTGGAAGACGAGATCTTCAATATTCTTGAATTAAATCTCCTGATTCTTCAGACCTTCGGCTTCGATCAGTATGACATCTACCTTTCCACCCGTCCCGAAAAATATGTGGGCAGTGACGCGAACTGGGACAAGGCCACCGAGGCCTTGAAACAGGCCCTGGAGAAAAAAGGACTGGCCTATTCCGTAGATCCCGGAGAAGGTGTCTTTTACGGCCCCAAAATTGATATCAAGATCAAGGACCAGCTCGGTCGTTCCTGGCAGTGTTCCACCATTCAGGTTGACTTCAATCTTCCGGAGCGCTTTGCCATGCGTTTTACGGGAGCGGATAATCAGGAACATCAACCCATCATGATCCATCGAGCCTTGATGGGTTCTCTGGAGCGCTTTATCGGTGTCCTGATTGAGCATTATGCCGGCGCCTTTCCCCTCTGGTTTTCGCCGGTGCAGGCGAGGATTTTAAATATTACCGATGCCCAGGCAGACTATTGCGAGCAGCTTTATTCCCAGCTGCGAAAGCTGGGAGTGCGGGTGGAGAAAGATTTGCGCAACGAGAAGCTGAACTTCAAAATCAGGGAAGCGCAGATGGCAAAAACTCCCTATATGCTCATTGTCGGGGATAAGGAAAAAGAAAGTGGGATGGTGACGGTGCGCCTGCGAGACGGTAAGAATCTGCCGGAGATGACGGTCGCCGATTTTGTCGCCAGAATTCAGATTGAATGCAGGGAAGGGCGCGGGATTTAAGGGCCGTGGCTGATGGGTCAGGTCGTTGCCGCCCCCGCAGTTTCATCATGTTTGTTTGCCTTAGCCTTTGAGATGATGAGATTTTTTGGTTGCAGCGACTCAGAAGTCATCAAGAAATAAGGTGTGTCTGTCTCGTTATTCAGTTCCTATATGCAGGGAGGTAGAGATATTAACCCAAGAGGAAAAAAAGCCCCGGTCCAACGTGAAGTAAAGGCCAATATCAATGAAATGATTCGACATCCTCAGGTGCGGCTCATTGGCGGTGATGGCAGTCAGTTGGGTGTTGTAACCGTCGAAGAAGCGCGGAAGATCGCCGAAAATGACGGCCTTGATTTAGTCGAGGTTTCAGCAAATGCTGATCCACCTGTTTGCCGGATAATGAATTACGACAAGTTTCGTTACGAACAGGCAAAAAAAGAACAGGAAGCTAAAAAGAAACAGACAACCGTTGAGACCAAGGAAATTAAATTCCGACCCAAGACCGATGATCATGATTTGAATTTCAAGATCAGAAGTGTTATTAAATTTCTCCAGCAGAAAAACAAGGTGAAGCTCACCATGCGTTTTCGTGGCCGTGAAATTGTTTATAGTCAGACCATCGGACTCGATGCCATGCGAAAGATTGCCGCAGCCCTCGAGGCGGATGCCGTTATCCTCCAGGAACCAAAGATGGAAGGCCGCCAGCTGGTGATGTTTGTCGGCCCCAAGGCGTGAGATTTGTAGGAAGAAATTGATTTGATTGTTTCCCGGAATTTTAAAAAACTTGAATGTAAGCCGGCGTATTTTTTCGCACCGTCGTAAAATTGTTGTCGTCATCGGGATGATAAAACGGTAAAAGAAGCTGACGCGAAGGAAGCTCATTCGTTCGCGTCGGTTTTATATGGAAAATCGTCAGAAATCTATAGGAAGTGTAAAGGAGCAGGATTATGCCAAAAATGAAAACAAAGCGGGGAGCGGCCAAGCGTTTCAAGCTCACCGGATCAGGAAAGATTAAACGTTCCAAGGCCTTTACCAGCCATATTCTGACCAAAAAGTCCACCAAGAGAAAGCGGAATCTGAGAAAATCCGGGCTGGTTGACAGCACTGATATCAAGGGAATCCGCCGGATTTTGCCATATATGTAGTATGGAGTTCGGTGGACTGTTTCCCTGAGATGATCCACCGTTCAAGAGTATCTTTTACAAAACACTTTCAATATTTTGGTCGTAGCTTTTGTCTCTCCAATCATGGATGACAAAGCCGGATGAGCCGATAAGGAGTAGAAAATGTCACGTGCGACAAGAGGGGTTAAGGCCCGAAGAAGAAGAAATAAGGTATTAAAGCTGGCCAAAGGTTTCAGGGGCGGACGCAGTCGTCTGTTTCGTTCTGCGGCCGAGGCTGTGGATCGGGCCCTTGTCTATGCCTATCGGGACAGACGGACCAAAAAACGCGATTTCCGTCGCCTCTGGATCGCCCGTATCAATGCCGGTGCCCATATGAATGATATTAGTTACAGTCAGCTGATTGGCGGCTTGAAAAAGGCCGGAATTGAGCTGGATCGGAAGGTTCTCTCCAATATGGCCATTCTCGATGCGGCAGCCTTTTCGGAAGTGGTAAAAGTAGCCGTGACTGCAAACGCTTGACAGGTTTTCCCGGAAAGGGGACGTGTGTATTTTTTATGCCGGTTTTGATACGTATCGAAACCGGCATGTTGTTTTTAACCGCAGTTGAATGGGCAATTTCCATTGCTTGAGAATCATGGAACAAAAATTAAACAGCCTGCTTGATCAAGCGAAAAAGCACCTTGAGCGGATTGCCGGGGATGGAGCGCTGGAAGAAGCGAAGAAGCAATTTGACCGGATTGCCGGGGATGGAACGCTGGAAGAAGCGAAGAAGCAATTTGACCGGATTGCCGGGGATGGAACGCTGGAAGAAGCGAAGAAGCAATTTGACCGGATTGCCGGGGACGGAACGCTGGACCAAGTCAAAAAACAACTGGAAGATTTTCGCATCCAGTATCTTGGGCGCAAGGGCGAGTTCAGTGCCATTATGCAGCAGCTTGGCACCATTCCCGTTGAAGAGAGACCACGCTTTGGCCAGTTGGCAAATAGGGTCAAGGCGGAGATAGAAAAATGCTTTGAGGCAAAAAAGGCTGCCCTGGTCGACAGCGCCGGAGGACAGGGCCCGGGGTTTGTCGATCTGTCCCTGCCGGGAAGGGTTCCTGAGCGGGGCCGCTTGCATCCGGTAACCCAGATTATGGCTGAGGTCTGCGGTATTTTTGAGGCGCTGGGATTTTCGGTGGCCGAAGGTCCCGACGTGGAGCATGATTACTATAATTTTGAGGCCCTGAATATTCCTGCCCATCATCCGGCCCGAGACATGCACGACACCTTTTACGTCAGTGAGTCCATTCTCCTGCGCACCCACACTTCTCCAATGCAGGCCAGGATCATGGAAAATCAGCAGCCCCCCTTGCGGGTTATCGCGCCTGGCAAGGTCTACCGTTGTGATTCCGACATCACCCATACCCCGATGTTTCATCAGGTGGAAGGCTTTCTCGTCGACACCAAGGTCTCTTTTGCCGATCTCAAGGGAATTCTCACCGTTTTTACCCAGAAGATGTTTGACAAGGACCTCCCCTTGCGCTTTCGTCCCAGTTTTTTCCCCTTTACCGAACCCAGCGCCGAGGTGGATATCGCCTGTGTGATGTGTGGGGGAACCGGCTGCCGGGTTTGCAAGCAGACCGGGTGGCTTGAGATTCTGGGGGCCGGCATGATTGATCCCGAGGTGTTTCGGATGGTGGGCTACGATCCCGAGTTGTATAGCGGGTTTGCCTTTGGTCTGGGGATTGAACGTATTGCCATGCTCAAGTACGGGATTAATGATATCCGCCTCTACTACGAGAATGATCTGCGGTTTCTTTCCCAGTTTTGATGGGTTCGTAAGCAGAAGTTTTTCCTTCCGTCTCCGGGGAGTGGCCGCCCGCTGGCCAGTATCTTTTTCTTTTTTTACAGATTATAGAATGTCATGAAATTTACCATAGACTGGTTAAATGAGTATGTAAATACAGATGGGATCAGCGCTGCCCAGTTGGCCGATCATCTGACCATGCTGGGGCTTGAGGTGGATGCGGTGACGGAGCTTTTCCAGGAACTGGCGCCCCTTAAAACCGCACAGGTACTGTCCGTGGAACGCCATCCCGATGCCGACAACTTAAGTCTGTGCCAGGTGGCGGTGGGCCCGGAGACCCTGCAGATAGTCTGTGGCGCCCCCAATGTCCGGCCCGGTCTGGTCACGGCCATAGCCCTGCCGGGAACCACATTGCCGGGCGGGATAAAGATCAAGAAGTCAAAGGTGCGCGGGATAGAATCTTGCGGAATGCTCTGTTCCGAGCGGGAGCTGGGCCTTGGAACAGGACACAGCGGAATTATGGAACTGCCCGAGGGAACCCCCCATGGTCACTCCTTTCTGCAGGAACTTGGCTTGAACGAGACCATGGTGGAGGTTGATCTGACCCCCAATCGTCCCGACTGTGCCTCGGTTATCGGGATTGCCCGGGAGGTCGCAGGCGTTCTCCGCCGGCCCTTGACTCTGCCCGTGGAAAGGGCTGAAATCGAGTTTGCCCGCACATCCTTTTCAGTGGATATTGAATCGTCTGCGCTTTGTCCCCGCTACGGAGCAAGGCTGGTTACCGGCGTCACCATCGCTCCTTCCCCCTGGTGGCTGCGCAAGCGCCTTCTCTCCATAGGCTTGCGGCCCATTAATAATGTCGTTGATATTACCAATCTGGTGATGATGGAATATGGGCAGCCCCTGCATGCCTTCGATTTCGAGAAACTTGCCGGCGGCAGGATTGTGGTTCGCCATCCCCATGGGGATGAGCTGGACTTTACCACCCTCGATGGAACTGCCCGAAGGCTTGACCCGGAGATGCTGATGATCTGTGACGGCGATCGGCCGGTGGCCATAGCTGGAATCATGGGGGGAATGAATTCGGAGGTGGGCGATTCGACCACCTCTATTCTGCTGGAGAGCGCCTGCTTTCATCCGGTTTCCATCCGCAAGACCGCCCGAAAGCTGAAACTCTCATCCGAGGCCTCCTATCGGTTTGAGCGGGGAGTTGATCCCGGCGGCTGTCTTTCGGCCATGGAACGGGCCGTGAGCTTGCTCTGTGAAGTGGCCGGCGGGGTCGCGATCTCCGGCGGTGTCGATAACTATGGTGGGCAACGTCCTCCCAGAACCCTTGTCCTGCGGATCTCCAGGACTGCCGAGCTGCTTGGCATCCCCTTGAACCATGAAAAGATTATCGATGTCCTGGTCTCCATTGGATTCCGCTGCAAAGAGAAAGATGCTGATACCCTCTGGGTCGGGGTTCCTTCATTCCGGGTGGATATTGAACGTGAAGTGGATCTGGTGGAGGAGGTGGCCCGGCTGGTGGGGTATAACACCATTCCCACGACCCTGCCCACCGTCCATTTAAGCTATCCGGAACAGGATCAGAGCCGAATGATCCGGTCAAAAATCGGTGACTTGCTCACCGGGATCGGCTATTTTGAGGCCATTAACTACAGTTTTACCACGGAAAAACATCTGCCCGCTCTGGGACTTCCCGAAGGCGATCCCCGCTGCCGTCTGGTTCGGCTGCTCAATCCCCTCAGCGACGACCAGTCGGTGATGCGGAGTATGCTGCTGCCGGGACTCCTGGAAAATGTCCAGCGCAACCTTAATTTTCAGAAGAATGCCATCAAGTTATTTGAGATCGGCAAGGTTTTTACCCCCCGGGGTGAGAATGAGCAGCCCCTGGAGAAGACCCGGCTGGCCGGGGTTTTGAGCGGCAATCGGTTTGGAGAGGCCTCCCCGTTTCATTACCGACAAACGGCGGTGGATTTCCTTGATGCCAAGGGTGCGGTGGAATATCTGCTGCAAGGGCTTCGATTGTGGGGGATGGGTGATGCCTCTGTGCTGGACTTTTCTTTTCCCGCACAGGGCCGGATCGACCCCCATTGTGACCCTCTGCAATGTCTGACCATACGAGCCGGGGAGCAGGAAGTGGGCTGTGTTGCCCGAATTCTGCCGGAGGTTCTTCGGAAATTCGGGATTAAACAGGACGTTTTCTTTTTTGATTTTGATCTCGACGCCCTTTGTCAAGGGAAAGGAGTGGCCAGGATTTTTAAGCCTCTGCCGATTTTTCCTTCCGTGGGCCGTGATATCGCGATGCTGGTGCCGGAAAATGTGGCGGCGGGTGATTTGGTCGAGGCCGTTCTGTCGGCCCGTGAGCCGCTTATTGAGGGTTGTGAAGTCTTTGACGTGTACCAGGGGGATTCGCTTCAGGCTGGGGCGAAGAGTGTCGCCTTGTCGGTGACGTATCGCTCTCCCCAGAAGACCTTGACCGAAAAGAATGTGGAAAAGGTTCACATGAAAATTGTTGAGATGCTCAGCTCCAAGTTTAAAGGAACTCTTAGAGAAGGATGATATGAATAAGGAAAATCTTACCCGTAAAGAACTGGCCGAGGTTATAACCGGACGTCTCGGCTATCCCCAGAATAGCTGTGCCGCTCTCGTTGATGCCTTTCTTGAACAGATGAAAGCCGCGCTGCTTGATGCTGAATCCATTAAACTGGTGCATTTTGGGACCTTTACGGTGCGTGAAAAGCATCCTCGACGAGGGCGGAATCCGAGAACCGGTGAGGCCATAACCATTAAATCACGACAGATGGTCACCTTTCGTCCCAGTAAAAAATTAAGGGAGCAGATTAACGAGTAATTTTTTTCGAGGAATGGGGGCAGCCTTTCGATGACACCAGAGATACCGGACAAGCTTTATTTCAAGATTGGCGAGGTGAGCAAACTGGCCGGGGTTGCAACCCATGTCCTTCGGTATTGGGAGTCTGAGTTTCCCGGTATCAGTCCTAAACGACCTCATTCTCAACAGCGTCTCTATCGAAGGGGAGATGTGGAGATGATTTTTACCATCAAGACCCTTCTCCATGAACAGGGATATACCATTGCCGGAGCGAAAAAGTTCCTTGGAAGCGGCCATGGAATGGAAAGAAAGCCGGAATTGATGGAGGTGGAGGACGCGGCCAGATGTCTTGCCCGGATAAAAGACGGGCTTCGTGAAATGGAAGCCATCCTGATTGCTGGAAATCATACAAAGAGGACTTGACCAGGTTGAAAATCGTCAGTTCTTGATGGGGTTCCGTACCTTTTATTGACAGCGGGAAGAACCCATGGTACATACGATCAAGTATTTCGGGGCGTAGCGCAGTCTGGTAGCGCACTTGACTGGGGGTCAAGTGGTCGGAGGTTCAAATCCTCTCGTCCCGACCAGTACAATCATTCAAGGAGTTACGGCATTTCCGTAGCTCCTTTTTTGTTGTTTTGGCGGTGGCGGAATACTCAATCCGATACCAGAAAAGCCCCGGCAGGAAGTATCAAGACCCCAATCCATTTCTCGAGTGGGGCGGCATCAAGCCATCACCCAATTTTTTTGTCCCATCCGGGCTCCCATTATCTGGTCGTGCAAGGGGCCGGGATACTCCCCGGCCCATATCTGAACAACCTGAAAACCGTGCACTTCAACTTTCAATCCGCGCAAATATAAGGAGCTGGGCATGAAGATTCTGGTGACCGGCGGGGCTGGCTATGTTGGCAGTCATACCTGTCTGGAGCTGCTAGCGGCCGGGTATGAGGTGGTGGTGGTGGACAATCTCTGTAATTCCAGCAGGGAGGGGCTGCGCCGTGTCGGTGAAATCGTCGGCAGGGAGGTGAGCCTCTACACCCTGGATCTGCGCGACAGGGCCGGCCTGCATACCGTATTTCAGGAACATCCCATCGAGGCCGTGATCCATTTCGCGGGTCTGAAGGCCGTCGGCGAGTCGGTGCGGATGCCCCTCCAATACTACAGCAACAATATCTCCGCAACCCTGAGCTTATGTGAGGTGATGGCCGAGTATGAGGTCAGGAATATGGTGTTCAGCTCCTCCGCCACGGTCTATGGTGATCCGGCAACGGTGCCCATTACCGAGGACTTTCCCCTCTCCGCCACCAATCCTTACGGCTATTCCAAGCTCTTTGTCGAACAGATTCTCAAGGATCTGCACACCGCCGATGGCTCATGGAATGTGGGCCTGCTCCGCTATTTTAATCCGGTGGGAGCCCACGTCAGCGGCCGTATCGGTGAAGACCCCAACGATATCCCCAACAACCTGATGCCCTATGTGGCCCAGGTGGCGGTGGGTCGTCTCCAGGAATTAAGCGTCTTTGGCAATGATTACCCCACACCCGACGGTACCGGCGTGCGTGATTATATCCATGTGGTGGATCTGGCCCGGGGCCATATCAAGGTCATCGAAAAATTGCGGAGCAATCCGGGCGTGGTCATCTATAATCTCGGCACCGGCAAGGGCTACAGCGTCCTTGATATGGTCAAGGCCTTTGAAAAGGCCTCGGGCCGCAAGGTGCCATACCGGATTGCGGCCCGCCGCCCCGGTGATATCGCCACCTGTTATGCCGATCCCGGCAAAGCCAAAGCTGAACTGGGCTGGCAGGCGGAGAAGGGCATCGAAGAGATGTGCGAGGATGCCTGGCGCTGGCAGTCGGCCAATCCCGGCGGGTACGCCTGAACCCTGAAAGAAGGGTGCGCCGGGCGCTGACCAGTCCGGCACCCATCGACTCTCCGGTTCCCCTTATCGACTCCGGGCTGCCGGATGTTTGCCCGCATCCTGGGGAAATTTTATCGAATCATCCCCTGATCCTGACGCGGAATTGTCCAACTTACTGGAATGTTGGGGGGCCTTGGAGATGGTGAACGGGGGGACTGAGATTTCGTTGCCACGAGCTTCCAGCTCCGATAAACGGGATACGTGCCTTTCGCAGATTCTTTCTTGTAAAAAGAACAAGAAAGAATCTGTAAGGCAC
>JACDZF010000219.1 GCA_013426795.1 Desulfocapsa sp. | reverse complement strand
AAATGGTGCCGCAGGCGAGACTCGAACTCGCACGACCGTGGGCCACTACCCCCTCAAGATAGCGTGTCTACCAATTCCACCACTGCGGCGCACTTCTTATTTTTCCGTTTACTTTGTGTCTCCCTGCCCGGGAGCAGCTTGAGCGGCTGGACTCTCCGGCACCGGCGAGGCAGACTTCCGGTCTTCTGAAGCCGGAATTGGCATCGGAACAACTTTTTCTTCTGGTTGCGTTTTACCTTCCACTTGCTGAGCGCTCGTGGCCGCCGGCTTGGCCACCTCAGTCATAACCGAGCCGGTACTCTTGCTGGAAGAAAAATAGGCCAGCGCCACCGAGGTCATCATAAAGACAATGGCCACGGCCGTGGTAATTTTATTGAGCAGGGGCAATGGCCCTTCCGACCCGAACAGGGACTGACCGGAACCGCCGAATGTTGCCCCGGCATCGGCTCCTTTCCCATGCTGAAGGAGGACGATGACGATCAGAAACAGACAGACCGCCACATGCACAACTGTTAATAAAGTGACCATTTAAAACTATCTATATTTCTTGAAAGTGAATTATTCGTCCAAAGGACTCAACATCAAGGGCCGCGCCGCCCACCAGGGCGCCGTCAATATCTTCCTGCGCCATCAATGCGTCGATATTGTCAGGTTTAACCGAACCACCATACAATATCCGAATCTGATCAGCAATATTTTTCTCGTACATTTCGGCGATCAGGTTTCGGATAAAAACATGCACCTCCTGGGCCTGCTCACTCCTCGCTGTTTTGCCGGTTCCAATTGCCCACACCGGCTCATAGGCGATAATGACATGTTCCATATCCCCGGCCACAACCCCTGAAAGGCCGGCCCGGAGCTGCTTTTCCAGCACCGTAAAGGTTGCCCCGCCCTCCCGCTCGCCCAGTGTTTCCCCGACACAGAGCAGGGGCATCAGTCCGAAGGCGAGGGCACCGCGAACCCTTTTATTGATCAGGACATCATCCTCGTAAAAGATCTGCCGTCTCTCCGAATGGCCGACAATGGCCGCAACAGCCCCCGCATCCAGGACCATCAGGGGAGAGATCTCGCCGGTAAAGGCCCCTTGCGCCTCCCAGCAGACATTCTGGGCGGCAAGATAGATACCACTCTCGGCCACCATATGGGCCACCTGATTGAGGACGGTGAAGGGCGGGGCCAGCAGAACATCCCGATCGCCAAGCCCGGAACAGCCCCTGGCAATATCTGCCGCCAGATGACAGGCATCAAGGACGGTGGTGTGCATCTTCCAGTTTCCGGCAATCAATGGTCTTCTTTTCATAACTGACTCCAGTACAACATTGCCGTTATCGGCGTATTATCAGCATGGCCCGACCTTATCAGCCGGCGACAACGAACCACCCGAGGAAATTTCTCCGGCATGGCATTTCATCGGCAGGACGGGGAGAGTCGCAGGCCTTTCAGCCCAGGGCATCGACACCGGGCAGCCCCTTTCCTTCCATCAGCTGGAGAAAAGCGCCACCACCGGTGGACATATAGGAAATATTTTCGGCCTCACCGGATTTCTTCACCGCCGCGTTGGAATCTCCGCCCCCCGTCACCGACAGGGCATGGGAAGAGGCTATGGCATGACACATGGCCATGGTTCCCCGGGCAAAAGCATCCATCTCAAAGGCACCCATGGGCCCATTCCAGACGATGGTTCGGACATCGGCCAGGGCCTCCTGAAAACAGATGGTCGAGGCCGGACCAATATCAAGGGCCATCCACCCCTCAGGGATATCCTGGGCGGTCACATTTTTCACCACCGCGTCCGCGGCAAAACGATCGGCCACCACAAAATCCACCGGAAAATAGAGCTTCACCCCTTTTTCCCCGGCCATCTGCACCAGCTGCCGGGCGGCATCGAGGAGATCATCCTCGGTCTTTGAGGCACCAACCGCAACACCCTGACTTTTCAGGAAGGTATTGGCCATGGCCCCGCCGATAATCATCCCGTCAACCTTATCCAGCATATTCTGCAGGGCGCTGAGCTTGGACGAGACCTTTGCCCCGCCGATGACGGCCATCAGGGGACGAACCGGCTCGGTCATGGCCTTGCGAAAAAAATCCAGCTCGGTGGCCAGAAGAAATCCGGCGCCTTTCTCCTGGATAAGCATGGGGACTGCAGCCACCGAGGCATGGGCCCGATGGGAGGCGGCAAAGGCATCATTGATATAGACATCCGCCAGTCGCGCCAGTCTGGCAGCAAAGACCGGCTCGTTTTCCGTCTCTTCCTTATAAAAGCGGAGGTTCTCCAGAAGAAGCACCTCACCTGGCTGCATATTGGCCGCCATTGCCTCTGTGGCCTCCCCGATACAATCAGGGGCCAACTTCACCTCCCGGCCGATGAGATCAGCCAGATGGGCCGCCACCGGGGCCAGGCTGAAGGCCTCAACCCGCTGCCCTTTGGGCCTGCCCATATGGCTGCACAGAATCAGTTTGCCCTTGTGCTCGATGACATACTCAATGGTGGGCAGAACCATGCGAATCCGGATATCGTCGGTAATATTTCCCTGTTCATCCATGGGAACATTAAAATCGACACGAACCAGCACCCGCTTACCGGCAAGCTCCAGATCACGAATCGTCTTCATCGCTTTTCTCCTTTCCTCTCTGGCCAGAAACTTTTTTCGTTTTTGTTACAGCATCTTGTCGGCAACCTGCACCGTCATATCACCCAGCATATTGGTATAACTCCCCAGCTCATTATCATACCAGCCATAGACCACCGCCTGGGTCACCGGCACGCTGAGGGTGCGCTCACTGCCCGCCCCCAGGGTACAGGCCTTGATCCGGTCCAGATTCACGGCGATGGAGGCCGTACGGGTATGGGTCTCGGTCCCTTCAATGACCGCAGCCGCCTGGGGCAGCCCGATGATGTCGGAGGAGACATTCTGCTCTTCGGTGTATTCCAGATAGGCTGAATTTTGGGCGTAATCACGATAAATGGCATTGATCCGCTCCCGCTTGAGGGGATTCTCCAGATCATCCTGAACATTGAGTACCAGCACGATCAAGGAGCCGGTGGAGGTGGGGATGCGCACCGACTCCGCGATGAAACCGATGGATTTCATCTCCGGGATGACCAGTGACAAGGCCTTGGCCGCCCCGGTGGTGGTCAGGATAATATTATTGAGGATGGAACGGCTCTTCCGCAGATCAATGGCGCCGGATTTGGGCAGTCGGTCAAGCACCTGCTGGCTGCCGGTGGCCGCGTGGATCGTCACCATGGAGGCGGAAAGGAAATTCTCCGCCCCGATACTTTCCATTAAGGGCTTGATCATATAGGACAGACAGGTCGTGGTGCAGGAGGCAGCGGAGATCAATGAGTGGCGGGAGGAATCATAGTCCTCGTCATTGATTCCCATAACGGTGGTCACGGCATCCTCAGGCATCTCCATCCCCTTGGACTTGATCTTGAAAGGGGCTGAAAGCAATACCTTTTCCGCCCCCGCCTGGATATGACCGCGCAGCGCCCCCCACCTGGCATCGCTGTCGGCCGTGGGGTCGGTAAAGGCACCGGTGGTGTCCACCACCAGCCTGACGTCATTGGCCTGCCAGGCGATATCCTTGGGGTCGCGCGCGGTGCGCAGAAAGGTTACCGGCACGCCGTTAATGACCATGGTGCCCTTCTCCTCATCGAGGTTCTCAATCACCCGTCCGCCCTTATGTCCATGGAGATAACCGGTCAGCCGGCCATAGGTGGAATCCCGTTCAATACAGGCTGCCAGATCGGGCAGGCCCCGACCGATCTCCCGGCCCACATTGATGGTCAACTCAGAAAAATACTTCCTTGAGACATGGTGCCAGAGTGACAGCTTCCCAATCCGCCCCAGGCCGTTTATCCCTAATTTCATGGCAATGCTTCTCCTTTACGGGTAGAATAAAGTCCAAATCAACACATTCCATCCAAAATAAAAAAACAAGACGAATAAAAACCTATAGTTGAAAGAGGTCGTTTTTTTTGTCTTCT
>JACDZF010000218.1 GCA_013426795.1 Desulfocapsa sp. | reverse complement strand
CCATCCGTTGGGATCGTCTGGGGGATTTCGTCCATTAATTTTTCTTACCCAATCAATGACAATTTCGTGAAAAGCACTTTTTGTCAAGAGACAGCGCCTGCCACAGATTGGAACTCTTGCGAGGGCAAGAATACCGGTGCTGACGTTCTGCGAGAAAAATAACTCATAGCCTCTGAGGGATACGGACGTGAAAAAAAAATATCATTTCCGACACAGGCATCTTCTGGAGATGGCCCAGTTTTCGGTGGAAGACATCCTCCATATCCTCGCGACAGCCCGTTCATTCAAGGAAATCTCGGCGCGCCCCATTAAAAAAGTTCCGACTCTGCGCGGCAAGACGATTATCAATTTTTTCTTTGAGCCATCGACCCGCACCCGTCTCTCCTTTGAGATCGCGGCCAAGCGCATGAGCGCCGATACCTTTAATATCTCTGCCTCCACCAGTTCGGCCCAAAAAGGGGAAACCCTTATCGATACGGCCCGAAATCTTGAGGCCATGAATCCCGATGTCATCATCCTCCGTCATCCCAGTTCCGGTGCGCCTCAGCTTTTGACCCGGCATGTCAATGCCTCCATTATCAACGCCGGAGACGGTGCCCATGAGCATCCCAGTCAGGGACTCCTTGACCTGATGACCGTGACCGAGCACAAGGGCAGCATTGAAGGTCTGACCATTGCCATTATCGGAGATATCGTCCATAGCCGGGTGGCTCATTCTGATATCATCGGATTTACCAAGCTTGGCGCCCAGGTCAGAGTTGCCGGGCCCGCCACCTTTATCCCCCCCCGCCTTGACATGCTGGGGGCGCAGGTCTGCTCCACCGCCGCCGAGGCGGTTTCAGGCGCTGATGTGGTCATGGCCCTGCGGATTCAGCAGGAGCGCCAGCATGACCCTTTGATTCCTTCTCTGCGGGAATATGCCAGATTCTATGGAGTCAGCCGCAAGTTGCTCGAACTTGCCAAAAAAGATGTACTGATCATGCATCCCGGCCCCATCAATCGTGGAGTCGAGATGAATCCGGATGTGGCCGACGGGCCCGGGGCTGTCATTCTTGATCAGGTCGCAAACGGCGTGGCCGTTCGGATGGCCCTGCTGTATCTGGTTATGGGCGGAGATAAGGGCATGGCCACTCCTAAATGAACGGGGATTACGACTGAGATGAGCGAGACAATTATTCTGCGGAATGGCCGGATTATTGATCCGGAAAACAAGGTGGACGGACAGGGCGATCTGTGGCTGCGGGACGGCCGGATTGTGGCGCCGGAGTCTTCGGTGCCGGCAGGGGCAAGGCAGTTTGATCTCCAGGGAAAGTGGGTGGTGCCCGGGTTGATTGATATGCATGTCCATCTGCGTGAGCCCGGTGAAGAGTACAAGGAAACCATTGCCTCGGGGACACGTGCCGCGGCTGCCGGAGGATTTACGGCAGTGGCCTGCATGCCGAACACCAAGCCGGTGAACGATACGGCTGCCGTCACTCGTTTTATCCTGGAGCAGGCGGCCAGGGGCTCGGCCCGGGTTTATCCGGTGGGAGCGATCAGTAAAGGCAGTGGTGGAACGGGGTTGGCTGAATATGGCGAGCTGGCGGTAGCCGGGGTGGTGGCCTTGAGTGATGACGGGCAGCCGGTGGTTGATGGTCAACTGATGCGACGGGCCATGGAATATGCGGAAAGCCACGGATTATTTGTTATTTCCCATGCCGAGGAGCTTTCACTGAGTCGGAATGGTTCCATGAATGAAGGACAGGTCTCCACCCGTCTTGGATTGCGCGGGATCCCCTGGGCGGCTGAGTCGATTATGGTTTATCGGGAGCTGGCCTTAGCCGAGTTGACCGGCTCCCGTGTTCATATCGCCCATGTCAGCACCGGAGCTGCCACCGATCTTATCCGACAGGCAAAAAAACGAGGCGTACGGGTCACAGCCGAGACCACGCCCCATTATTTCACCCTCACCGAAGAGGCCGTGGGTGAGTACAATACCAATGCCAAGATGAGTCCGCCCCTGCGAACGGAGGAAGACCGTCAGGCCATTCGCCGTGGACTGCGGGACGGCACCTTTGATGCCATTGCCACCGATCACGCGCCCCATTCGGTTCTGGAAAAGCAGGTGGAGTTTGATCAGGCGGCCAACGGTATCATCGGGCTTGAGACCTCTTTGCCCTTGACCCTGGCCCTGGTGCGGGCTGGGGTGATTGATGAGGGGCGTCTGGTGGAGTTGATGGCAAGCGGCCCCGCCCGCATCCTGGGTGTCTCCGGCGGAACCCTGGCCATGGGCGATGTCGCTGATATCACGGTCATTGATCCCGAGCGAAAGTTTCTTTTCACGGAGGACAGAGTTGTTTCGCTGTCCAGAAATAGTCCTTTCCTGGGCTGGCAGATGCAGGGAAAGGCGGTACTGACCCTGCTTGGTGGGCGTATCACCTATTCTGATCTGCCGGACTGAACACCCGATCTTTTGCTGGCAATGGTGCCGAATCAGGCGTAGCTCCCCGGATCTTTGATCCCGGCCTCGGCAAATCCCCTGAGACGGAGCCGGCAGGCGTCGCATCTGCCACATGCCTTGTCGTCCTGCGGGTCATAACAGCTATGGGTGAGCCCATAGTCTATGCCCAGCCCAATTCCCATTTCGATGATTTCTTTTTTGCTTTTGGAGAGCAGTGGGGCATGGATGATGAATCCTGTCTTGCCGGTGACGCCGGCCCTGGTTCCCAGGTCTGCCATTTTGGTGAAGGCCTCGAGAAATTCCGGGCGACAATCGGGATAGCCTGAGTAATCCACGGCATTGACCCCCAGAAAAATATCGGTGGCGCCCAGAACCTCGGCCCAGGCCACCGCATGGGCCAGAAAGATCATGTTCCGGGCGGGCACATAGGTGACTGGAATCTCTTCTGTTTCCTGGTCAAGATCGCGATCCTTGGGGACGCACAGGGAGGTGGTCAGGGCGGATCCCCCGATTTTTCCCAGATCAAGCTGGAGGATCATGTGCCGCGCACACCCGAAGGTGCGGGCGATATGGCCGGCTTTTTCAAGCTCGATGGATTGGCGTTGTCCATATCGAAAACTGAGGCAGTAACAGGCGTAGCCCTGGGCCCTGGCAATGGCCAGAACCGTGGTGGAGTCAAGACCGCCACTGAGAAGAACGACGCCTTTTTTTACAGACGATGGGTGTTGTTTCATGGCTGAAAGCTTAGTTGAGTGAAAAGGGAAGGGGGCGGATAATATGAATTTGGCGGGGGGTGATTTCTGCCTGATACACCAGAATTTGAACTCCTTGTTGATGCACCTGGGCCAGGGTCTTGGCATATTCCGGGTCAGTCTGGGAGGCGGGTCGGAACTGGTCCGCGTCCAGGCGCTGGACGCAGAAAAAAATAACCCCTTCATACCCCCGGGCCACAAGATCAGCAAGTTCATGCAGATGTTTTGTGCCTCGGGTCGTCACCGCATCCGGGAACATGGCCCAGCCATCTTCCGCCAGGCTGCAGCTTTTGACCTCCATATAGATGGTGCGAGCATCTTTGATGAGTAGCAGATCCAGCCGCGTTGATGTCGAGGTCTTGATTTCTGTCTGGATGCTGTCCATGTTCTGGAATTCGCTGATCCGTCCCCCGGCAATGGCCTCAGCCACCAGTGAGTTGGTGCGCATGGTGTTGACCCCGATCCAGGTTGTCCCATGCCGAATCATTTCCAGGGTGTAGGGATATTTTCTTTTGGGGTTCTCCGAGCGGGAGAGAAAAATCTGGCTTCCAGGGGTGGAGCATCCGCGCATGGAACCTGAGTTGGGACAGTGAACGGTGGTTTCTCGGCCGTCTTCCATTCTGACATCGGCAAGAAAACGTTTGTAGCGTTTCAGAAGGGTTGCCGGTTGCAAGGGGGGAATAAATTTCATTCTTGGGCAGGGAATGAGGGGTGATTTTTTGAAGGCATCATCTTTATAGTCTTTGAAGAAGAGGCGGAATACGGTATAAGAAGACAAAAAAAACGACCTCTTTCAACTATAGGTTTTTATTCGTCTTGTTTTT
>JACDZF010000008.1 GCA_013426795.1 Desulfocapsa sp. | reverse complement strand
ACCTTATGGCCATAAAGTCGTGGTTGATGACGCCGTTGTGCCCATCGCCCATTTCCATCCATAATGATGGCCACATGACGGGGAATGCGGGCAGAATCGATACCGGGACGTGGGGACATAATAGAATCAGGAGACCTTCAAATCAGGAAACAGCAGAGAGAAGAAGCATTCGATGGAGGATTGGAAGCACTCAAACACAAGACACCGAATCAGGCAAATAGAGTTATAAAAATCCAGCTATCTCAGCAAGAAAAAGGGGCACGATCTTCTGGCCATTGCGCCAGGAGATTAAACCTCCATAACCTCTTTCTCTTTGGCAAGGGCAATCGTATCAATCAGCTTCATGGACATATCCGTCTTGTGTTGCGCCTCATCCTGAAGCCTGAACAGATCATCCTCAGAAATTTCTTTATCCTTTTTCTGCTTTTTCAATACATCAATGGAGTCACGCCGAATATTACGAACAGCTACCCGAATTTCTTCAGTAATTTTCTTGACCTGTTTCACCAGATCCTTCCGGCGCTCCTCGGTGAGCTGTGGGATCGAGAGGCGAATCATCTTTCCGTCATTGGCAGGGTTCAAGCCCAGATCCGATTTAAGGATGGCTTTTTCAATGACAGGCAACATTTGAGGATCCCAGGGAGTAATAACAATCATCCGGCTCTCCGGAATGGTCATGGATCCAACCTGATTCAAGGGCATTGAACTTCCGTAGGCATTCACCGAAATCCCTTCCAGCAATGCAAGAGAGGCGCGACCAGTGCGCACCTTGGAGAGTTCATGCCTCAAGGCTTCAATGCTCTTTTCGAACTTGTCAGCCATTTCCATCAGTATCTCACTCATCAACTCGTCTCCACTGAGAGGGTTTCAGGAACAAAGGACCTCTACCATACAAAATTCATAGTTTTTATTGGGGGCCACTTCACACCCAGCATTTCATATCGTAACCAAGGTTCCTATCTGTTCACCACAGATGGCCCTTAAGATATTGCCTTTCTTGTTCATATTCAACACAAGAATGGGCTTTTTATCATCCCGGGCCAGGGCGATCCCGGCGGCATCCATAACTCGTAACCCCTTCTGTAACACCATATCGTATGTCAAACGATCAAATTTGACGGCATCAGGGGCGCCAACGGGATCCTTATCATAAATACCATCAACCTTGGTGGCCTTGATCACGATATCGGCATTAATTTCCAGGGCTCGAAGGACTCCGGCTGAATCTGTTGTAAAATAGGGGTTTCCGGTTCCACCGGCAAAAATAATAACTCGGCCCTTTTCAAGATGGCGAATGGCCCTGCGCCTGATATAAGACTCACAGACAGAAGGCATGGGGATGGCCGACATCACCCGGGTAATAACCCCAATTCTTTCAAGGGCATCCTGAAGGGCAAGGCTGTTAATCACGGTGGCCAGCATTCCCATATTATCAGCAGTGCTGCGATCCATTCCCCTGTTGGCACCAGCAACACCTCTAAAAATATTCCCGGCCCCGATCACAATCCCGGGCTCGACACCTAAACTCACAAGCTCTCTCACTTCCTCCGCCACATAATTAATAACGGAAGTATTTATGCCAAAGGCATTATCGCCCATTAAGGCCTCACCACTTAATTTTAGCAAAATTCTTTTATATTGAGTTTGCATAAAGAGATCCTTTGCATACGACTAATGCATAAAAGAAGTGGAAAGTGCCTAAAAAACATTGAGTTCGATGAGTATTCAGAACTTAATAGCTCCGGCTGAGATAAAACTCCCGGACAGATGCTTGAATAGTGAAGACTAATCCGAGTTCATAAACTTAAACTCCAACTTGAAAACGGGAAAAACGTCGTATGGAAACATTTTCTCCCATTTTTCCAATAAGTTCTGTCAGCATTTCCTGAACACTTACTTCAGGATTTTTTACAAATTTCTGCTCAAGTAAACAAATTTCTGAAAGAAAACGGTCAATCTTGCCGGCAACCATTTTTTCGACAATACTTTCAGGCTTTCCTGACTCAAGGGCCTGCTGAATATAGATTTGACGCTCGCGGTCCACAACTTCTTCCGGAACATCACTTCTACTTAAAGACACTGGGTTGGTGGCGGCAATATGCATTGCGACATCCCGCGCAAACTCCCGGAAACCGTCGGTTTTAGCGACAAAGTCAGTTTCACAATTTAACTCAACCATAACCCCGAGTTTTCCGCCGGCATGGATATAGGTCTCGACGACGCCCTCACTGGTGGCTCTCCCGGCTCGTTTCGCTGCCACAGCAAGCCCCTTTTGTCGCAGAAAATCGATGGCTTTTTCCATGTCACCGTTATTTTCACTCAAAGCTTTTTTGCAGTCCATCATTCCAGCCCCGGTTTTATCACGCAGGTCTTTTACCATCTGACTTGTAATATTCATTGTTCATCTCCCTGTTATATATTCTTCAATCATTATTTGAGTTGAATTTATAGAGTAAACACTCCAACTTGCACAAAGGACGCCAAAAGGTCCTGACAAAACAAAGGGGCAGTCCAAAGACAGCCCCTTCTCAAACAAAAAAATACCGAGGCGCAGGAATGGCTTAGTTTTCCACCTCAACGGAACCTTGTTCCATTTCAAGAGTGACATCTTCCATTGCTGCCGCAAGGGCCTCATCGGAGGCATGATCGCCATCCAATTTGGCTTGACCGGCAAGGACCGCTTCCGCAACACAAGAAATAACCAGGCGAAGCGAACGCAATGAATCATCATTACCTGGAATCATAAAATCGATTCCGTCGGGGTCACAATTGGTATCAGCAAGCGCAACGACAGGAATGGATAACTTCTGTGCCTCACTGACAGCAATGGATTCCTTCTTGGGATCAATGATAAAGAGGACTGTCGGCAATTTTCTCATATTTTTTATTCCACCAACGTTCCGCTCCAACTTAACTCTTTCCTTCTCCATAAGGCCAATCTCTTTCTTGGGAAAGCGTTGAATGGAACCATCCTCTTGCATCGACTCAATCAACTTGAGCCGTTCGACACTGTTTTTGATGGTCTGGAAATTAGTCATCATACCACCTAACCAGCGGTGATCGATATAGTGCATATTACATCGCTTGGCCTCTTCCGAAACAATGGCCTGAGCCTGTCTTTTCGTTCCGACAAAAAGCACAGAACCACCGCGCGAAATTTCCTTGGTGAGGAAATCACACGCAGAATCAAACATACGCTTGGTCTTATCAAGGTTGATTATATAGATTCCATTACGAGGGCCATAGATATATGGCTTCATCTTAGGATTCCAGCGACGAGTCTGATGGCCAAAATGTAAACCGGCTTGGAGCATTTCCTTAACTGTAACAAATGACATTTTCTTCTCCGTTTTCTGGTTAAACTTCCACCCCTAATTTATCATAATACAGTATGTAAAAAACTATACATGACACCAGTACTGCTAGAGGTGTGCGAATTTTACTCTCCACTATCCAATAATTATTTACGAGTACACACAACTTAAAACAGGAAACATATAGCATTAGTTACAATATTTTGCAACCAATCTATACATTGTCAATAAGAAGAACTTAACGCTGCTGCAAAGATGATTTGCCGGTCAGAAAAAATTTTAACCAATCATATCCGAACTGAAGCAACGCCACATCATCGGACTCAATGTGTTTTCTTTGTTTACTGGACATCTTGAACTGTTCCAAGATATGTTGACGAGCTACAAAAAGCCGAAATTCATCAATATTATAGCAGACCATAAAGGCAATTTGCTGCAGTGGCCCACCACTTCCTTCGCCCTTCCAAGGATTTGTAAGAAAAATCGTGTCAAGTTCAGCCCACCGATCGTTCTGATTATTATACTCTTGAAGTTGCTGCTCGCGAATCCACTGCAAAGAAGTGTATGGCGTTTCCTCTTGGTGCCCTAAGCAATAAGGATGATTGGTCAAAAAATAATAGTCTGGACGAGCTCCACGCTCCGAAGTCCTATCCACAGCTCGCTCCAGAGGATAGGTCCGACAGGCAGAGGGCCGGTCAGAATACACAGAACATCCCTTTTCAGTTAAAAAAGGGCAGGATTTCTCAACATCATCACTCAACTGAAGCATAACAGCAGGGAAATATGGGTGGCTCCCCGCACTGAGCCGTGTATGGCGGCGCATAAACACCTCAGAGTCTATACCTAGTCGTTTTTTCAGACGGATGACATCATAAGGAAAAAGAAACATATCAACATTTTTACAACAGGAGGTGAAACATTTCACTCCAGAGTGACACGAAAAATGAAAGGCTTTTCCCCCTAAAGGGATCATGCCATCAGGGAATTTATCATTATTTTGCATAGTTTGATAATCTGAAGATTCAACCAATTCGAATGCGTAGAAACAAAAAAAACTGACATGAAAAATCATGTCAGTTTTAAAGCTTGATAAAAAATAATTTAAATCAAGTCACATAGCATACTCAGCCAATTAAACAAAAACATTAATTGTCTGCTTTTACCTCTATAACTTCCTGATAACCAACAAGCTCCAAAATAGCCATGGGGGCAGCATCTCCTCGACGAATTCCAGTTTGAACAATTCGGGTATAGCCACCATTACGATCAGTAAATTTTAAATGAATTACTTCAAAAAGCTTGGCAACAATATCTTTGCTCCGAATATAACTCAAGGCTTGACGTCTCGCATGCAAATCACCTTTTTTGGCAAGAGTGATCATCTTATCAGCTATACGTCGAGCCTCCTTTGCTTTAGGTGTCGTTGTAACGATCCTTTCATGCTCAAAAAGTGACGTTATCATATTTCTAAACATAGCCTCACGATGAGAAGACGTTCGGCCTAGTTTTCTACCTGCTTTTCGGTGTCTCATTAATTGGTCCTCAACTTCAGATGTTGATGGTAAAACAATATGAATAACAAAAGAATAGCCCAAATTCTAACAAATGAATTATTGAAAACTATTCATGCTCTTCATTTTTCTTAATAATCTCAGGAGCTACCCAATTATCAAACTTTTGACCAAGGGTTAATCCGCGCTCAGAGAGTAATGCCTTAATTTCATTCAATGATTTACGTCCAAAATTCTTAGTCTTTAACATTTCCTGATCTGTTTTCTGGCAAAGTTCCCCAATAAAATTTATTTCCGCATTCTTTAAACAATTGGCAGAACGAACAGATAACTCTAAATCATCCACAGGTTGATTCAGAAAAACGTTTTCCGTATCAGGAGGAACAATAACCGGCGTATCAGGCTCAGCACTACCTTCATCAAAATTGATAAAAATAGTCATCTGCTCCTTCAGTATTTTGGCTGCATAGGCCAACGCACTTTCAGGCTTTACGCTCCCATCGGTTTCAATCTCGATGGTTAATTTATCATAATCAGTTTGCTGACCAACCCTGGCCTGCGAAACGCTATACTGAATCAACTTAACAGGAGTAAAAATAGCATCAATGGGTATTTGACCAATCGCAAGGTTCTCTTTAGACTGTTTTTCAGCAGGTTGATATCCCTTCCCCCATTCAACAGTCAATTCAGCATGAAAACGAGACGTACCAGTTAAAGTACAAAGAACCTGATCACCGTTCATGACATCAACAAATGACGAACCCTTTATATCAGCGGCAGTCACAACACATGGGCCGGTTTTATCAATTATTACAGTTTGAGAATCAGGCTTGTTCAGCTTAATTCGAACCTGTATAAGGTTCAAAATGATTTCACTGACATCTTCCACAACATCCTTCATTGCGGTAAATTCATGCAACGCACCATCAATCTTTACAACTGTAATGGCTGCACCTTGAATTGATGACAGAAGTATACGTCGTAGTGAATTACCGATTGTCGCAGCAAAACCCCTTTCCAAGGGTTGACATATGAATTTACCGTACGATTCAGAATGCTTCGATTTATCAACCTCGAGTTTTTCCGGTTGAATTAATTGACGCCAATTACGATAAAACGGGATCTTTTCTTCAGCAGTTTGGGTCATATAAATCCTTCTCTGCGTATCTTTCTTCTTATAGAAAAATTCATTATAAAATAATGAACATAATCAACACAATATATCAAAAAATTAACAGGTACGGTGAAAGACGTTACTCCATGCAAATTTTTTAAAAATATTCTTACAAAAAATACAAAACAGAAACTAATTACTTCGAATAGAGCTCGACAATCAAATGTTCCTGGATTGGCATTGTTAACTCATCGCGATCTGGCAGGGATTTAACAATAGCTTTATAGTTATCCTTATCGAGCTCCAACCAACTGGGAATTCCTCGGCGAGCGACAATCTCCAAGTTTTCATTAATAATTGAATTCTTGCGACTTTTATCTTTAACTGAAATTTCGTCTCCAGCCTTAACAAGATAAGACGGTATATTAACTTTTTTTCCGTTAACTAAAATGTGACTATGCAAAACAAATTGCCTAGCTTGAGTCCGGGAGGACGACAATCCAATACGGAAAATGGTGTTATCCAACCTTCTCTCCAAGTTAACTAATAAATTCTCGCCCGTTACACCTTTTTGTTGATCTGCCTTATGAAAGCAAATCCGGAAATGCTTTTCAAGAACACCATACATATTTTTAACTTTTTGCTTTTCCCGCAACTGAAGGGCATAATCAGAAACTTTCTTGAAACGAGCCTGTCCGTGTTGACCGGGACCAAAAGCACGACGTTCAAAGGAACATTTATCAGAATAACATCGATCACCCTTCAAGTATAACTTAAGGTTTTCACGCCTACAACGCCGACATGCTGCACCTATATCTCTAGCCACTTAGACCTCCAGCTTATTATGTAAAATTTATTATAAATAATATACAGGTACTTAGATCAAACACGACGCCGCTTGGGAGGCTTACAACCATTATGGGGGACAGGAGTTATATCACAAATACGAGTCACTTCGAAACCAGTGGTTGCTAAAGCTCGCAAAGCTGCTTCTCTTCCTGGACCGGGTCCTTTTACCTTAACCTCAACCTTTCGCATCCCATGATCCGCGGCTTTTTGACTTGCCTCAGCTATAGCATTCTGAGCGGCAAAAGGAGTACTTTTGCGTGAACCTTTAAATCCTAAAATACCAGCACTGCACCACGAGATCACATTACCCTGTGTATCTGAAATCGTGACAATGGTATTGTTAAAAGTCGAATAGATAAAAACAATACCTTCAGGAATATTCTTTTTAATTTTCTTTTTAGTTCGAACAACGGAACGTTTTGCACCGGCCATGAGATTACCTTTTTAATAAAATTTATTTTCTACGAGCTGCAGCCCCACGACGAGGGCCTTTACGTGTCCTGGCGTTTGTTTTCGTTTTTTGCCCACGACAGGGAAGACCCATTCTATGCCTTTTGCCACGGTAGCAGCCAAGATCCATGAGTCTTTTGATATCCATGGAAACTTCTCGTCTGCGATCGCCTTCAACCGTATACTCATCTTCAATAATTTTACGAATTCGAGTAACGTCATCACCGCTGAGGTCATCGCTGTTCATCGTAAAAGGCAAATCAGCCTTCACGAGTATCTGGCGTGCAGATGTGAGGCCGATCCCGTGAATATAGGTCAGCGCTCTATCAATATGCTTATTTTTTGGGAGGTCAACTCCTGATAAACGTGCCAAAATTGTATCTCCTCGAGTAGGATATTAATTATTTAAAAATCAACCAGTTAGAAACTAACCTTGACGTTGTTTATGTTTTTTTAACTTACAAGTAACCCTGACAATCCCATTTCGCTTAAAAATTTTACAATCACTACAAATTTTTTTAACTGAAGTTCGAACTTTCATAATGGCTCTACTCACTATTTATTTTTTTTTCCGCCCTTGGCACGAAATGTAACTCTACCACGCGAAAGATCATATGGTGAAAGCTCAATTGTAACTCTATCACCAGGTAATATTTTTATAAAATGCATTCTCATCTTGCCCGAAATATGAGCCAACACCTTATGCCCATTATCTAATTCAACGCGAAACATCGCATTGGGCAGCGGCTCAACAATTGTTCCTTCAACTTCGATGGCTTCTTCTTTTGCCATTCTTACTCCTAAAATTCATTCCAATAAAAACAAAGTTCATCAATTTAGTACAAATTTACTTAAAATGAAAGTGTTAATTTTCAAACAAAAAGTGTTTGTGAAGATAAAATTAATGGACCATTCGCTGTAACGGCCACTGTATGCTCAAAATGAGCAGAACATTTTTTATCTGTAGTAATGACGGTCCACCCATCTTTGAGGACTGACACATTATGTGTCCCTATGTTAACCATGGGTTCAATTGCGAGAACCATACCAGCTAACAGTCTAGGCGAATTTCCATTTTTTACAAAATTAGGAATCTCAGGACCTTCATGTAATGACTTGCCAATACCATGGCCTACAAACTGTCGTACAATTGAAAACCCGTTTTTTTCAACATGTTCTTGAACAACACGGGAAATATCATGAACTCTATTTCCAACTTGCACTTCATTTATAGCCATCAACAAAGAATCTTCAGTAACGGCAAGTAATTTTTTCTTATCGCTTGACACACTGTCTACAGGAACTGTAATGGCCGAATCTCCAAAATATCCATTTTTACATACGCCGAAATCAATGGACACAATATCACCCTTGACTAATTTTCGTCTCCGAGAGGGTATCCCGTGTACAACCTCTTCATTTATGGAAACACATAAGGACGAAGGAAATCCTCTGTATCCTTTAAAGGCAGGTTTAGCCTTCTTTTGAGCGCAAAAATCTTCTGCAATTCGATCAAGCTCAAAGGTCGTAAGTCCTGGTTCTATAATTTTCCTTAATTGGCATAATAACTCAGCTACAATCTGGTTAGCTTCGTACATTAAAGAAATCTCGGAAGAACTCTTGAGAATAATTGAACTATCCCCATGATTCTTTCCAGAATTACCCAGCACTACCTACGTCCTTGAATTTTACCAGCCTTCATAAAGCCCTCATAATTGCGCATTACAAGATGTGATTCTATTTGAGACATCGTATCAATAGCTACACCGACAACGATCAGAAGGGCTGTCCCACCAAAATAAAATGGAAGGTTAAATCTAGTCATCAAAAGAGTTGGCAAGACACAAACAACACTTAAATAAATTGACCCTACGACAGTGAGTCGAGTTAATGCCTTATCTATAAATTCTGCAGTTTTTTTACCAGGTCGAATTCCAGGAACAAATCCACCATTTTTTTTCAAATTTTCCGCAACATCATCGGGCTTAAATGTCACAGCCGTATAAAAAAAACAAAAGAAAACAATCATTCCAACAAACATTATATAATAATAGACCGTCCCGGGAGACAGTGCGGCAGAGACTTGTTGAACCCACTCAATCTGAATAAAACTTCCTATGGTTGCAGGAAACATCATAATTGATGAGGCAAAAATTGGAGGAATCACACCGGAAATATTTATTTTTAGGGGTAAATGAGAACTTTGTCCTCCAAAAACTTTTCTGCCTACTACACGCTTGGCATATTGTATAGGAATACGCCGTTGAGCAGTTTCAAAAAAAACTATAAAGGCAACCACTGCAAGCATAAAAGCTATAATGAAGGGTATAAAGAAAAGGCCAATTTCTCCTGCTTTAATGAGCTGTATTGAATTTATTACAGCAGCAGGACCGCTCGCAACAATACCCGCAAAAATTATTAATGACATTCCATTGCCAATGCCACGCTCTGTCATTTGTTCGCCAAGCCACATTATAAATGCTGTTCCAGATGTCAACGTGAGCATCGTCATCAACTTAAACTGAAGGCCAGGAACGAGAACAATTATTTCTCCACCTGGCCCAGTCATGCTCTCAAGCCCGGCACTGATGAATAAGCTTTGAACAATGCTCAATCCGACGGTACCGTAACGTGTATACTGCGTAATTTTTCTTCGTCCGGATTCACCTTCTTTTGACAAGGCTTCTAATTGTGGAACCACCACAGTTAGAAGCTGAATGATTATGGAGGCACTGATATAGGGCATTATACCCAGAGCAAAAATTGAGAAATTGCTCAAGGCACCACCTGAAAACATATTAAACATTCCAAACAATGATCCGGCATGCTGGAGGAAAAAAGCCGCCACCGCTTCACCATTAATTCCAGGTGTAGGTATCTGAACCCCCATACGATAGACAGCGAGCATCGCTAAGGTAAAAAACAATCTCTTTCTTAGCTCAGGTATGTTGGCCGCACTCTGTAATCCACTCATTAATTCAACCTATACGTAACTTAAGAACAAAAAAGAGCACAAACTATTCATGTTAACAGTTTAGAATTAAATAGAATTACATTCAGAAACGCTACCACCGACTGACTCAATCTTAGCTTTTGCTTCCTGGCTAATCTTATCAATGGAAAGAACGATCGCTTTTGTGATGTCTCCGTTGGCTAACACCTTAATGGGTTGGTCTTTTTTCACCAAACCTGCGCGAAAGAGTACCTCTGCATTAATATCGCCGGTCACATCAAGAGCATCCAGTTGAGATAAGGAAACAATGGAATATTTAATTTTAAATTTACTATGAAAACCACGTTTGGGGAGCCGACGTTGCAATGGCATCTGACCACCTTCAAATCCAGGTCGAATAGATGCACCAGAACGGGAATTAGCACCTTTATGGCCTCGTGTTGCAGTTTTACCACGCCCAGAACCGGGGCCACGCCCAACACGCTTTCTCTTGCGATTAGATCCTGCGTTTGGTGAGAGATTGGCTAAAGATATCATTTTATAGCTCCTTGATACGAATAAGATGACCAACCTTGTTCAACATCCCCATAATTTCAGGGGTATTTTTGCGAGTAACGGTTTTCTGCATCTTGTTCAATCCTAATCCTATGAGAGTAGCTCTGATTTTTTGAGTACTGCCAATCCCACTTTTGACCAAAGTATAAGTAATTGAATCGGTCATTTTTTTACCTTTTTAAGTTTATAAAAATACAAAAAAAAACACATATCCTTAAAGTAAAAAATAAATAAGGAAAATGTGCTGTAACTAAGCGGATATTTCTTCTAAACTTTTACCACGCAAATTTGCTATGCTTTGCGGAGATCGTAAGCTTCTCAATCCACTCATAGTAGCTTTTACCATATTGTGAGGATTGTTCGACCCCAAACATTTAGTCAAAATATTTGTAACTCCAACAGCTTCCAGCACCGCACGAACAGGACCACCAGCAATCACGCCAGTACCTTCAGAGGCAGGCTTTAAAAGTACACACCCAGCGCCATACTTACCAATAATCGTGTGAGGAATTGAAAATTCTGTCAAGGAAACGGTTACCATATCTTTTTTGGCTTGCTCTACACCTTTACGAATAGCATCAGGCACCTGATTTGCTTTTCCTAAACCGTACCCTACTTTACCGTTACCATTTCCAACAACAACAATGGCACTAAAGCTAAACCGACGTCCACCCTTTACAACTTTAGCAACCCTGTTGATAAAAACAATTTTTTCAATTAGTTCCTCAGGTGTTTCACTCTTGGAACGTTTAAAATCAGACAAGAGACAACCTCCTAATTATTATGTGTTTATTAAAATTGTAACCCATTCTTGCGAGCACCATCAGAAACAGCTTTAATGCGACCATGATAGATAAAACCGCCACGATCAAAAACAACTTTTTCAATACCAAATGCCTTCGCACGTATAGCCAGGAGCTCTCCTACTTTTTCTGCGGTACCAATTTTACCTTTTACATCAGCATTATCAAACTCTTTATCTAATGATGACATATAGGCAAGAGTCATACCAACAGAATCATCAATAATCTGGGCATATATGTGCTTACTACTTTTAAAAACCCTTAGTCGTGGGCGCTCGGTCGTTCCTACTATTTTCTTCCGGATACGACTTACTCGTTTTACTCGAGCTATAGATCTAGGATTGGTTTTCCCCATAATTTAACACCATTATAATATAAACTGTATTAACCAAAAATTATTTCTTACCAGCTGACTTTCCGACCTTCCGCACTATATGCTCGTCTGAATACCGTATACCTTTTCCTTTATACGGTTCTGGCTTGCGTATAGCCCGAATCTTCGAAGCAGTTAAGCCAAGCAATTCTTTATCAATAGATTCAAGATGTATTTTATTATTATTCTCGACAGTGGCTTTTACACCTTCAGGCAGAATGAAATCAACTGGATTCGAATACCCAACATTTAAAGTTAGTGTATTATCAATTACATTCGCTTTATACCCAACACCTTCTACAAGTAATATTTTCTTAAAACCTTCATGAACACCAACCACCATATTATTCAACAGACTGCGAAACAAACCACGAAAAGCGCTGAATTTGGGCCCATCTTCGTGTGTATTAACGAACAGTTCATCTGATATTTGTTCAATCTTAATTTCATCGCGCACAACTCTCTGCAATAACCCCTTAGAACCTTGAACAGAAATCAGTTGCCCGTCGATAACGATAGAAACACCATTCGGCAATGAAATAGGTTGTTTTCCAATACGAGACATATGTACCTCCATTATTTGTGGGCTTGTTACCAAACCTCACAAAGTATTTCTCCACCTGTATTATTCTCACGTGCAGTTTTATCAGTAACAATTCCAATTGAAGTTGAAATTATTGCTATACCTAATCCGCTCAACACTTTGGAAATTTTATCAGCTTTCACGTACTTCCGCAGTCCAGGCTTACTAATTCGCTTAATTCCTAAAATTACGGGCTCTTTATTCGCACCATATTTTAGATAAATAGTCAAAGTACCCTGAACGCCATCATCAGACAGTTTATAGTCTGAAATAAAACCTTCATCTTTTAGCACTTTAGCTATACTAACCTTGACGTTAGATTTAGGCATCTGAACGCTTTCAAACTTAACCATCACGGCGTTTCTTACCCGGGTTAACATGTCTGCCACTGGATCACTCATGGACATGGTGAGTACTCCTTTATTTGTAAAAAACTAATAATTTCAGATCTCCAATCAAATCTACCAACTAGATTTAACGACACCAGTAATCTCACCATGAGACGCTAATCCACGAAAACAAATTCTGCACATACCGAATTTTCTCAAAAAAGCTCTTGGTCTCCCACAAAGTGGGCACCTATTATAACCTCTAACCTTAAACTTAGGTTCTCGGCTTGCTTTTGCAATTAATGATTTCTTGGCCAAAACAACCTCCAATGAATAAATCTATAGTTTAACGTAGATGAGAACTCCTACTTTTTAAAAGGCATTCCTAAATATTTAAGAAGGGAATAAGCTTCCTGATTAGTAGGGGCTGAAGTAACAATGGTTACGTTAAAACCTTTAACTTTATCAATCTTGTCATAGTCGATTTCAGGAAAAATAATATGCTCCTTTATTCCCATTGAATAATTTCCACGGCCATCAAACCATTTAGGAGAAAGTCCCCGGAAATCTCTAACTCTGGGCAGTGCTACATTTACTAACTTACTGAAGAAATTATACATACGTTCTTCTCGTAAAGTAACACAACAACCAATTGCAACCCCTTCTCTTAGCTTAAACCCAGCAATTGATTTTTTAGCTCTGGTTATAACTGCTCTTTGTCCGGCAATCCTTGAAAGTTCTTCCACAGCTCCTTCAATAATTTTTGGATTCTGAACGGCTTCACCCAACCCCATATTAAGAACTATTTTCTTAATTTTAGGAACCTGCATAATATTCTTATAACCAAATTCTTCTTTAAGAGAAGGTATACATGTCTCATTATAGAACTTTTTAAGCGTACCCATTTCTAACCTCTAACATCAGTTCATTAAAAGAAATTATGACTTAGCATCAACAGATTCACCACAGCTTTTACAAAAACGAATCTTGACACCATCATCAAGAACACGCTTTCCAATACGACCAGTTTTGGTACAAGCAGGACATATTAACTGTAAGTTTGAAACATGGAGAGGTGCTTCAATTTCAAGGATTTGCCCCTGTTGATTCATCTGTGTGGGTTTTTTATGACGTTTAATCATATTAACACGTTCCACAACAGCTTTATTTTTATCAGGCATAACGCGAATAATTTTACCAACCCTGCCCTTGTCTTTACCGGTAATTACTTCTACCTGGTCGTTTTTTTTAAGATATGTTTTACCTTGCGACATTTTTTTATACCTTTGATCTCTAAAGAATAATGCTATACGTAAAAATTGATTAAATTATAAAACTTCAGGAGCCAATGATATAATTTTCATAAAACCTTGATTACGTAATTCCCTTGCGACAGGCCCAAAAATACGAGTACCTAAAGGCTCGCCGCTACCTGAAAGAATCACAGCAGCATTATCATCAAATTTTACCCAGGTATCATCCATACGTTTTAACTCTTTCACGGTACGAACTATAACCGCTTTCACAACATCTCCCTTTTTCACCTTAGCGTGCGGGATAGCTTCTTTGACTGCTACAATAATAATATCACCAATTGAAGCATACCTTTTTCGTGATCCACCAAGTACTCTCATACAAAGTACCTTTCTGGCGCCAGAATTATCGGCAACATTAAGGACAGTTTCTGTTTGTATCATAATTTCACCTGATTTTAATCAGTAACAATTCACTCTATTTATTCAGAATATATAAATAAAAAAAATTATGCAGACCGCTCTAATATGGTTCTAAGGCGCCAGCGTTTTCTTTTACTCAAGGGACGACACTCTTCAATAAGAACTAAATCACCAATTTTACATAAATTTTCTGGATCATCAGCAATGTATTTAACGGATTTTTTAACAAACTTTCCATACAGTGGATGCTGAACTTTTCTCTCCACCTTAACAACGATACTTTTTTCCATTCTATCGCTTACGACAGAACCAGTTTTCGTTTTTTTTGATTTATTTATCTCACTCATATTTTTATTAATTCAAAGTTATAGGAAGCAGAATTGAAACAAATTAAATATTTAATATTTTAATTTAAAGAAGACTGTACTCGTAAGGTCTGAATTCGTGCAATATCCTTACGAAGAAGAGACAAACGTGAAGTGTTTTCGAGGGGTCTAATCTTATGTTGAAACGAAAGCTTAGACGTTTCTTCTCTTAGTTCAACTTCCTTTTTATTAAGTTCTTCCAAAGACATTTTTCTCAGATCCACAATTTTCATATCATATTTCTCCGGGAAACAACTTTTGTGGCAAAGGGTAACTTATTGCCAGCGAGAGTCAGGGCACGCATCGCTAATTCTTCATCTACACCAGAAATTTCAAAAATCATTTTTCCTGGGTGTATCTGGGCTACCCAATACTCTGGATTGCCTTTACCCTTACCCATACGAGTTTCAGCGGGTTTTTTCGTAATAGGTTTATCAGGAAAAACTCTAATCCAGACCTTTCCACCACGTTTTATTTTACGATTTACAGCAATACGTGCGGCTTCAATCTGTCGAGCACTCATCTTTCCACAATCCAGCGCTTTAAGACCATAATCTCCAAACGAAATTGATGATCCTCGAAAAGCGACCCCTGTCAAACGGCCCTTAAACACCTTTCTATGAAGGACTTTTTTAGGACTTAACATTTATATTACTCCATTAAATTTCGTTTAATTTCAATAAATGAAGCAATAATTCTTAGCCGATAGCCACTTCAGAATCACTTAACACTTCACCATTGAAAATCCAAACCTTAACACCAATAATCCCATAAGTAGTGTTCGCTTCTGAGAGGGCATAATCAATATCAGCTCTGAGTGTATGCAAAGGAACTCTTCCCTCTCTCATCCACTCACAACGCGACATTTCTGCGCCACCCAGGCGGCCAGAACAAGAAATCTTAATTCCCTTTACACCAAAGCGAAGAGCAGAGCTCACAGCCTTTTTCATAGCCCTTCTGAAAGCCACTCTTCGTACAAGTTGGCCAGCTACATTGTCTGCTATTAATTTAGCATCAGCTTCAGGCCTTCGAATTTCCTGAATATCAATTACAACAGTTCTATTTATCTGTTTTTCTAAATCTTTTTTTAATATTTCAATCTCAGCACCTTTCTTGCCTATAATAATACCGGGCCTGGCAGTGAAAAGTTTAACACGAACCTTTTCTCCAGTACGCTCGAGAATTACCTTGGAAAGACTGGCATGAGCAAGTCGTTTTTTAAAAAACTTTCTAATCTTTTGATCTTCTATAAGAAAATGAGAATAATTTTTATCTGCATACCAGATCGAATCCCAAGTTCGGGTTATATTAAGTCTCATTCCTAATGGATTAACTTTCTGCCCCAAAACAATCCTCCATTGATAAAACTAACTTTGACATCGTTAAAAAACTTCTGTTAATACCAATACCTGACAACAAAGTAAAGCTATTGTTCTTCTAAAATCACAGTAATATGACTTGTTCTTTTAATTATTCCAGTCGCTCTCCCTTGTGCCCTGGGCATTATTCGTTTCAGAGAAGGCCCGCCATCAATAAAAATTTTTTTAATATATAAATTATCTACATCAATTTTGTCGTTTTGGGTTGCATTAGCGATGGCTGAATCTAATACTTTTCGAATTATGTGAGCCCCTTTTTTGGGCATAAAAGTTAAAGTAGTTATCGCCTTATCAACATTCATACCCCTAACAACATCAGCTACAAGTCTTGCTTTTTGAGCTGAAATGCGTGTTCCTTTCGCTACTGCCCTTGCTTCCATAATAGTTACTCCCAATAAGTCTTCCCAAGAAGTTTATAAAAAATTATTTTTTACCCTTCTTGTCTGCAGTATGTCCGTAATACGTTCGAGTTGGCGAAAACTCACCTAACTTATGACCAACCATGTTATCCGATACAAAAACAGGTATAAATTTCTTTCCATTGTGGACTGCAAAAGTAAGTCCAACCATTTGAGGTATAATATCAGAACGTCGAGACCATGTTTTAATAACTTTTCGTGAAGTAGTCTCAATGGCTTTTTCAACCTTTTTCATTAAATGGTCATCTATAAATGGACCTTTTTTTACTGAACGCGCCATAATTCTCCTTCAACACTTAAGATCTCTTTTTAATAATAAATTTATCGGTGGACTTATTCGTTCTGGTTTTATACCCTTTAGTCGGATATCCCCAAGGAGTACAAGGATGACGCCCACCAGAACTTTTACCTTCACCACCACCCATAGGATGATCAACAGGGTTCATCGCAACGCCTCGTACCGACGGTCTAACCCCCAGCCAGCGACTTCGTCCAGCTTTACCCAACTTCTGACTTTCAAATTCTCTGTTACCGACCTGACCGATACAGGCACGACAAAGTTTATGGAATTTTCTCACCTCATTAGAGGGCAAACGAACCAGGACAAAATTCCCTTCCTTGGCCATTAACTGTGCGGAAGTTCCAGCACTCCTGACCATCTGTGCCCCCTTCCCTATCTTCATTTCTATATTATGAATAATAGTACCAAGAGGGATATTCATCATTGGCAAACAATTCCCAGGTTGGATATCAACATTGTCGCCAGCTATTATTTGATCTCCAACTCCAACTCCATCTGGGGCAAGGATATAGTTTTTCTCTCCATCTAAATAGCTTAACAGCGCTATATTAGCGGAGCGATTGGGATCATATTCAATGGAAATAACTTTAGCGTTAATGTTAACTTTGTTACGCTTAAAATCTATGATTCGGTATTTTCGCTTGTGGCCGCCACCAATATGCCTAGTCGTAATACGTCCGTAATTATTTCGACCACCACTTTTAGAGAGGCTGGAAAGGAGTGATTTCTCGGGGCCATTCTTAGACAACTCAGTATTCTGTATCGACACATGATGTCGCTTGCCAGCAGATGTCGGTTTATATGTTTTAATACTCATGATTTCCCAATCGCTCCATCAGATTTTTGGATAGATTTCATTTCATTCTTGAAAAGTTTTTCACTGCAGATTCCAAAATAATTAACAATTAATTACAATTCATCCGCAAAACTAATCTGGCCCTCAGACAAAGTCACATAAGCCTTCTTCCAATCATTTCTAAAGCCAGTAAAACGACCAACTCTTTTTTGCTTACCATGCATATTAGCAACCCGCACATTCTTAACTTTGACGGGAAACATTTTTTCCACAGCCTGTTTTATAGCAATTTTATTTGAATCAGGATTGACTTTAAAGATAACTTTCTTCTCTGTCTCCTGCAATAAAGCCGCCTTTTCAGTTAGACATGGACCTTTTAAGACGTTGTATATGTTTTTCATGCAATCACCCTTTTTTCAAGATCTTCAATGGCAGACTTCACTAATACTAATTTTTTGTGAAGAAGAATATCATAGACATTCACACCAGCTGTTGAGAGTACCTTGAAACCTTGCACGTTACGTGAAGATCTGTTGACATCCTCGTTGAGCTTTTCAGTAATAATAAGGCCATTCTCAATATCGAGAACTTTCATTACCTTTACAAATTCCTTGGTCTTTATGGCATCCAAGGTGAAATCATCAAGAATTATAAGATTTCCTTCTTGATGCCTAGCACTCATTGCCATCCCTAATGCCTGTTTTTTAACCTTACGATTCAGTTTAATACTAAAATCACGAGGCTTCGGACCAAAGGACACACCACCTCCTCGCCATACAGGTGAAGTATTACTTCCTGACCTGGCCCGCCCGGTACCTTTCTGACGCCATGGTTTTTTTCCACCACCACTCACTTCTATTCTGGTTTTGGTACATGCTGTCCCTGCCCTTCTTCCGGCAAGCTGCATTTTAACAACATCATGTAACAAATGCTCTTTAACAACAAGATCGAACACGCTATCACTGAGTTCAATCTCGCCGACTTTCTCATTCCTGACATTTAATACGCTTACAGTTGACATTATTATCTCCTTGTTCCAGATAAATTGCAGGATCAATTATTTACAGAAAATTTTTAAAAGACCCTGTTTTGCACCTGGAACTGGACCCTTCAACAAAAGTATATTTTCATGAGACCGTACATCTATGATGATTACGTTCTTAGTCATAACAGTGTCATTGCCCATCCGACCAGGCATTTTCTTACCTTTAACAACTCGTGCAGGCCATGCACTACATCCGATTGAACCTGGAGCTCGATGATGATGTGAGCCATGCCCTGCACACCCGCCACTAAAGCCATGTCTCTTCATAACCCCTTGAAATCCATGCCCCTTACTTTGCCCTTGGACATCGACAAGATCACCAACTTTAAAGAGTTCATCCAAACTGATTGTCTGACCCGCTTCGTAAGAGGAAGAATCTGTAACCCTGAATTCTTTTATGAAATAATAAGCTTCAGATCCCGATTTCTCAAAATGACCAGCAAGGGGCTTGGATACCCTGGATGCTTTTTTTTCAGCAAAGCCAACCTGAACAGCACTATATCCATCTTTAACTGGAGATTTAACCTGTAAAATTTTGCAAGGCCCGGCTTCGACCACAGTAACTGGAGTAGCGTTCCCCATTTCACTGTAAACCCTTGTCATCCCAATCTTCTTACCTAAAATACCCATTGTTTTTGGCATAATATTCTTCCGTTACATTCCTATTAAAGCGTATGCGACCATTAATGATGAACTTTTAAGGCAGCTTAATCTCAACATTAACACCTGCTGAGAGCTCAAGCTTCATCAGCATATCAATTGTCTGTTGTGTCGGTTCAAGGATATCCAGCAATCGCCGATGGGTTCTCATTTCAAATTGTTCTCTTGCTTTTTTGTTCACATGTGGAGACCGTAACACACAGTATTTATTGATGGACGTAGGCAAAGGAATTGGCCCAACCACAGCAGCACCTGTACGCCGAGCTGTTTCAACTATCTCCAATGTGGACTGATCAAGCAGCTTGTGATCATACGCTTTTAAGCGTATACGAATTTTATCGGTATGAATCATATCTAACCTAAATTATGCAATAATTTCACTAATAACGCCCGCACCCACGGTTCGTCCACCCTCTCGAATTGCAAACCGAAGACCAGTATCCATGGCTATCGGCGTAATCAGTTCCGCAACTACCGATACATTATCTCCTGGCATTACCATCTCGGTACCCTCAGGAAGCGTCACAATACCAGTCACATCTGTCGTTCGAAAATAAAACTGAGGACGATATCCGTTGAAAAATGGAGTATGACGTCCGCCCTCTTCCTTGCCAAGGATATAACACTCAGCCTTGAATTTGGTATGAGGTGTTATGGAACCCGGCTTCGACAAAACCTGACCACGCTCTATGTCTTCACGCTTTGTTCCACGAAGCAAGGCGCCTATATTATCACCCGCCTGACCCTCATCAAGGATCTTACGAAACATCTCAACGCCGGTTATCGTGGTCTTAACGGTATCACGAATACCGACAATGGCTACTTCATCACCCACGTGCACCACACCTCGCTCAATGCGACCCGTGGCCACTGTTCCACGCCCGGATATGGAAAAAACATCCTCGACCGGCATCAAAAAAGGCTGATCTATGTCACGCTTCGGCTGTGGTACATACGAATCAATGGCTTCCATTAATTCCCAGATACATTTTGCTGCCTCGGGATCTTCGGGATTCTCCAGGGCCTTTAATGCTGAACCATGAATAATCGGCACATCATCACCGGGGAAGTCATACTTATCGAGAAGTTCACGCAGCTCCATCTCAACCAGCTCAATGAGTTCCGGGTCATCCACCATGTCGCACTTATTCAAAAAGACCACTATGCAGGGGACTCCTACCTGACGAGCAAGAAGGATATGCTCACGAGTCTGAGGCATGGCTCCATCATTGGCACCCACCACAAGAATCGCTCCATCCATCTGAGCTGCTCCGGTAATCATGTTCTTGATATAGTCAGCATGGCCAGGACAATCAACGTGCGCATAATGACGGTTCACCGTCTCGTATTCCACATGGGCGGTAGCTATGGTTATACCACGCTCCTTCTCCTCGGGGGCCTTATCTATCTCACTGAAATCAGTGAACTTAGCCAGTCCTTTTGTGGATAATACACGAGTAATCGCAGCCGTCAAAGTCGTCTTACCGTGATCTATATGACCAACTGTTCCTACATTGACATGTGGTTTTTTCCGATCAAACTTTTCTTTTGCCATTGTCACACCTCAATATGATTAAACTTAAATTCCTCTAATTTTCTTAACTATACTTTCAGCTTTCAGAGCTGGTACCACATCAAACTGGGAGAAAATCATTGTGAAACTGGCACGTCCTTGAGTTATGGAACGCAAGGACGTTGAATAGCCGAACATTTCCACTAAAGGCACCTGCGCATGTAAGGTCTGCAACATGTTATTACTTTCTACGATGCCAATTTTTGCCCTTTTACTATTGAGGTCATTAATAACCTCACCCAGATACTGATCCGGGGTCGTCACTTCAACAGACATAATCGGTTCTAAAAGTAAGGGGTCCGCCTCAGACAAAACTCTCCGAACAGCCATGGACGCAGATATGCCAAATGCCATCTCAGTTGAGTCTTCTACATGATATGATCCGCCTATTAGCTTTACCTTGATATCAGTCAAAGGATAGCCAATAAGCGGGCCCGAATCCAGACTATCAACCACCCCTTTCTCAATGGCCGTCAAGTAAGTTGAGGGTATTTGATCTTCATTCACTTCATTCACAAACAAGAAACCTTTTCCCCTTGGAAGCGGTTCCACCTGCAACACAACATGCCCGTATTGACCCTTGGCACCTGTATGCTGGTCAAATTTCGCCTCAGCTTCTTGGATGATACTTATCGTTTCTTTGTAAGCAACCTGCGGTTTACCAATATTTGCAGAGGCCTTGAAATTATTTAACAAACGATCAATAATTATTTCCAGGTGCAACTCACCCATGCCAGATACTATGGTCTGTCCTGTATCCTTATTGACAGATATGGTAAAAGAAGGGTCTTCCAGGGCTAATTTTTGCAAAGATTCAGCAAGCTTCTTTTCATCAGCCTTGCTCTTAGCCTCTATGGCTACTCCAATAACCGGCTCAGGAAAATCCATACTATCAAGAACGATATTATCACCACTCTTGCATAAGGTATCACCAGTTGTTGTAAACTTAAGCCCAACCAAAGCTCCAATATCACCAGTGCCTATCTCTTTAACTTCTTCACGCTTATTGGCATGTATTTTAAGAAGCTTTGACACTTTCTCATGTCTTTTTTTAACTGAGTTATAAACTCTATCGCCAACTTTCAGCGTTCCAGAATAAATTCTCAGATAAGCGATATTATCAACGAAAGAATCACTCATTATCTTAAAGACTAAACCACAAAAAGAAGCATCATCACTTGCTTTTCGAGTAGCGACTTTACCCTCCTCATCGACACCCTCTACGGAGGGGACATCAAGAGGCGAGGGAAGATAACGGATAACGCCATCAAGTAAGGGTTGAATCCCTTTATTTTTAAAAGCACTACCACAAAGGACGGGAACCATGTCAAGATTCAGTGTTGCTTTCCTGAGTGCTGAATAAATCTCATCAGGTAACACTGGTTTATTTTCCAGGTATTTTCCCATGATCACCTCATCAAAGTCGGCCAACTTTTCGAGGAGAATCATATGTGCGGCCGTGAATTTTTGCTGATAAAGCTCAGGGATATCTACTTCCCTGACCTCCTGTCCCAATGAGGCATCATCAAATAAGATCATTTTTCCTTTAATAAGGTCAATAATCCCTTCAAAAGTGCTTTCACATCCAACAGGAATTTGTACTGCGACAGGGTTGGCACCAAGTCGCTCGGCAATCATTTTGAGACTACGATCAAAATCAGCCCCAACACGATCCATCTTATTGATAAAAGCAATCCTCGGAATGGAGTACTTATTTGCTTGACGCCACACCGTCTCAGTCTGAGATTCAACTCCGCCAACAGCACAAAAAACTGCTATGACTCCATCTAAAACCCTGAGACACCTTTCAACCTCAACGGTGAAGTCAACATGGCCAGGAGTATCAATAAGATTTATTTTATAATTATTCCAAAAACAGGTGGTAGCCGCTGAGGTAATTGTAATGCCCCGCTGCTGCTCCTGCTCCATCCAGTCCATAACAGCATTGCCATCATGAACTTCACCTAATTTATAAGATCTTCCCGTGTAAAAAAGAATTCGCTCAGTGGTGGTCGTCTTCCCAGCATCAATATGGGCCATAATGCCAATATTGCGAACGTTGCAAAGATCCTCATAAACTGCCATCATTTTCCCTTAACGAATCAAATCATGACAGTCAAACACTCCTGCGCCCTGAAGAATTCCCTCTTGAAAAACAATAAAATTACCATCGATAATGCGCAAAGGCCTTATTTGCTTCTGCCATACGATGCGTATCGTCACGTTTCTTGACTGCAGCCCCGCGGTTATTAAAGGCATCCATTAATTCAGCAGCAAGTTTTTCTGCCATTGATCTTCCCGATCGCGATTTAGCATAATTAATAATCCATCGCATTGCCAAGGCGTTTCTTCTGGACTGCCTTACTTCCATGGGTACCTGATATGTGGCACCACCAACACGTCTTGACTTGACCTCTACTTTAGGTCGAACCTTTTCCATGGCCTCTTCAAAAACTGTCAAAGGGTCGCTATCAACAATCTTTGTTGAAATAATGTCCATTGCGCCATAGAGCACATGCTGAGCAACGCTTTTTTTCCCACGCTCCATAATTCCATTGGTGAACTTGCTTATTAAAACAGAATTATAACGTGGATCTGGCTCAATCTCTCTTTTCTCAACTATTTTTCTACGTGGCATTTTTATCCCTCTTTGACTTACTAAAACAACAGCTCACAATTCGTATTATTTAGGTCTCTTCGCGCCATACTTAGAACGCCCTTGTCGCCTGTTTGCAACACCAAGCGTATCAAGGGTTCCGCGAACTATATGGTATCTGACACCAGGTAAATCTTTCACGCGACCTCCCCTGATGAGCACAACTGAATGCTCCTGAAGATTATGGCCAATTCCAGGAATATATGAGGTTACCTCAATCCCGTTGGTCAATCTCACCCTCGCGACTTTACGCAACGCAGAGTTCGGCTTTTTGGGAGTAGTTGTATAAACACGTACACACACGCCACGCTTTTGCGGAGATCCCTTTAACGCGGGAGTATTGGTTTTCTTGACTATTTTTTTTCTGCCCTGTCGAACGAGCTGGTTAATTGTAGGCATTCCTGTTACTGCTCCTGTTCGATTTTATGAATTAAATATTCCATACAAGTTAGATGGCATGCAAATTCTTGGGAAAATAAAGCACTCTCACTGAACACGAAAGAAGGTTATTTACCTCAAAGACCCAGATGTGTCAACAAAAAAGGATCCTTCAATCAATTATACCCTTATACATTCCCTCGCAATCCTGTGCCTGCGGAGATCAACCTTCCCATAATAACATTCTCTTTTAAACCGGCGAGATCATCAATCTTGCCTGCCATCGCCGCATTCGTCAGCACCTTTGTGGTTTCCTGGAATGATGCTGCCGAAATAAAGCTTTCAGTGGACAATGATGCCTTGGTGACGCCCAAAAGCATTGGCTCGGCCACAGCGGGCATCTTTCCCTCTGCGAAAAGTCGCTCTCTTTCCTCTTCAAACTTCCACCATTCTACCTGCTCGCCAATCATAAAGCGTGAATCACCGGAACTGGTAATCTGCACTCTCTTCAACATTTGACGAACAATTACTTCGATATGTTTATCATTTATCTTAACACCTTGCAGTCGATATACTTCCTGAACTTCATTAACCAGGAATTTTGCAAGTTCCTTTACCCCGAGAACCTTCAAAATATCATTGGGAAGTACAACTCCTTCCATTAAGGGTTCGCCGGCCTGAACATAATCCCCTTCATGAACGATGGTATGTTTAGCCTTGGGAACAAGATATTCTTCTGCCTGGCCATATTCAGGAGTTACAATAACACGCCGCTTTCCCTTCAGTTCCTTGCCAAAGCTGACCCGTCCGTCAATCTGAGCTATAATGGCGGGGTCTTTCGATTTACGAACCTCAAATAATTCAGCCACGCGAGGCAGACCACCGGTAATATCCTTGGTCTTGGATGATTCTCGCGGGATTTTACCAACTATGGCCCCAGGTTCAATAACTGCACCTTCGTCAACGGAAATAAAGGAGCCGACAGGTAAGCTGTATCTGGCAAAGGATTCCGAGTTTGGAAGCTTCAGGGTTTTTCCCTTATCATTTTTCACGCTAACTCGTGGATTCAGTTGGGCCGTAGCAGTGGAATGTACAATGACCTTACTGGTCTTGCCGGTTACCCCGTCCAGTTTCTCCTGCATGGTCACGCCTTCTATAACGTCACCATATTTAATGATACCGCCCACCTCGCTTACAATGGGAATGGTATATGCGTCCCATTTGGCAAGGATCATCCCTGCGGCAGCGATCTCAGCTTCCTTTACAAAGATCTGGGCACCATAATTCACTTTATAGCGTTCTCGATCTCGATCATGTTCATCTCTGATCGTGATTTCAGCATTCCTGTTCATAACAATCTTTACCCCCAGATTGTTCTCAACATAATGCATATTTTTAAATACCACCTTTCCGCCGCGTTGCGTCTGTACTTCCGCCTGTTCAACGGCTCTGCTGGCTGTACCGCCAATATGAAAGGTACGCATGGTCAACTGAGTTCCAGGCTCTCCAATGGACTGAGCAGCTATAATTCCCACCGCTTCACCAATGTTTACCATATGGCCCCGTCCAAGATCGCGGCCATAGCAAGCCGCACAGACTCCACGACGAGTACGGCAGGTAAGTACAGAGCGAATGTGAACCCGATCAATCCCTGCTTCATGAATCAGACTCACTTTAGCCTCAGTAATCTCTTCACCTTCAGCCACAATCAACTCACCACTGTATGGATCCGTGACCGCCTCCAGCGCTACCCGTCCTAAAATACGATCACCCAAGGGAACAATGACTTCGCCACCATCCATCAATGGTTCAGCAATGATACCATCAAGGGTTTTGCAATCAGCTTCCACGATGGTCGCGTCTTGAGCCACATCCACGAGTCTTCTGGTGAGGTACCCGGAATTAGCCGTTTTCAGTGCCGTGTCAGCCAGTCCCTTCCGTGCACCATGGGTGGAAATAAAATATTCCAGGACACCAAGTCCTTCACGGAAATTAGCCTTGATAGGTGTTTCAATAATTGCACCGGAGGGCTTGGCCATCAAACCGCGCATACCGGCAAGCTGCCTGATCTGGTCGCGAGAACCCCTGGCTCCAGAGTCAGCCATGATAAAAATAGAATTAAAACTTGGCGTCTCTATCAGGTTGTTCTCACGATCACGAACATAATCTACCTTAATCCCATCCATCATCTTGTTGGCCACATCTTCACTCACCTTGGACCAGATATCAACGACCTTATTATATTTTTCACCAGAGGTGATCAAGCCGTCCGCATACTGCTGGCCAACGTCCATCACATCCTTTTCGGCCTGTTCAATCAAATCTTCCTTGCTGGTTGGGATCTTCATATCATTAATGCAAATGGAAATCCCGGCCCGGGTAGCATATTCATATCCAATGTCTTTTAAACGATCTGCCAAGATAACCGTTTCTTTGATACCGCCGTGCCTATAGGTAAAATCGATAAGCTGAGCCAGGGCTTTTTTGCTCATCACCTTGTTAATTTCGACAAAGGGAACTGAAGCCGGCAGGAGTCCACCCAGCAGAATCCGCCCCATGGTGGTATCAACCATCTGACCATCCATTCGGACCTTGATTTTGGCCTGCAGATGGACAGCCTTATAGTCATAGGCTATTTTAGCCTCAGCGGGACTTGAAAAAATCTTCCCTTCGCCCGTAGAATTTATTCGTTCCCTACTCATATAATAGAGGCCGAGAACAATATCCTGAGAAGGGATAATAACGGGCTCACCATTTGCCGGCGAGAGGATGTTGTTCGAGGACATCATTAAAACACGAGCCTCAACCTGCGCCTCAACGGAGAGTGGCACATGAACAGCCATCTGGTCGCCATCAAAGTCGGCGTTGAAGGCTGCACAAACCAGGGGATGCAGCTGAATCGCCTTTCCCTCGATAAGCAGCGCCTCAAAGGCCTGCATGCCAAGACGATGGAGTGTTGGCGCTCTGTTAAGAATTACCGGATACTCAGTAACGACCTCTTCCAGAACATCCCATACTTCCTTGCCTCCTTTTTCCACCATTTTCCTTGCACTCTTGATGGTGGTAACGTACCCCTTCGATTCAAGCTTATTATAAATAAATGGCTTAAAGAGCTCCAATGCCATTTTTTTAGGAATACCGCATTGATGAAGACGAAGATGAGGACCCACCACAATCACGGAACGGCCGGAATAATCAACCCGTTTTCCCAGTAAATTCTGACGGAATCGACCTTGTTTCCCCTTGAGCATATCAGACAGGGATTTCAAAGGCCGTTTGTTCGCTCCGGTTATAACCCGCCCCCGACGCCCATTATCAAAAAGGACATCGACAGCTTCCTGCAACATGCGTTTTTCATTGCGAATAATAATATCAGGAGCATCCAATTCAAGAAGTCGCTTTAAACGGTTGTTCCGGTTAATAACCCGTCGATACAAGTCATTCAGATCTGAAGTGGCAAAACGGCCACCCTCCAAAGGAACAAGGGGTCGCAGATCTGGCGGCAATACCGGGATAACCTCAAGGACCATCCACTCCGGCTTGTTCCCAGAATCACGAAAGGCCTCGATAACATACAGACGCTTATACAACTTCTGTCTTTTTGTCTTGGAACTGGTGGCGGCCATCTCTTCTCGCAACTGGGCTGACAAGGCAACCAGATCTTGCTTGGCAAGCAGTTCTCGAATGGCTTCAGCGCCAATGGAAACGTGAAATTGTCCTGGAAATGACGTTTTATACTCTCGATACTTCTCTTCTGTAAGCAAGCTCCCCACAGGAATTGACTCTTCCTTTGACTCAACCACCGCATATTGTTCAAAATAAAGAATCTTTTCGAGCTGTTTCAGGGTCAAATCCAACACCGCCCCAATTTTACTGGGAAGGCTCTTGAGAAACCAGATATGGGCCACGGGAGCAGCGAGTTTAATGTGGCCAAGTCGTTCACGACGAACTTTCGACTGAATAACTTCAACTCCACATTTTTCGCAGACAACCCCTCGGTGTTTCATGCGTTTATATTTCCCGCAATTACACTCAAAATCCTTAACCGGTCCAAAAATCTTGGCACAGAAAAGACCATCCCTTTCGGGCTTAAAGGTTCTATAATTTATGGTTTCCGGCTTTTTGACTTCACCGTGACTCCAGTCCATTATCTTTTCAGGCGAGGCTAGAGTTATTTTAACTTTCTTAAATTTAACAGGAGCTTTCGGCTTTTGAAAAAAATTGAATAGTTCTTCCACGAGATTACATCTCCCTCAGTTTATAGAGCAAAAAAATTTCAAGTATGAATTGGTTTCAGATGAATTCAAGTCCTTCAACTTAGCACCCTTTATTCTTGCAATAATTCCATATCCAGACAAAGACCTTGCAGCTCTTTCACAAGAACATTGAACGATTCGGGAAGGCCAGTCGTAAGAAAATTATTCCCCTTCACAATTCGTTCGTACATGGTAGTTCGTCCTTCAACATCATCAGACTTGGCAGTCAAAAATTCCTTCAGCGTATATGCAGCGCCATATGCTTCCATGGCCCAGACCTCCATCTCACCCAGACGCTGTCCACCAAATTGGGCCTTACCACCCAGCGGTTGTTGAGTTACAAGGGAATAGGGGCCGGTGGATCTGGCATGAATCTTGTTATCAACCAGATGATGCAGCTTCAACATGTACATCACCCCGACAGTCACCTGATTTTCAAACGGCTCACCGGTCAATCCATCATAAAGTTGACTCTGACCCACCTCATCGACTCCAGCTTCAACCAGTAGCCGACGAATCTGCGCCTCGTCCGCTCCATCAAAGACAGGACTTGCCATATGGAGTCCCCGGTGATGTTTCCGAGCCCAGTCGAAAAGCTCAAGATCTGTTTGAGTCCCAATGATTGTGGCACACTCTTCTGGAGAATAAATTGCCTTTAATTTCTTTTTTAACGCCTCAACTTCATGCTGGATGGCCAACTGGTTAATCTGCTGACCAAGTTTTTTAGCGGCAAAGCCGAGATGTACCTCAAGGACCTGCCCAACATTCATTCGAGAAGGAACACCAAGGGGATTCAAGACAATATCAACAGTGGTGCCATCAGCAAAAAACGGCATATCCTCTTCAGGTAAAAGGCGTGAAACAACGCCCTTATTTCCATGCCGTCCAGCCATTTTATCTCCCACAGAAAGCTTTCGCTTGGTGGCCACATAGACCTTCACCATCTTGACCACTCCGGGGGGAAGATCATCCCCTTTTTTCATCCGGTCAATAATTCCATCGTAGCGTTTTGTGATGAGTGCGGCCTGTTTGTCATATCGAAGATATGCCTGATCAATCTGCTCCTGATGTTTGGCTTTCTCCGAGAATTCTAAGGTGCGCAGCCCATGAAAACCTATAAGTTCCGCAAGATCGGCACTAATTTTTTTCCCTAATTTAACAACAATATTTCCCTGTTTGTCTGCCACATCACTTTTAACAGTCCTTCCGTCGATAATCTCACCAATTTCACGACAAACGCCTCGTTTCAAACTGGTCAACTCATCAAACTTGTCTTGGGTCAGGCGCTCAATTTCGAGATCTTCAATCATTAAAGAGCGCTCATCCTTGTCCACTCCTCTCCGAGAGAATACCTTGGCATCTATAACCACCCCCTCAATCCCAGGCGGAACACGGAGAGATGAATCTTTCACATCCTGAGCCTTTTCCCCAAAAATGGCCCGCAACAATTTTTCTTCTGGAGAGAGCATGGTCTCACCTTTCGGCGTTACCTTGCCCACAAGGGTATCTCCAGCCTTAATCTCAGCGCCAATGCGAACGATGCCTGAATCGTCGAGATTTCTCAGGGTATCTTCACTCACATTGGGAATATCTCGGGTTATTTCTTCCTTGCCCAGTTTCGTGTCTCGGGCCATGGTCTCGAAGACTTCAATGTGAACTGAAGTAAACGTATCCTCCTTCAGCAGCCTTTCATTCACCAGAATTGAATCCTCAAAATTAAATCCACGCCAGGGCATAAAGGCAATGGTGACATTTTTTCCAAGAGCCAATTCACCCTTTTCGCAGGAAGGACCATCAGCAAGAACAGTGCCTTGAACAACTCGCTCACCCGGAAGGACCAGCGGACTCTGGGTAAAACAAGTATTCTGATTCGATTTTTTATACTTACTGAGCCGATAGACCGCCACTCCAGTGTCATACCCATCAACACCTGGCCGGTTATATCGGACAACGATTCGGTTTGAATCGACTTCTTCAACAATCCCGTCATCGGCAGCCAGAAGACATGCGCCTGAGTCGCGCGCAACATACCTCTCCATTCCAGTGCCCACCAGCGGAGCTGAAGTTATCATCAACGGCACCGCCTGACGTTGCATATTCGATCCCATAAGGGCTCGGTTGGCATCATCATTCTCGAGAAATGGAATCAATGACGCCGCCACACTCACCAACTGATTGGGCGCAATGTCAATATAACTAATCTGATCTGAAGCAACCGTCAGAACCTCTCCTTCTTCCCTGGCGATGAGAAAATCAGGTTTAATTTTGCCCGATTTGTCAACCAAGGTGGCAGCAGGAGCAATTCTCTGATTCTGTTCCTGAAGGGCGCTCAAATACTTGACCTCGTCAAGAACTATTCTGTCTGCCACCTTCCGATAAGGAGTCTCAATAAACCCATAGGGATTAACCTGGGCATACGTTGCAAGTGATACTATCAATCCGATGTTTGGTCCTTCAGGGGTCTCCACCGGACATATCCGACCGTAATGGGTGGGATGAACGTCACGAACTTCAAAGCCGGCTCTCTCGCGAGAAAGCCCACCAGGTCCCAAGGCGCTGAGACGCCGCTTATGGGTAACTTCAGAGAGCGGATTGGTCTGATCCATAAATTGAGACAGTTGGCTGGTGCCGAAAAATTCCTTAATCGCAGCCGAGATTGGTTTAGGATTCACCAGATCATGGGGCATAAGAGTCTCAATTTCCTGGAGAGTCATACGCTCCTTAATGGCTCGTTCCATCCGAACCAGACCCATACGGTACTGATTTTCTATGAGTTCTCCAACGGTGCGAACTCGCCGGTTACCGAGATGATCTATATCATCAACGGTTCCCTGACTGTCTTTTAAACGAACCAGATATTTGACAGACTCGACAATATCTTCACGAGTCAAAGCCTTATGATTGATATCAGTGGTCAGGCCAAGCCGGGCATTAATCTTATATCTGCCAACTTCTGAGAGATCGTAGAGATCAAGGTTAAAAAAGAGATTCTCAAAAAAAGTTTCTGCAATCTCTTTCGTTGGTGGACTTGAAGGACGTAACCTGCGATAGATCTCAAGAAGAGCCTCGTCAGAACTCGCTACCTTGTCTAAAGCTAACGTCTTTCTGAAGGCATCTGAATAATGCACACCATCAATAAACAGAACTTCAAATTCGGTAAGCCCACTGTCCGAGAGGGTCTGTAACAGCGATTCAGTCAATTCACTGTTACACAGGGCAATGATTTCACCGGTGCCAGGATGAACAAGATCGTTGACAAGATACCGACCGAGGAGTTCTTCACGAGAAATTTTTAAGGAATCTATGGATGCGGCTTTAATTTTCTTACAAAGGGCATGACTTATCTTATGCCCTTTCTTTGCCAGCAATTCACCGTCTTTGGGATTTTCAAGATCAAACTCAAGCCTGTGACCTTGAAACGTTTCAGGGGTAAATGAAATAGAGTATTCATTCCCGTGGGAATGAACCGTATTGGTGAGATAAAAAATCTTTAAAAGCTCGGTGGATGAATAGCCGATGGCCTTCAACAATGTCGTGACAGGAAATTTACGTCTCCGATCAATGCGAACAAAAAGAATATCTTTAATATCAAACTCAAGATCGATCCATGATCCTCTGATCGGAATAATCCTCGCAGAATATAAGAGTTTGCCACTGGAATGACTTTTACCATTATCATGGGTAAAGAATAGACCAGGAGAACGCTGTAACTGAGAAACAATAACCCTTTCCGTGCCATTAACAACGAAAACACCATCTCCAGTCATCAATGGAAGGCTTCCAAGAAAAACCTCCTGCTCTTTAATATCTCGTATTGTCTGGACACCTGTCACCGTATCGATATCAAAGGTAATAAGCCGTACAGTTATTTTAAGAGGAAGTTCATAGGTCATGCCGCGCTGTAAACATTCGTCAATGGTGTACTTGGGCTCACCAAAATTATAACGAACAAATTCAAGGGAACAGAATCCATTAAAGTCGTTGATGGGGAAAATATTCTTAAATATTCCCTGCAGACCAAATTCTTCACGAACATCAGCTGCGATATCCTTCTGAAGAAATTTTTCATACGATATGCGCTGCATGGATATAAGATGCGGCGGCTCCATGACAGACGACGCCGTGGCAAAATTTTTTCTCACACGTTCCATAGTTGTCCTCGAGGTTGCCTTGAAAACGTTATTTAAAATCACAGACTGGCTGAGACAAAGAGTATTACGATATACAAGACCCTTTTAATACTATAAAAAAGATTCTGTAAGTATACAAAGAGATAACAAGAATATTATTTGAAAATTGAATGGAAATCAGGAAGCTTCCCCAATAAAAAGACAGCCCAGCTCATTGGATAAAAAAGATACTTCTTTCAATTAAGCTCTGGGAGAAATAGAAAAACAATCAATACTAAAAAATATCATCCAAAGAAAAGAATGATTTTCAAAAATGTGAAAAAGCAACACGCTACAAGCCTGAAGGCGTAACGTGTTGCTTCATTACAAGTTGCCTTGCAATCACAGTTTTAACTCATCGAGAACAAACCTACTTTACGGTCACAACACCACCGACAGCCTCAATCTTAGCTTTAATATCAGCAGCCTCATCTTTTGAAACAGCTTCTTTCAATGTCTGCGGTGTCCCTTCAACTAAATCCTTGGCTTCTTTCAATCCAAGTCCAGTGATAGCACGAACTTCCTTAATTACTTTAATTTTTTGATCACCGGCGCCAGTGAGCACAACATCAAATTCAGTCTTTTCTTCAGCAGGCGCGGCAACCGCTGAAGGAGCACCAGCTGCAGCGACAGCCACGGGAGCTGCCGCTGAAACACCAAATTTTTCTTCAAGTTCCTTGATCATTGCAGAAAGTTCAAGAACGGACATATTAGCAATAAATTCAATTACATCTTCTTTAGAAACAGCCATTATAAATACCTCGTGTAGTTTAATTAATTTATTGAATGATATTTTTTTTAAAAAGTACCAGGACGCAATAATGAAAAACTAGTTGTCAATCTGCTCTTTTTGCTTTTCAATAGCTCGCAGACCATAGAGAAAAGTCCGAGGAACTGCGGACAATACCTGAACCAAACCAGTTGGAACACCATTCAGAACGGAAAGGAGTTGACCAAGCAAAACTTCTTTGGTCGGAAGTTTTGAAAGTACAATCAGGTCGTCAAGGGTTAACTTATCGCCCTCAAGAGTGGCACAACGAATTTTAAATTTGGCATGACCATCAGCAAACCTTGTAAGAGCCTTAGCTGGCAGAATAGGATCGTCGTAGGCCATTACCACAGCTGACGTACCGGAAAACTCATTGACGAGCAGTTCACTGGTTGTGTTTGTAACAGCTCTTTTTAAAAGAGTATTTTTAGCAACTCGTATTTCAGAATCACATTTACGCAACTCACCGCGTAGTTCCTGTAACTCTAAAACGGTTAATCCACAATAGTCTGCTACCACAGTAAATTTGGCACGGTTGAAAGACTCATTCAACTCAGAAACTACTGTTGATTTTTCATCACGATTCAAAGTATTCCTCCTTTGCTCGTTTGGGGTTAGTAATTAATCAAAAACAGCTTTTACTAAGCAATTCATCAATTGTAGTATCTCGTTGCACATTAAAAAATGACACAAATTAGAGAGCGACAAAACAAATACAATTGAGAAACAACCCATGAAGTCTCGGCAGGATATGAATAATCACAATTAAACAATCTGTACCTGCTGTCTTTGACCGTAAACCTTGCAACACTTCACAAGGACATTAAACTTATTTTATAATTGCCCTTACATCAATGGGATCAACTTTAAAGCCCGCGCCTATAGTTGAAGAAACAGAAATTGATTTAAGATAGATCCCTTTGCTGGAAGAAGGCTTTAATTGGATAATTTTTTCTAAAAAGGCTTTGGCATTATCAAAAAGCTTGCCTTCACCAAATGATATTTTACCAAGACCAGCATGAACGATTCCTGCCTTATCGACCCTAAAGTCTACCTTGCCGCTCTTAATTTCTTTTACTATATTGGCAACATCAAAAGTAACTGTCCCAAGCTTAGCATTAGGCATGAGATTTCTGGGGCCTAGCACGCGCCCGATCTTACCGACGGTTCCCATCATATCAGGTGTTGCAACGGTTTTATCAAACTCGAGCCAGCCTCCCTGAATTTTGGCAACCAACTCATCAGCGCCGACAAAATCCGCACCTGCCTCCCTGGCCTCAGCTTCCTTTTCACCTTTGGCAAAAACAAGTACACGAGTAACTTTCCCTGTGCCATGGGGCAACACCACAGAAGATCGCACCATTTGATCAGCGTGCCTTGGATCAACTCCTAATTTAATTGCAATATCAAATGTCTCATCAAATTTTGCATAGCTACTCACAAGTACATTCTTAATTGCATCACCCAATGTCATTAAAATGGAGCGATCCAACCCATCAACTTTATTTCTATACTGCTTTCCATGTTTCGGCATTTTTTTGGCCTCCTACTTTTAAGCAATCACTCAATACTGGAAATTTCTTAAAGAGTAGTAAAATTAATAAGTAAAAAAATTATCCTATAATTGTAATCCCAATACTACGGGCCGTTCCAGATATAATGCGCATAGCCTTGTCAATATCATACGCATTCAGATCAGGCAGCTTTATCTCAGCAATTTCGCGGATTTGATCTTTGGTGATTTCAGCTACACGATCAATCTTAGGGTTATTTGAGCCTTTTTTAAGTCCAACTGCTTTTAACAACAAAATAGAGGCAGGCGGGGTCTTCGTAATGTATGTGAAAGATCTATCCTGGAAGACAGTAATAACCACAGGCACAACGGTATCACCCATGGACTGTGTTTTGGCATTAAAATCTTTACAGAATTCCATTATATTGACACCATGCTGTCCCAAGGCTGGGCCGATAGGTGGTGAAGGATTCGCCTTGCCAGCTGCAACCTGTAACTTTATATATGCCGTAATTTTCTTGGCCATACTTTACTCCTCACTCAAATCTATAAAAAAATTACACAACAAATAGGTACTGTTGCGTCTCCATGCTTTTAATACAAGAAACGTTCTTGGATACTTAAAATAGCTAAAAGCTAAAAAGAAATACTTCTTTCTAACTATTTGATACTTGCATATATTCTAACTCGACGGGTGTTTCTCTACCAAAAATGGAAACCATAACTTTAACTCTTCCTTTTTCAGGAAACACTTCGTCAACAACACCTTGAAAATTAGCAAAAGGGCCATCGACAACCCTTACAATCTCTCCTATCTCAAAAATAACTTTCGGTCGTGGAGATTCTGACCCATCATGAATACGACTGATAATTTTCTCAGCATCTTCATCTGGAAGAGGTAAAGGATTCTCATCATTTCCAACGAACCCTACAACCCTGGGCATATTTTCATGGACGGTGTGCCAGGTCAAATCATTTAATTCCATTGAAATAAGAATATATCCTGGAAAAAATTTCCGAGACGAGGTTTTTCTTACACCCTTAACCATCTCAACTACTTGTTCCCTGGGAATCAAAATATCCCCAAAACTATCTTCCAGGGCTCCGTTTTTGATTCTCTCTTCAAGGGTTAACTTGACCTTATCTTCAAACCCTGAATGAACTTGCAGGATATACCAATTCTTTGCCATGAATATACTTTTAATCTATTAAGGGTTAGGACTTTACAATTAAAATGTGACTTAAATGACAAAATTTACCCGGAATAAAAATATCGTTTAGCCATTAAAATCAAGCTGTTGCTCAGTTGAACGGAAGGTTGAACAGAGTGTTAATGTATAAATATTCTGAGATTATCTTCCATGGATCTGGTTTCAATTTAAAAATGAAGAAATCAATTTCCCGAGCAGAAAGTCAACTGTCCCAAGATATATTGAAACCATGGTCGACAAAATAATAACTACAGCGGTAAGACTCATCGTAATTTTTTTCTCAGGCCAAACTATTTTCGATGCTTCAACTTTTACTTCATGAATAAATTTTTTAATATTCTGAAGAGAAAAACTTGTAGTTTGATCGATTATCGCCTTAGGGTCTTTAACGGATTTGGATTTGTTGATTAAAGTCATAAAGTTAGCCCAATGTTTCAGCGATATTTTTATAAATTAACACGTTCAAGCTTAAATGGCAGGCCAGGAGGGACTCGAACCCCCAACATCCGGATTTGGAGTCCGGCGCTCTACCATTAGAGCTACTGGCCTACAACTTTACAGAATAATGACTACTTCGTCTCTTTATGTGGGGTATGAACCCTACAGAAGGCACAATACTTCTTCAGCTCAAGCTTATTTGGTGTACTTTTCTTATTCTTGGTAGTCGTGTAGTTCCGGCGCTTACACGTTCCACAGGCAAGTGTAATAATGTCTCTCATACTGTTCCCATCCAATCGTAAAAAGGAGCTTACCCTGACGGACAAGATCCATATTTTTAACAACTATGCAATAATTTCACTAATAACGCCCGCACCCACGGTTCGTCCACCCTCTCGAATTGCAAACCGAAGACCAGTATCCATGGCTATCGGCGTAATCAGTTCCGCAACTACCGATACATTATCTCCTGGCATTACCATCTCGGTACCCTCAGGAAGCGTCACAATACCAGTCACATCTGTCGTTCGAAAATAAAACTGAGGACGATATCCGTTGAAAAATGGAGTATGACGTCCGCCCTCTTCCTTGCCAAGGATATAACACTCAGCCTTGAATTTGGTATGAGGTGTTATGGAACCCGGCTTCGACAAAACCTGACCACGCTCTATGTCTTCACGCTTTGTTCCACGAAGCAAGGCGCCTATATTATCACCCGCCTGACCCTCATCAAGGATCTTACGAAACATCTCAACGCCGGTTATCGTGGTCTTAACGGTATCACGAATACCGACAATGGCTACTTCATCACCCACGTGCACCACACCTCGCTCAATGCGACCCGTGGCCACTGTTCCACGCCCGGATATGGAAAAAACATCCTCGACCGGCATCAAAAAAGGCTGATCTATGTCACGCTTCGGCTGTGGTACATACGAATCAATGGCTTCCATTAATTCCCAGATACATTTTGCTGCCTCGGGATCTTCGGGATTCTCCAGGGCCTTTAATGCTGAACCATGAATAATCGGCACATCATCACCGGGGAAGTCATACTTATCGAGAAGTTCACGCAGCTCCATCTCAACCAGCTCAATGAGTTCCGGGTCATCCACCATGTCGCACTTATTCAAAAAGACCACTATGCAGGGGACTCCTACCTGACGAGCAAGAAGGATATGCTCACGAGTCTGAGGCATGGCTCCATCATTGGCACCCACCACAAGAATCGCTCCATCCATCTGAGCTGCTCCGGTAATCATGTTCTTGATATAGTCAGCATGGCCAGGACAATCAACGTGCGCATAATGACGGTTCACCGTCTCGTATTCCACATGGGCGGTAGCTATGGTTATACCACGCTCCTTCTCCTCGGGGGCCTTATCTATCTCACTGAAATCAGTGAACTTAGCCAGTCCTTTTGTGGATAATACACGAGTAATCGCAGCCGTCAAAGTCGTCTTACCGTGATCTATATGACCAACTGTTCCTACATTGACATGTGGTTTTTTCCGATCAAACTTTTCTTTTGCCATTGTCGTCGTCTCCCTGACCGTAACTGGTTAAAATAACAAAATACTGGAGCCCACAACCAGAGTCGAACTGGTGACCTCATCCTTACCAAGGATGCGCTCTACCAACTGAGCTATGTGGGCGTTCGAACCAAAATAATGGAGCGGGAAACGAGACTCGAACTCGCAACCCTCAGCTTGGAAGGCTGATGCTCTACCAATTGAGCTATTCCCGCTGAGCACTGGAAATAAATATTTACAAACTATGGTGGAGGGGGGAGGATTCGAACCTCCGAAGGCGCTGCCGACAGATTTACAGTCTGTTCCCTTTAGCCACTCGGGAACCCCTCCATGAACAACAAACATTTTGAAAATCAACTTATCAGAAGATAAAAAAAGTCCGTAAACAACTTATTTCACTTATCTTCCGACATATAAAAAGGTTCTTCATGCAGCTGGAGCTGGCGATGGGATTTGAACCCGCAACCTGCTGATTACAAATCAGCTGCTCTGCCAATTGAGCTACGCCAGCATTTACAAGGAGGATTAATATAGCTCTTTATATTTTAGAAAGCAATCATTTTTTAACTCGCGCGACGGTCATCGTATGGTTGGAATCAGTACCGTAAGGTTTCTAAAAAAAAAGGTTATGCCGTTTAAGGCATAACCTTTTTTGTATAAACAACAACTCCACTTAATTCTTGCTAG
>JACDZF010000217.1 GCA_013426795.1 Desulfocapsa sp. | reverse complement strand
CTAAAGACACTGGTTTTGATTCATTGATCAAACATATGAGGGCGAAGAAGGTATTTTCTCTTCGGTCAGCATCAATAGAAGAAATGTCCTGTTTCGCACCGAAGGTGCCGAATGGAAATAATTCCAAAATTGAACCTGTTGAAAAAAAGGCAGAAAGTATCCCCGTCCAATCTTCATTGGAATGTCTTGTTCAAGTGGCTGTAGGTGATCTTATCAAACGGAAAGCATCAAAGCCAAGAACTCCAAAAACTTTGCTAAGCACTATTCATGCTAAATGTGGCAAAGAGACTTTAGTTCCTGATATTAAAACTGTATTTGAGGAGCTGGTGAAGCGAGGTTACGTAAAGGTTGACGGAGAAAAAGTTTCATATTCACTTCCAGTTAGTTAGCTTTAATGATCCGGTAAAGAGGACGCTTGGTGAAATAGTAAAGAGGCATTCCGTTATCGTTTGAAAAAATTTTTGTTCTGAAATCCACTATGAAATCCCCACAGCAGTACACCCTGATTGCCACCTGTGCGGCCGGTCTGGAAGATCTGGTGCATGGGGAGATCGCGTCTTTTGGCGGCAGCGGGATCGAACAGGGCAAGGGAGTGATCACCTGGCAGGGGGATCTGGCCTGCGGCTATCGGGCCTGCCTCTGGTCCCGTTTTGCCTCCCGCATCCTGCTTCAACTGGCTGCCTTTCCCGCCGCCGATGATACCGAGCTCTATGATCGGTGCGGCGCCATCGACTGGCAGGAGCATATGGACGTCAGTTCCACCTTTGCCATTCAATGCACCCTGAGCGACTCCGTGATCACCCACAACCAGTTTGCCGCCCTCCGGGTCAAGGACGCCCTGGTGGATCAGTTCCGGGAGCGTAGCGGCGAACGGCCGTCGGTGCAGGTGGAGCGGCCGGATCTCCAGATTCATCTGCATATCCACAGCAATCAGGCGATTCTTGCCCTTGATCTGTCCGGCGAGAGCCTGCACCGGCGCGGCTACCGGGTGGAGGGCGCCGTCGCCCCCCTGAAGGAAAGTCTGGCGGCAGGTATTGTCGCCCTGGCGGGCTGGAGCAAGGGCATCGCGCCGGACACCATGCTCCTTGATCCCATGTGCGGTTCGGGTACCCTGCTTATTGAGGCGGCCCTGATCCATGGCGATTCCGCGCCCGGTCTGGGGCGGCGCTATTTTGGATTTCTGGGCTGGAAGCAGCATGACGAGGAGGTCTGGCAGCGGCTGGTGGACAAGGCCATTGCCCGGGAAGAGGCCGGGCTGGATCGACCCTGGCCCATGATCCTTGGCTATGATGCCGACCCGGTGGTGGTGGCCGCCGCCCGCAAGAATATCGAGCAGGCCGGGCTGACCGGGAAGATCCGGGTGAAGCAGGGCCAGCTTGCCAACCTGAAGCGCCCGGCGGAGAAGGGTCTTCTCGTCTGCAACCCGCCCTATGGCGAACGGCTGGGGGAAGCGGAGGAGGCGGTTCAGCTCTACCGGGCCCTGGGCCGGGTGATGCGCGCCGAGTTTGTGCACTGGCAGGTGGGATTTTTTATTGCCGCCCCGGATTTTGGCGACCGCTTCGGCCTGTCATGGAAGGCCAGCCATCGCCTCTTTAACGGGCCTCTGGCCTGTCGCCTGCTCTGTACTGAAATAACGGAAGGAGAACCGGAACCGCTGTTTCAGTGGCAGGTTTCCCCGCAGGCCTTTGATGGTGAGGGTTCAGATTTTGCCAACCGGCTGGTCAAGAATCTGAAGAAGATGCTGAAATGGGCGGAGCGGGAGGATATCACCTGCTTTCGCGTCTATGATCGTGATCTGCCCGAGTATAATGTGACCATTGATCTCTACGGCAAGTGGGTCCATGTGCAGGAGTATGCGCCGCCCGCCACCATTGATCCGGAGCTGGCGTCCCAGCGGTTTTCCCAGGCCCTGGCCTCCATTCGTGAGGTCCTGAGGGTGCGCCGGGACCGGATTTTCATCAAGACCCGCAAGAAACAGAAGGGAAAACAGCAGTATCAGAAGCAGGGCAGCCATAAAAAGATGCATGAGGTGCGGGAGGGCCAATGTTTTTTCCTGGTCAATTTCACCGATTATCTGGACACCGGACTGTTTCTTGACCATCGCATCACCAGAAGCCGCATCGGGGGGCTGGCTGCCGGCAAGCGATTTCTCAATCTCTTCGGCTATACCGGAGCGGCCACCATACACGCGGCCCGGGGCGGAGCGGCATTGACCACCACCGTTGACTTGTCCGCCACCTATCTCAGCTGGGCAAGGATGAATCTGGCCTTAAACGGCTACGGCGGCCCGACCCATGTCACCATTCAGGAGGATTGTCTGCAATGGCTGGAAAACCAGGGCCGGGGCCGGTCAGAGCAGAAGACCGGCTTCCGGGGACAGAAGGCCGCTCCCCATCAGCAGAGAAGCGAGGGCGAGGAGCACAGCAGTCAGTATGACCTGATCTTTGTTGATCCCCCCACCTTTTCCAACACCAAGAAAGACCATCGGATTTTTGATGTCCAGGAACATCACGGGCGGCTTCTCGAGCTTGCCATGCGCGTCCTAGCCCCCGCCGGGCTCCTTATTTTTTCCACCAATTTCCGCAAGTTTGCCCTTGATGCATCCCTGGAACCCCGTTTTGCCATCACTGAAATCAGTCGTGAGACCATCCCCCTGGACTTTGAACGGAACAGCCGCGTCCATCGCTGCTGGGAGTTCCGCCACAAGGCGGTGGAGTAGCCCTTTCCCGGTGCGATCTTTTGCGTGAGGTGAATATGTCCCTTCTTCTGGCCGCAGACATCGGCGGCACCAAGAGTGTCCTGGCGATTTTTGACCTGACCGCTGACCTGCGGGCGGCGCCGCTCTGTCAGGCGGTCTATGCCAACCGGGACTTTTCCGGGTTTGATCCACTGCTGAGTTTTTTCCTCCAGCAGTCCGGAGTCCGGCCCGCCTCCGCCTGTCTGGCCGTGGCCGGGGTGGTGCGCCATGGCCGGGCGGCATTAACCAATCTGCCCTGGGAGATGGATGAGCAGGAAATCGCTCGGCGTTTTGGCTTCGACAGGGTCTGGCTGATCAACGACCTTACTGCTGTCTGTGCCGCATTGCCCCTTTTGCGGGGTGATGATTACCTGGAGTTGCAGGCGGGCGCGCCTGAACCCGATGGGGCGCGAGCGGTGATTGCTCCGGGTACCGGACTGGGGGAGGGCTTTCTGGTGCAGGTGGGAAACCAGGTCCTGGCGCGAGGGTCAGAGGGTGGGCATTGTGATTTCGCCCCCATGGACAGCACCCAGAACGAGCTGCTGGCCTGGGTCCGCCGCCGCTATCCCGGTGCACCGATCAGCTTTGAGACGCTCTGCTCCGGCATGGCGATTCCCCTGCTCTACGCCTTTTTCAAGACCTCCGGGATGCCGGAATCAGCGGCCATCCGGGAGGGTTTGGAGGCTGCTGCCGACCAGACCCCGGTCATTGTCGGAGGTGCCATCGACAGCCGCAACCCCTGTCCCTTATGCGCCAGGACCATGGAAACCTTTCTCACCATCCTCGGGGCCGAGGCCGGCAATCTGGCCCTGAAACTCTACAGCACCGGCGGTCTGTACATCGGCGGCGGCATTATGCCGCGCCTGGTCGGCCGCCTCTCCTTTGCCCCCCTGCTTGCCGCCTTCAACCACAAAGAGAAGATGGAGGCCTTGATGCAAAGCATCCCGGTGCGCCTGATCACCCGCAAAGACCCGGCCCTGCTGGGTGCCGCCGGACATGGAAAGGGAAGGGTTCAGCAAAAGCTGTATCACATCAACGGGTTACAAAAACGGTTTGTGCCTGACTCCATACTTTCGCCCCTGCTGCCCGAGGATACCAATTTACTTCCCCCGGAAGCCCCCGATATTTCTGGCGGAAGCATTTGATTTTCCCGGTCGCATCATGTACCATTTTGTTATTGTTTGATTTTGTTCGTTATTTGACGAATGATGAAAAGCCCTGAGAAGTACTAAGTATTCTTTCATAAATATTTATAAAATATGTTCATATGCTTCGAGCTTGA
>JACDZF010000216.1 GCA_013426795.1 Desulfocapsa sp. | reverse complement strand
AGTTACAACGCCCCCAGCAGATACCAGTCCGGCACCCCCCAGACGTTCCGGCGCAATTCCACGACCTCGTCCCCTGGATAGACCACCAACCCTACTTTGGCCGCATCGGGATGTTCCGCCATGAATGTCTCCACACTTCGGCCGTCCGCTGCGGTCACCCGTTCCGATGATTTGGCCTCAATGGGGATGATGCCGTGTTCACTGGCCAGCAGAAAATCCACCTCCAGCCCGGCGGCGGTACGGTAGAAATACAGTTCCGGCTCCACCGGCTGGAGCTGTTTCCACTTCAAGAGTTCGGCGCACAGCCAGCTTTTGTAGGCAGCGCCGCGACTGATGGACAGCTCACCAACGATAGCCCTGTTCAACCCCACGTCCGGGAAGAAGAGCTTCGGGCTCTTGATCAGCCGCTTGCTGACGTTTTCATGCCAGGGGAAGAGCAGAACGCACTGAAACGACATGGTCAGCAGTTCCAGATAGCGCTTGATAGTATTGACCGCCACTTCCAGATCCCGCGCCACCTCGCTGATGGAAAACAGATTGGCGGTGCGGCTGCATAACAGCTTCTGCGCCAGGGCAAAGGTGTCGATGTTCGCCACTTGCCCCACATCGGCAATGTCCCGCTCCAGATAGGTCTTTCGATAATCCTTGAGCCAGTTCAGCCGCTCCGTTTCTCCGGTGCGCTGCCATACCGGCGGATAACCGCCCCATTGCTGATGCTCGTCCCGTATCCCGCGCAGGGTACGCAATTGCCCCGGTGAAACCAGGGAGAGCCGCCCGGCGTCCTGTGGCGAAAGCGCCTGATCCTGCCAAATTCGGGAGAGAAGCGGCGGCATACCGCCGCCGGTCAGTTCAAAGAGGGAAAACGGATACATCCGGCAGAGCGCCACCCGCCCGGCCAGGGTCTCGCGGATGCTCTTCATCATGAGCAATTGTGACGATCCGGTTACCACAAATCGCTTCCGCTCCTGGGCAGGTTTTTTTCGTTCCCGGTCCACCACCAGCTTCAACGGATCGAACAACTGCGGGATTTTCTGCACCTCATCAAGGACCACCAGCGGTGTGGAGATATTCTCCAGGATCTGTACGGCCGAGCGTTGAAAACGATGCCGTTCGTCGGGATCGTCGAAGGAAATGTAGGTAAACGAAAGGTCAAGCTGTTCGGGGAGCTGCATTTCGCAGAGCGTGGTCTTACCGGTCTGGCGCGCGCCGGTCAGGGCAAGCACCTGCTCATGGTTCAGGCGGGTGACGAGAGTATCGGTTATTGAGCGTTTGATGGTGTCCATGCCGTATTTGTATCACCAGCATTGCAAATATACAAGGCATTCTTGCAATGCTGGTGACAGCAAAAGTCAAATGGTCGGGCCAGGCATTGATCCGGTTTCGGCTTCATCGCCAGTCAGGCGTGTGATTTGGCGATCATGGAGGCGTGAGAAGAAGAACACGGCAACGATACCACCAATGAACGCGAGGAGCATATCGGATTGAGTGTCCCACGGGTCGCCCTGTGTGCCCAGGAACTCGTCAGCACCTTGCCCCAGTGCAACAGCGGCACCCCATTCGATAAGTTCATAGGTGGCGCTGATTGCCAACACCACACAAACAGCGAGGAAGCCCGTCATGTTTCCGCCCCGGACATATCGACCACGCACAAAGATCTCTCGGGCAACAAGCGCGGGAACAAAGCCCTGAAAGAAATGGCCGATCTTGTCATAAGGATTGCGGCTGAGGTTGAACAAATCTTCAAGATAAAACCCCAGAGGCACTCTCGCATAGGTATACGCACCGCCGACCATAAGCACCAGAGCGTGCAGAAAAATGCAGATGTAAAGAAGTGGTGTTAAGGGAAAACGATTATAAGTAACCCACAATAGAGGCATCACAACCATGATGGGAAAAACTTCAAGCACCCAAGTCATGCGATCAAAGGGGTGTAAACCCGAGAGCACAAGCAGCGCCGCCAGTACCACAAAACTGACCAGATGAATTTGAGCACGCCGCACAGGCATATAAACAACCTCACGTTTGAATTAAAAAAAGACTTTTATAAAAGGATCGTAATTATTCAGCTTGATTTCATACCCAGATAAAAAAACAAAACAACAGAAGATGTTATGCGTGTAGGTCGGGTTTCAACCCGACGCCGGACTTGCCATGTTGCCCCTGCTGTCGGGTTAAAACCCGACCTACCCCTATTGTGTTGAATAGTTACAAAGGATCATGAATTGAGAGCTAACCCCCGATGAACGGGATAAGTGCCTTTCGCAGATTCTATTCTTGCAAAAAAACAAGAATAGAATCTGTAAGGCACTGATTGGTAATGAAAGTGGCAGATGGCCCTCGCCAATGGGAATAAGAAAAGAAACCAGCCTTTTTTTAAAGACGTTTGACAGCGAAAAGAGTTGTCTCCCTTCCTTGCTGAGAATTATTTTTTGGCCTGGGCGATGGCCTTCTGGAAGGCCTCGGCGGAACGGCTGATGACGTCGTCGGAGATGCAGAAGGCGAGGCGGAAGTAGCCCGGCGCGCCGAACCCGCAGCCCGGAACCGCGAGGATCTTGTGTTCCTGGAGGATGGCGCAGAAGGCCACATCGTCGGCAATGGGGGACTTGGGGAAGATATAGAAGGCACCCTTGGGGGCCATAAACTCATAGCCCGCTTGGGTGAGGATGGCGCAAAAGAGATCACGCCGACGGGTATAGATGGAGTTGTCGATGCTTGCCTCCTGGAGTCTGGATACCACCCGCTGCATCAGGGCCGGGGCGTTGACAAAGCCGAGAATCCGGTTGGCCAGGGTGAGCGCGCCCAGGAGGGCCGCCTTGTCGGCAATCTCGGGATGGACGGCCACATAGCCGATGCGTTCCCCCGGCAGGGAGAGCGCCTTGGAATAGGACGAAAGCACGATGCTGTTTTTCGTGGCCTGGAAGGCGCTGCCCACCTGATGATGGTCAAAGACAATATTGCGGTAGGGCTCGTCGGCAATGAGATAGATGGTGGTGCCCAGCCGTTTTCCGGCCTCATCGAGCAATGTGCCGAGCTTGTTCAGATCCTCCTGGGAATAGACCTGGCCGGTGGGGTTGTTGGGTGAATTGATAAGCACGGCCTTGGTCTTGCCGGTGATGGCGGCCTCGATGGCGCCCGGATCAAGGTTGAATTCCTCATCGGTGGCAACGACCTTGCTGACCCCGCCGTGATTGTCCACATAGAAGTTGTACTCGACAAAATAGGGGGCCAGAAGGATCACCTCGTCGCCGGGGTTGAGCAGGGATTTCATAACGATATTGATGGCACCGGCGGCCCCGCAGGTCATCAGCAGGTCGTTGCCCTGGATGGTCACGCCCTGTTCGGTGGAGAGTCTGGCGGCCAGGATATCGCGCACCCAGGGGTAGCCGCCGTTGGGCATATAGGCATGGGTGCCGGGGGTTTCGTCGGCGGCCAGCTCCTTGAGCACGGTGGTGAACTCCGGCGGCGGCGGCACGTCGGGATTGCCGAGGCTGAAATCAAAGACATTGTCGGCCCCGAACTGGGCCTTCATCTTCGCGCCCTCCTCAAACATCTTGCGAATCCACGAAGACTTCTCGGCAAAGGCCCGCATCTTATCGGAAATAGACATAATTCTCCTTTCTCATTGAATATGGTTCAAGTTACTTCTACTTTGTTACATGCCCTTCAATGGCAACGACTCAACCACCCCTGACCCCTCCTTATCAAGGAGGGGAATTAAGTTCCCCCCTGATTCAGGGGGGATCAAGGGGGGTTAAAGGCTTGCCGGATACGACGATGAAACAGTGTGACAAAGGTGAATTTCCCTTTAATGGTAACGACTCAACCACCCCTGACCCCTCCTTATCAAGGAGGGGAATAACGTTCCCCCCTGATTCAGGGGGGATCAAGGGGGGTTAAAGGCTTGCCGGATACGACGATGAAACAGTGTGACAAAGGTGAATTTCCCTTTAATGGTAACGACTCAACCACCCCTGACCCCTCCTTATCAAGGAGGGGAATAACGTTCCCCCCTGATTCAGGGGGGAT
>JACDZF010000215.1 GCA_013426795.1 Desulfocapsa sp. | reverse complement strand
GGGCCGAAAAAGACTGGCAGGCCGCCGATGATGTCCGCGATGAGCTGCTGCGTCAGGGGATTCAGATCATCGACACGGCCACCGGCCCGGTGTGGAAACCGCTGGCGGAGGAGAAGGACGAATGAGACCGGGGCCCACAACTCATCTCCGTGGTGATCGGCACCCTGAAGTTCTGTAAACTCAGCCATTGCCGGAAGCCCTGTTCCATTGTTCCCGGCAGGGAGAACCCCATGTACCCCATTGTCAAACCTATCCTCTGCGGCATCGCCGCCCTGTTTTTCCTGCTGCCTTCCCGCCTGTCTGCCTCCCCGCCCGACAAGGCGCTGATTTTCGGAGTCTTGCCCTATCTCTCGACCAGTCAGATGATGGCCCAGCTCACTCCTCTTGCCAAACGCATTGAAAGGGCGTTGGGCAGGGAGGTGGTCATGATCTCCGCTCCCGACTTTATAAGTTTTGTGGACCGGACCAGCAAGGGCGAGTACGATCTGGTGCTCACCGCACCGCACATGGCCAGGCTGGCCCAGATCCAGGATGGCTGGCAGCCGGTGGTCCAGTCCGGCCAGAAACTTGCCGCAGTTTTCCTGGTCCGGCGCGAATCCCCTTTCCTGGCCATGGCCGATCTCCGCGGTACGACTATGGCCATCGGCAACAGGCACTCCATGACCTACTTCCTGACCGCGAAAACCCTGGCTGATAACGGTATCACCGTGGACGAGGATATTGAGATTGTTGAATGCTCCACCTTTTCCAATGTGCCCCAGTCGGTGTTTCTGGGTGAGGTGGATGTGGGAGCCACCCCGGTTTTTCTCTGGGATACCTGGCAATACGTCAACGCCGCTCAGCATGACCAGCTCCGCGAGCTCTTCCGCACGAAACCTGCAGCCCCCAATTTTTTTATCATGGCCAGCCCGAAGACCGACACAATGACCATCCGCCTTCTGTTCGATTCCCTGTCAAGCTACCAGGACAACCGGGCAGGTCGTGAGTTCTTCCAGACGAGCCAGATCATCTCGTTTCTGCCCGTTGACGAGTCGGCCATGAAGGACATCGACCCCTACCTGCAAATCCTGCTTGAGCCAAAGTAATTCAACACAGCCAATTTATCCGATGCCAAAAAAATCTCTCTCCGTTCCCTGGTACTGCTCGCTGCGATTTAAACTGGTAACCGCCGCCATCGCCATTGAACTGGTTATGCTCTCGGCATTGCTGGTCAACAGCTTTCAGCTCCTTGATGAGGCGGTGAAATCCCAGACCCGGACACGCCTTGAGGCCCTGTCCCCCCTGCTCGACGCGGCCCTGGCAGGCCGGGTGTTTCAACGTGACTACACCGAACTGGAGTCCATTCTTACCCGACTGACTACCTCCCATCGCTCGGAAATCGTCTATATCGCGGTCTTCGATTCCCTTGGAACCCTCCTGGCCCAGTCCGGCAAGTTTACCCCCGCCAGTCTGCCCGAAGAAGATCACTCCATTAGCACCGCTCTTACCGACCTCATTTATGACACCCGCCTCCCCCTCACCATCATCGACAATCCTGTGGGATCAGTCCACTTTGGCATTTCCCTGGCGTCCATGGTGACTACCCAGAACAAGGTTCTTAAGGAAGGCATCGTCATTGCCGCCGTCGAGATCCTGCTCAGCCTGGTACTCCTTATCTCCGCCGGCTACCTGATCACCCGCCGCCTGCGATTGCTGATCGAAGGCACCCGCAGCATTGCCAGTGGCAACTACAGCGCCCAGCTCCTGATCCCCGGCCGGGACGAGATCTCCCTGCTGGCGGATGATTTCAACAACATGGCCGCCGCTGTCAGCGCCCATGTCAGTGAACTCAAGACCAGCGAGATGCGCTTTCATACCATCTTCAACGCCGTGGGCGAGGCCATTTTTATTCACGATATCAGCACCGGGGCAATCCTTGATGTCAATCAGCGGATGTGCGAGATGTACGAATGCACCTACGCCGAGGCACTCGCCTGTGATGTTGCCACCCTTTGGGCCAACATCCCGCCCTACACCCCGAAAGAGGCCTTTGCCAGGATTCGTACCGCCGCCAGCGGGATTCCCCAGGTCTTTGACTGGTACGCCCGCACCAGCAAGGGGCAGTTCTTCTGGGTCGAAATAAGCCTGCGAACGACCACGATCAATACTCACAATCGCCTCATTGCGGTGGTCCGGGATATCAGCAAACGAAAGATCGCAGAAGAGGAAATGAACAGGGCCATCGCCCGTTTCCAGACCCTGGTCAACAGCCTGGATGCCCTGGTCTGTGTGGCAGATATGAAAACCCATGAGCTGCTCTTTATTAACCAGTACGGCCAGAAAATGTGGCGTGAACGATCCAACACCCAGTTCTGCTGGCAGGTCCTGCAGGTGGGTCAGAACGGACCTTGCCCTTTCTGCAACAATACCCAGCTCATCGACCTCCATGGCAGGCCCACTGAGACACCCCTGATTCGGGAAACCAGGGATTGCGTCACCGGGGACTGGTTTGAGTGCCGCGACCAGGCCATCCAGTGGACCGACGGCCGCCTGGTGCGGATGGTGATTGCCTTCAACATCTCTGCCCGCAAGACCTCGGAGGAGGCCCTGGCCACCGAAAAAGAGCAGCTCAACGTCACCCTGCGCAGCATCGCTGACGGGGTTATCACCACTGACATCGGTGGACGCATCGTGCTCATCAACAGGGCTGCCGAAGAATTGACCGGCTGGAGCCAACAAGAAGCCCTGGGCCGACCCTTGTCGGAGGTCTTTGTCATTGTCCATGACAAGACCGGTCAACCCTTTGAAAATCCTGTGGAAAAGGTTCTCGCCACAGGAGAGGTCATCGGCCTGACCAACCATACCACCCTCATCGCGCGCGACGGCAGAGAACGCCGGATAGCCGACAGCGGCGCCCCGATCCTTGACCGGGACGGCAAGACCCTGGGCGTGGTGCTGGTCTTTCAGGATATCAGCGGCAAACAACGAATGGAAGATGAGATGCTGAAGGTCAAAAAGCTGGAGTCGGTGGGTGTGCTGGCCGGCGGCATCGCCCATGATTTCAACAATATTCTCACCGCCATCCTCGGCAATATCAGTATGGCCCTGCTCGATGACAAACTGGAAGGGAAAATTCGAAAACTCCTGACCGAGGCGGAAAAGGCCTCCCTCCGGGCAAGGGATCTCACCCGGCAGCTGCTCACCTTCTCCAAAGGTGGTGATCCCATCCGCGAGATGGCATCCATCGGTGAAATTATCCGGGACTCAGCGGACTTTGTCCTCCATGGCAGCAATGTCAGCTGCCACTATGCCATCGTGAAGGATCTCTGGCTGGTTGCCATCGATCGCGGTCAGATCAGCCAGGTTATCCAGAATCTGATCATCAATGCCAGGGACGCCATGCCCGACGGCGGGATTGTCGAGGTTACCGGCAACAACATTGCATCGGAAGAAATCCCGGGGCAGGAGCATGACCCGGCACCAAAAAAATCCATCAGGATAACCATCAGCGACAGCGGCAGCGGCATCCCGGAAGATATTGTGGACAAGATCTTTGACCCCTATTTTACCACCAAAAAGAAAGGAAGCGGCCTCGGCCTGGCAGTCTCGTATGCCATCATCCACAAGCATGATGGAACCATCTCCGTACAGTCAGTCGAGGGAAAAGGAACCATATTCACCATCGAACTCCCGGTTTCAGACAAACAAAATCCACCGGAGAAAAGTATTCCCCGAGTGGATGCGATACCGCAAAAAGCCAGAAGAATCATGGTGATGGATGATGAAGAGATGGTCAGGGAAATCACCGGCTCCCTGCTGACCATGCTGGGCCATACCGTCCTTGAGGCCAAAGACGGTGAGGAGGCCGTGACCGTATACAAAAGCGAAAGGGAAGCAGGCCGACCCATCGACCTGTTTATCATGGACCTGACCATTCCCGGCGGGATGGGAGGCAAAGAGGCGGCGCAACAAATCCTGGCCCTGAATCCGGACGCTAAAATCATCGTCGCCAGCGGCTACTCCAATGATCCGGTTATGGCCCAATGCCG
>JACDZF010000214.1 GCA_013426795.1 Desulfocapsa sp. | reverse complement strand
GTGTTGCAACATGTCGTGCAAGGAAAATTGAACAAGGAAATTGCCTATGACCTCGGGATCCACGAACGCACCGTAAAACTCCATCGCACCTCTATCAAGACCAAGCTTAACGTGCAATCAACCGCCGAACTGACGAAACTGTGGCTCGAGTATCGCAGCCCTGAAGTGTAGCGTCGATTTCTCTTCCGCATCTTTTCTTTCTTACCTTCCCTAAAGGGCAGTTGGCAGATCTAATTCCGGTGGTACTTTGTATCACTATGAATAAGACCTCTGCCAAAATCTATATCGCGGTCATTGATGATGACGAGAGCATTCGTCTCTCGATGAGCCGACTGTTGAGAGCCGCCCATTTTCAACCTGTCACGTATCCCTCTGCCGAAGTTTTCCTCTCAGACGCAAATCGACCGAATTTTTCCTGTCTGATTCTCGACATCCAACTCAATGGGGTGTCTGGGCTGGACCTGAGCGAAAGACTCCTCGCGGTTAAAAGCACCACCCCTTTTATCTTCATTACCGCCAAGGATAACCCGGATGTTCAGAAGCGGGTTGAGGCGTCCGGTTGCGCTGGTTATTTCCGTAAGACTGACTCCGGCGCTGATATTCTTGCTGCTATTCATCGTGCGATCAGCATGGAAGATTTTGTTTTATAGAGGGGAGCATATAAGAATTGTTGAGGACTATACGACACTCGAATCGACAACAACCTGGCCAAGCCGGCTAACCCCGCAAAGCTCAAAGGGAGGCAGGGCCTGTTCATGAATGAGGTAGACAACCGTTGATCTGATGCCCGAGATAACCACCGTTTTGCAGGGCCGAAGATTTGTATCGCTTGATGTGGATCAGCGTGAATGCTGTTGCACGGAAGCAGCCTCCATCACAAAAAAAACAGCCTGAAGCGAGTTAGACGATGGTTTTTGAGTGTAGATAAGTGGAGCCAGGAAAAACATGACCAGTTCGAAAGGCCCGACAATGACATTGCAGGAGCAACCCGACGGCTACAAGCATCGCTTCCATGCGATGGTCAAGCCGCTCGGCTCTTTGTGCAATCTTAACTGCACCTACTGCTATTATCTTTCCAAGCAGGGATTACTCGAGCAACCCGCTGCGCCAAGAATGTCCGATGCTCTTCTTGAGCAACACATCCGTCAATATATCGAGGCGCAGACCGGCGACGAGGTGGTCTTCTCCTGGCAGGGGGGCGAGCCTACCCTTATGGGGCTTGATTTTTTCCGCAGCGTAGTCGAGTTACAGGCCCAGTATAAAAAGCCGCACCAACGCATTGAAAATGATCTCCAGACCAATGGCACCCTGCTCGATGTTGAGTGGGCCGCCTTCCTCAGACAGCACAATTTCCTCGTCGGTCTGAGCTGTGACGGCCCGCAACGTTTGCACGACCACAACCGGATCACCAAGGGCGGACAGCCAACCCATGCCAAGGTGATGGCTGCCGCTCGTCTGCTGCGTAAGCATAATGTGGAGTTCAATGCCCTCTGTGTTGTCAACCGCGAAAACGCAAAATATCCGCTCGATGTTTATCGCTTTCTGACCCGCGAGCTTGGTGTCTGGAGGGTGCAGTTCATCTCCTGCGTCGAGCCGAAAGTCTTCCACCACACCGCACCTCAACATTGGGATGGAGCCAGTCAGCCGCTTGTCAATACGCCGCAGGCCGAACCGGGTACTGCGGATTCGGTGGTCACCGACTGGTCGGTGGACCCAAACGATTGGGGCCGGTTCCTCTGTAAGGTATGGGATGAATGGTACAAACGCGATTATGGCAAAGTGCACGTCGATCTCTTTGAAACTGCGGTGTCGCAATCTCTGGGACGGCCGGCGCAGCGCTGCATCACCTCTGAATTTTGCGGCAAAGGGCTGGCCATTGAGCACAATGGCGATGTCTTTTCCTGTGACCATTATGTCTATCCCGAATACCGGATCGGCAATATTGGCGAAACCCACTGGGCGAAGATGGCTTATTCTGAGAAGCAGAAGCAGTTCGGTTTTTCCAAGCGCAACACCCTGCCGAAGTATTGTCTGGAATGTCCACACCTGCATCTTTGCTGGGGGGAGTGCCCCAAAAACAGGCTGGTGCGCGCCCCGGACGGCGAGCTCGGATTGAATTATCTGTGCCCGGGCATGAAACAATTTTACGGGCATGTGCAACGCGACATGCCGGAGATCATTCGTCGGGTTAAAACATCCAGGCGTTAAGCAATCCGTGCTGGAATCTGGCACGGGAACCAGCCATCTTTGATGGCAGAGGAAGCACTTCAGAAGAATGCTGAAGGCAGAAGGAAGTACAAACCAACACACAGGAGGAGAAAACATGAAAACAGATCCGAAGCCCTCAAGATGGAACATCTTTAGGGAAAACAGCACCGCAAAAAGCCTGATGACCGGGCTCTGTATCGCGGGCGGTGTCATGCTGGCCACCGGCGCCTTGCCGTCGTGGGCCGAGGCGGCAGTACCTGAGGCTGCGCAAATGAAAAAACCCAACATCGTCGTTATCATGGGCGACGATATTGGCATCTGGAACATCGGTGCCTACCACCGCGGCATGATGGCCGGAAAAACCCCGCACCTCGATAAGCTCGCCAAGGAAGGCATGCTCTTCACCGACTATTATGCGGAAGCGAGCTGCACGGCGGGGCGCGCGGCCTTCATCACCGGCCAGTTGCCGATTCGCACCGGCCTGACCACCGTTGGGCAGGCCGGTGCCAAAGTTGGGATGCCCGCTCAGGCTTGCTCGATGGCCACCGCGCTCAAGGACCTGGGCTATGCCACCGGCCAGTTTGGTAAGAATCACCTCGGTGATCTTAATGAATACCTGCCCACCGTGCATGGCTTCGACGAGTTCTTCGGTTACCTCTATCACCTCGATGCGATGGAAGACCCCGCACACCCCGGCTATCCGCAGGAACTGCTGAACACAGTCGGCCCGCGCAACATGGTCCACAGTTGGGCCACCGATACTGATGATCCGACAGTGATGCCGCGCTGGGGCAAGATCGGCAAACAGAAGGTCGAGGACGCCGGCACGCTCTATCCTAAGCGGATGGAAACCGTGGATGACGAGATTCAGGAGCTATCCTTCAAGTTCATCGACAAGGCCACGGCCGAGAAAAAACCGTTTTTCCTCTGGCTCAACCCGACTCGCATGCACATCGTCACCCATCTCGCTCCGAAGTGGGAAGCAATGCGTAATTCGCAGAATGGGTGGTCCCTTCAGGAAGCCGGCATGGCCCAGCTAGACGCGATCGTCGGCGACACCATGAAGAAGCTCAAAGAAATGGGCGTGGACGACAACACCATTGTCCTCTTCACCACCGACAACGGCACCGAGACCTTTACCTGGCCGGACGGCGGCAACACCCCGTTCAAGGGGCAAAAGGGCACGGTCTATGAAGGCGGTTTCCGCGCGCCCGCAATGATTCGATGGCCCGGCAAAGTACCGGCAGGCACGGTAGAGAATGGCATCATTTCCGGCCTCGATTGGTTCCCCACGTTCCTTGCCGCCGCTGGCAATCCGAACATCAAGGACGAACTGCTCAAGGGCAAAAAGATCGGCAATGTGACTTACAAGAACCATCTTGATAGCTACAACCAACTTGACCTGATCACTGGCAAAGGCCCATCGGCCCGGAATGAGGTATTCTACTTTGGCGAGAGCACCCTCGGCGCGGTGCGCATCGGCGACTTCAAGTATCGCTTTATCAGTCAGCCCCAAGGCTGGATCGGTGTCAAAAACCATCTCAATGCGCCAACCCTGACCAACCTGCGTCTCGATCCGTTCGAGCGTTTGGGAGATCCGGAAAACGGAACGCTGGACGGCGCGCAAGGAAACTTCATGGACTGGTTTGTCTATGAGTTCTGGCGCTTCGTGTTCGTGCAGCAGGAAGTGGCAAAATTGGCCATGACGGCAGTCGAATATCCGCCCCTCCAGAAAGGTGCGAGCTTCAATCTCGACGCGGTGAAAGCACAGATCGAGGAGGCTATAAAGCACAGATCGGGTCAGTGATAAAGCCCGAGAACGAAGGCAAGCAACCAGCCCCACCCGTCGAAGCGTGGGTGGGGCTGGTT
>JACDZF010000213.1 GCA_013426795.1 Desulfocapsa sp. | reverse complement strand
GCAAGACCAGGGTCAATGTGAATATTGTCGCCCATTAATCCTCCTTTGTCACATTCCCTTCAATGGCAACCACTCAACCACCCCTCACCCCTCCTTATCAAGGAGGGGAATAAAGCCCTCCCCTGAATCAGGGCGAGGAATAAAGTTCCCCCCTGATTCAGGGGGGATTCAGGGGGGTTAAAGGGTAGCCGGTTCCGACGATGAAACAATGTGGCAAAGCAGGACTACAAACACCGGAAATATCAAACCCTGGCCAACTGCTGCCGGCAGACTGCGGCAAAATCCTCCGGGTAATGGCCGTTGATAAAACGGAGCTGGGCCTCGCTGAAGGCGCCGGGGGATTGGGGGAGTCGGGGAAGGAAGGCATAGAGCAGATGTTGCCCCGGCTCTCCTTTGCTGCCGATGCGTTTGGGGTACTCAATGGAGGTCACCATCCTCGCCCCCAGTCCGGCCAGTGCCTTCTGCGCCAGCAGGATTCCCCTGTCCAGTGAAGCGCGCGCCGCGGAATCCGCCTCAACGATATTGCCGATCACCTGTCCCTGCCCGTCGTTCAGGGCCATCAACTGCAATTCCCACTGGGAAGTCTGGGCCTTGGGCACAAAGAGCAGGGCATGTTCATCCTCCCACACCACCAGACTGCTTTCCCGGTCCTCTCGTCCGTCCATTCGCCTGTTGTTGTCGATGCAGGCGATATAATCTGCAAAAAAATCAGAACCGGTGCGGGCTCGATAATGACGCATCACCTCGGCCACCATGTCGCCGCAGCCAAAGGCCGGAAGCTCACCGCAGGGGTTTTCCGGATCTCCCCCGTACGCGGCAACGGTCTCAGGGATCATGGCGTACTGCTGATGAATCTGCTGATGGGAGGCATGGAGCCGGTAGCCCGTGGGGGCGTAATCAAACCCGAAATTCCAGCCCCAGAGGGTGGCAGGGGATGAAATCTCCCTGGTCTTCAGGGCAAGGAGGATTTGCAGGCGGATTTCCTCCAGCTTTTCAGGAAGCACGGTCTTCTGGGATGCGGGCAGCTCCATGCCGAGCTGCTCCGCCAGGCGGATATAGGTCCGCTGATAGTAGAGGTGGCGCAGCCCCCGCATATCGTCCGCGGAAAGATCAGCGATGGCATAGCGCACCGCATCATCTGCCATATTTGCCGCATAATGACCCCCCGGGATATAGGAGTTTCGCCGCAGATACTCAAAGACGTGGCTCCCGTCACCATTCCCCCAGTCCCCCACAATCTCGCTGCCGCCCTGGGCTCCCGGCCTGAGCACCATCACTTTTTTATAGCTGTCGGGCAGGTAGGGGTTATTGGCCACCGCCTCAAACAGGGCATGGTCATGAAAAACAGGGCGGATTCGGCCATGTTTTTTCTTTCGGTATCGCAGCCCTGAGGGGACTCCCGCCTCGTCCTTCTCGATTTCGCAACTCAGCTCGGCAAGTTGAACAAGATCCCTCGGGTCAGTGGAACAGGTGGCCAGGGCAAGGAGAAGCGGGGCCGGCAGCTGAGAGATCAGCGATACGGCAACTCCGGCCTTCCCCAGGGTATCAGACATGGAGACCTGATCTCCACCGGCAAGTCCCATCCGTCGATAATCAGCGGCGCTGGCCTCCGCCCATTCCCGGTCGATAAAGGTGGTGCCCCTGAAAGGAAAGGGATTGGGGATCTCAAAAATCCAGTCGGCCTTGTCTACGGACAGGGGGCCATCGGGAAAATTCCCCTGATTTTCCAGGGCGGTGTCGCCATCCAGCGAGCCCAGGCGCTGCACCACCTTGTCGGCTCTGAGATTCCACACCGGGTAGGCGGGCTTATGGAGGCCATACACAAAGAGCCTGTCCGGGGTAACGCAGGTACGGATTCTATTCATGATGGATCTGGAGTTGCGGCCCAGACCTGCAGGGCCTTTTGATAGACTTCGGAGCGGGAAAGACCTAAATCTTTGGCCACTCGCTGACTGACATCCTTTAAAGAAAGTTCGGTATGGTGCTGATACCAGAGGAGGGTTTCCTCCAGGTCTGCGCCCGTGACCTGCCGGCAGAGGCCAGGCTCAATGATCAGGACGAATTCTCCCCGGTTTCGCTGCACCGAGGCCCGCTCCAATAACTGAGAAATGGTGCCGGTTTGCAGGTCTTCATAGAGCTTGGTCAACTCCCGGCCCCAGAATGCCCGTCGATCCCCCAGGATTTCCAGCACATCGGCGAGCAGGCCCTGAATCCGATGGGGTGATTCGTAGAGAACAAGGGACCAGGGGGCCTCGACAAAGGCACTGAGAAACTTCTGCCGCTGCCCTTTTTTGGGTGGGGCAAAGCCCAAAAAAAGAAAAGCACCCTCCGCAATCCCGGCAGCAGAGAGGGCGGCAGTCAAGGCGGAGGGCCCGGGCAGCGGTACAATCACGATCCCGGCAGCCCTGGCCTTGTGCACCAGTACCGCCCCGGGGTCCGATATTCCGGGGGTACCGGCGTCACTCACCAGGGCCACGGTCAACCCGGAGAGCAGCTTCTGCACCAGTTCATCGGAACGCTCCGCCTCTTTTTCACGATAATAGCTGATAAGGGGGGTCTGGATCTCAAAGTGATTCAACAGTTGACGGGTATGCCGGGTGTCTTCAGCCGCGATCAAATCCACTTCCTTGAGGATTCGAAGGGCCCGCAGGGTAATGTCTTCAAGATTGCCGATGGGCGTCGCCACCACATACAGGGTGCCCGCTGAAATTTGATTCGCCTCTCTCATAGGGATCGATTATAGTGCATGCTTGTTATTTTTTTCACCAGGATCAGTGGAGCTTTTCAAAGAAGGATGTCTCTTTGAAGAATCATTGGCAAGGCAGTTCTTCGGAACGGACCAGCTCCCCTTTGCTCCCTTGCCAAGTTCATCTTATATCCCATTTTTTTGAAAATTTTACCAAAAAACTGCTCGGATAGATTTTTTAAAATCACCCGACACCGCCCTGAATCATCCAGTTCAGCTGAATCAAAAGGAGAATTTGCATGAATATTTCTGGTTTTTTACAAAGGTCGGTTGTCCTGTTCGCGGGCACCGCCGGACTGCTGGCCATCGCACCGCCCAGTCATGTTCTGGCCCAGGCCGGGACACCGGACATGGCGGAATGCCTGGGGATCGCGGAAAATCGGGAGCGTCTGGCCTGCTACGATCGGCTCAGCGGCCGCACTGCCGGGGCGCCCCCTGGGATCGATGCCTCCTCGGCCACAGTACATTCGGGAAGGGCCACTGACCCGGTGACGGGAGCAGGCGCGGCAACAGCCCCACCGTCACTGATCGACGCGGCGTGGGGGTTCAATCCAGACTCGGAGCGCTACATTCTTGCCCTCTATCGGCCCAACAACATTCAGTTTGTCAGCTATACCGATCGAGTCAACGATCATCCCTTCTCACCCCTCTACAGTGCCGCCGGCATAGAAGACGAGAACCTGGATTCCATTGAGGCCTACTTTCAGATCAGTTTTAAAAGCCGACTCTGGACCACCGACGACCGCCAGTACGGGCTCTGGGTGGCCTACACCCAGCAGAGCTATTGGCAGAGCTATAACGAAGATCTTTCCCGGCCCTTCCGGGAAACCAATTATATGCCCGAGATTCTTATGAGTTATCGCCCGGACATCTCTTTTGGAGGATTTCACTGGCGGCTGTTTAACCTCGGCTTTGCCCATCAGTCCAATGGCCGCGCTGATCCCATCTCCCGCAGCTGGGACCGGATCATTGCAGAATTCGGCATCGAGAATGGCAATTTCGCGCTGCTTGTGCGGCCATGGTACCGCGTCGAAGAAAATGAAGAACAGGACGATAATCCCGACATCACCGATTATATGGGCCATGGCGATATAACCGCCATTTATAAGTGGAACCAGCACAGCTTCAGCCTGATGGTCCGGGGGAATATCGACAAGGAGAAAGGGGCAGCCCAGTTGAGCTGGACCACCCCGCGTCTGCTTGGCCCGCTGCGCGGCTACATCCAGGGGTTCACCGGATATGGAGAAAGCATGATCGACTACAACTGGAGTCAGAACGTCATCGGGGTCGGGGTGACGGTGAACGATCTGCTGGACCGCTAAACCATCATGGGAAGACCGCAACAACCTCTGCACTCTAAAAAGGTGCATTCAATGTC
>JACDZF010000212.1 GCA_013426795.1 Desulfocapsa sp. | reverse complement strand
AATGTAATCGGGAGGGCTTTTCCTCAGGTCTCCTATTGACAACGCTACCAATTTTCTGGTATTTGACTTCACCCTATTTTCCCCTTTTTCCCAAACCACCTACAACCCCGCAAACCCCCGCCAATTCTAAAAAAGTCTCAATAAAGTTTCACAAAAATTCCACCAATTTCCCCATTTTCAATATTCTCCATTCATCTGCCCCCCTATAAACGGGCAGCTTCAGTGAAGGAAAGATCTAAATGGTGGGTAAATAGTGGGTAGATTTCGTGAAAACAAAAAAGCACCTACCTCGAAAAGAAGTAGGTGCTTGATTTTATTGGTGGGCCGTCCCGGACTCGAACCGGGAACCTGCTGATTAAGAGTCAGATGGTTTATGAAATATCTAAAAATACCTATAAATATTTATCACGTTATTTCTTGTAGTTACTCTTGACATTCCCGCCTAAAGTTGTATTCTTTAGTATCAAATAACCCCTGTTTTACCCGATTTCATAGAACCGGCATAGAACCGGCATAGAACCGGCATAGAACCGGCATAGAACCGGAATAGAACCGAGAAGCCCCGGATTAGGCGGGAAAGAACAGCGGATTTCTAAGGGAGGACGCCATGAGCAATGAGAATAAATTCAATTTCACCCATGAACGATTGAGAAAAATTCCAAACGCTGATGCTGGCAAACGTGCCTATTACTACGACACACTGGCCCCTGGCTTGCGTCTTGCTGTCTCTGCTACCGGGAATAAGTCTTTCCAATATCAGGCATGGAGCAGCGAGAAGCAGCGACCCGTCACCATTACCCTGGGAAAGTGGCCTGCAATGACGCACAATGACGCGAGGGCCAAGGCTATCTCCCTGCAAAATGCTGTCAATGACGGGGCCGATCCTGAGCTTGATAAGAAGCAGAAACGCGACACCTTGACCGTGGCGGAAATCCTTGACCGCTACGTTACCGAGCACTCAATCCCGCATAAGCGATCAACACGTGATGACCAGGCGGCTATTCGCCTGCACCTCAAGCCAACATTCGGTACCAAGCGCGTGGACGAGATCACACCCGAAGCTGTACGAGCCTGGCATAACAGCATGTCAAAGAAACTGAAACCGGCATCCGCTAACCGTTATCTGGCCCTGCTGCGATCCGTTTACAATACCATGCTGCCAGACTTACCGAATCCATGCAGAGCCACCAAGATGTTTCAGGAATATTCCAGGGACAGATTCTTGCAGCCAGAAGAGCTTGAAAGATTCTTTCAGGCCATCGAGGATGAACGCGCCACCGGGAACCCGGACATGGCCGATTATATGCTGCTGAGCGTATTCATTGGCGCAAGGAAGTCTAACGTGCTGGCGATGCAGTGGAAGGACGTTGATTTCAGCCGGGAACAGTGGCGCATTGCCGGGGAGGATTCAAAGAACAAGAGCATCATGCTTGTTCCTCTGGTGGGTGAAGTCCTTGAGATATTGACCAGGCGGCGGCTGACCGCTTCCAGTGTATTCGTGTTCCCGAGTCACGGCAAGACCGGCCACCTGGTAGAGCCCAAGAGCGCATGGGCAAGGTTAAAGAAACGGGCTGGCCTTGAGGATGTACGTCTTCACGATCTGCGGCGAACCATGGGCAGTTACCAGACTATAGGCGGCGCATCAACGGCCATTGTCGGTAAGACCCTGGGGCATAAGAACCCGGCAAGCACGGCGGTCTATGCACGAATGACCCTTGACCCTGTTCGTGAAGCCATGGAAAAGGCGGTTGCGCTGATGAAAACACCGGTTGAAAAGAAGGTGGTGAATATCACCGGCGGGAAATAACCATCTTGTTCTATACTAATAAGTGGTATATATTATGACATGGAAAGTGAAGTTTACCGGCAAGGCCCAAAAGCAGAAAGAGAAGCTGCCTGTCAAGGTTCAGCTCATTCTTTATGACCTGGCAAGGGACATTGAAATGTCTGGCCCTGTTCGTGGTGACTGGCCTAATTATTCCAAGCTGTCTGATTCAGAGCATCATTGCCATTTAAAAAAAGGAAACCCGACCTATGTGGCCGTATGGCGGGAAGTAAAAAACGAAATTCGATTGATAGAGGTGATTTATGCCGGTAGCCATGAAAAAGCCCCATACTGAAGAAGATATGGTAACAATCCGCTTGCGTGTTCGCCGTGGCAATGCGTCAAAGATCAAGTCTTATGCCTATTCTGTTGAGAGTGAAGGGGAGCCGACGTTTACCCTGGAAGAGGTCTTTCCTGAGCTGGCAGGCAAGGAAAAACAGGTTTATCTGCGTGGCATCCGCTACCGGGAAGACCTTACCCAGAAACAGCTTGCAGACCTGGCAGGGATTCCACAACGGCATATCTCTGAAATGGAGAATGGTAAGCGTCCTATCGCCAAGGAGAATGCCAAGAAGCTGGCAAAGGTGCTGAACGCTGATTACCGGATGTTTTTGTAAAAAAGGCTCCAATTTTTTCTTAAACGAGGAGTAAACTCGTAACTAGTCGATTCAGTGACATTTAATACCATTGATGCCCGTGGCAAACCTCATTAACACCACTATATATAGATTTTTCTTATTGTATATCTGCCATGATGTGGTATGGTTGCAAAATAGTGAAATTACGGGAGGCTAGATGTAGGGTTAATTGTCGCCCGATAAGCAATCCTTTTTTCGAGTAAAAATGTAGTACCGGATTACCGCTAATTCCCCTAAAGGGACTAAGTACGGCCCGGTTTCTCTGTAGTCGCGCAAGTCGTGACCGGAGGAATCGGGCTTTTTTTTTGGTTTTTTTATGGAGAAAAATATGGAGATTCAGAGAGATAGATTGTTTTTTAAACCTCAAGAAAAGGACGGGGCCATGATTGCAGGAGAGACAAAATGTTTAGTCCTGGGGGAGATGGATGCAGCTTGTCAATTAGGTTTGTCTGTTAACACCTTGAGAAAATGGAGGTGTACAGGCCATGGCCCGGTGTATTTGAAACTGGGTAAGGCCGTGAAGTACAGGCTGACCGATCTTCAAGCGTTCATCGAAAAGTCGCTGATTTCTCGCTAATGGAGAAAAAAAAAGGGGCTCCCCCTGAATCGGCTGGCAGCCTGGGAACCCCTTCAAACTTCGAGCAGAATAATACCATTTTTTTCAGAAAAATTCAAGGCTTAGTCCACTTTCTGGTAGGAACAGGCGCGGTTTTTTGGCTATGTCTGGCCCTTGCCATTCTTGGAGGACTTCTCACATGATCCTTGTCGATGCAGCAATAACTCTTTTAAACAATCGCTTCTCGGTTATTCCATGCGGCCCGGATAAGAAATGCAGTCTGAACTCATGGAAGCCCTTCCAGTCCGAACTGATGACCGTGGCAGCAGCCCGTAAATGTTTTGCCAATGCTGAACGGTTGGCAATCATTGGCGGCGCGGTCTCTGGAAATCTGGAATGTCTGGACTTAGACGATCCGGAAACCTACTAGCCATTTCTTGACCTTCTGGAAATGTGCGCCCCTGGGCTACCTGCAAGGCTGCTGAAGCGATCCACACCGTCCGGCGGCTATCATATTGTTTACCGATGCACTGAGCCCGTGGCGGGGAATTTGAGGCTTGCTGTTGATGATAAGGGAAAAGTCCGAATCGAAACCCGTGGAGAGGGCGGCTATTTCTTATCGCCACCCTCATCCGGCTATAAAGTCCTTCAGGGTTCAATGAAGGACTGTCCGACGATCACCCCTGAAGAGGTGAAGGCGATCCACCAGACGGCCAAAGCTTTTGATCTGAGAGAGACGAAGGCCAGCACCAAGGGCACCACCGGAAAAGATAACAGCGATTCACCGGGGAGCCGGTTCAATGCGGCGCATAGATGTGAGGAAATTCTATCGGCCCATGGATGGAAGGAGGGCCGGAAGACGACGGTAGGCATGGGATATACACGCCCCGGCAAAGAGTCTGGAACCTCTGGTGTCTTGCTGGCAAGTACGGGGAATTTCTACTGCTGGAGTGGAAACGCGGCACCCCTGGAACCTGGCAGGTCTTATGATGCTTTCGGGCTGTTCGCCCAATACAACCATGCAGGCGATTACTCAGCGGCGGCGCGGGCGCTTGCAGGGTCAGCACCTAAGGCCAGCGCCATTGTGGAATGGGAGCCAACGACACCGGAATGGCCGGTCATGGATCAAAGAGC
>JACDZF010000211.1 GCA_013426795.1 Desulfocapsa sp. | reverse complement strand
CCGCCCTTGGGACTGCGCACGAACGCCGACACCCAGCGGTTTCGGCCCGGTCACCGCCCGTCAGCGGGCTCCTTCCGGCCCCAACCGGCCGTTCCCCAGCCACTCAAACGCCATAGACAGGGTATCACGCCTGACTTAGACTTCGGTGATGCCCCCCGTCCAACCGCGCGTTCAACACGGCGCCCGAAAGGTCGGCGGCGGCGGCCTGCTTCGTGCTTTGACTCGAGCGTCTGGGTTGCTGCGGGTGTTGCGGCCGGGCGCCGGTTAACGCTATACGTTAGGTTCGCTCAGCACCAAGAAGCGAGCAGGCACGCAAGTCCACAGTTTCAACGGCAGCGCGCGAAAATTGAGGGCTGGAACCCGGATGTTGCAGGTCGCGATCCGTCTGACTACAGCGATAAAGAGAGTGGAGCACTGAGATGAGCGAGGTCGTATTTCATACGGATGTTACCAAAATCCTTTCTGCCGACTCTTATCTCATTAGTAACTTCTGCCCCGATTTGGGGAAGCGCCCTATATCAGATCCTAAAGCCGAAAAAGATTTCTTGGATGTCGTGGAAATCATCACTAATGACACAGCTCTTCAATATTGTCCTGCGGAAAACCAAAAAGGCATGATAAACGAAGCCTGCCTCAAAGTAAGAGATCTCCCGGATAGCAGAAAAGGCCCGGCGCCTGAAAGAACGAGGGATATTGATGGGGTTACTCGCGACGCAGAGAAAGCTTTAGTATTCTTTGCGCCTCATACGCGAATGAAGCACGAGTTGGATCTTTTTGCTAAGTGGCTGCGGTTCCAATTATCGACACCGTACCTTCAGGATGTTTTTTGGCGTGCGAACAGTATCGAAGAACTTCAAGCTGCGTTAGACGTTTACAAAGCCAAATACCAAACCTACCTAGATGACGAGTTGATAAAGCATGCGGTTTCTGAATTAGGGCCTCGCCCTTACGGACATGCGCTGCATCGCTTGCAGGGCAGTTCGATGTCTCCAGCGCAATTTTTCATCGCATATACATTTTGGGCTTACATAAAAGGTTGTAGGTTTGCTCGAAATCTGAGGGAAAACGATATATATGTGGTTCATTGGCTACGTAAGAGGGCGATTCTCGAGTTTGATGGGGCAAAGAAGGGCGACGTGCAGTCAATTGGCACATCGGTTCCGTGGGGGGGGGTTATCCAGGAGTTGTTGGGCTCGCTGGACAACGACACGCGGATTGACGGATTACCCGATGCCTTGATAGGCATCAGGCGGTATACAATAAAGGAATTGAGCAAGGCTAGTACGCCGCGCGCGCGAAGAGATTTTTTGGCAGAAGGGGTAAAAAGATTTAATATTGCCATGGACCTTCCAGAGAATTACCTTGTAGCGAAATTTGCAGCTTTTGCAGGAGGGCTTTTAAAAGACATAAAACCCGGCCCCGGTCATTTTGCCCAATTTTTGCTCCAAGAAGTCACGCGGCCGATCTCGAAATCAAGAGCCAGCGAAACGATTCGATACCTGCAAAGAACGGATAGCCGCATCGATTTTTTTATACGTAACGGGGTTGGAAATTCCGCAAATTGCTAAGGAGAGGGGATTCGCCAGTTCCAGTGACAGTTTACTTAATTCCAAAACCGAGCAACGCTAGACGATGCCTGAGGCAATAGGGGACAGACCACGGTTTCCCCGTGAATCCCTTGGCGCAGCACCGAAGAAGAGAAAAGAATGCCTAACCTTTGCCTTAAAAGCGAGCGCGCGCCACGGGCGTCGTGCTAACTCGCAAGGTCATCAGAGGCGCGCGCCGCTTTAGGCTGCACGTTAGGCATATGTGCCACATCAACGACAGGAGAATAGGTATGAAAAAGTTTGCTTCGTTCGTCGGCGTAATGGCTCTGTCTTTTGCTGGTGTCGCGTTCGCAGGCCCGGGTTGGAGTGGTGTCGTGAAGCTAATGTCCATTGAAGCTTCCGAAGTGAATTCGTTAGGTGTTTGGGCTAGTTTTAATGCTGCGCCTCACTCCGGCATGAACTGTCAATTGAAAGCGCAATATAAGCTAGGTGGGAGCCAAACAAATATTGATAAGATGATGGTGCTTGCCAATCAAGCCATGCAATCTTCTCGATACGTGAAAGCCCACTGGGCCGGCGCATGCTCTGGCGGAGGCACACTCGGTTATCCAGTCCTCACTGGACTCACGCTAATGTCCTATTGAGAGGTCTGTAAGTTGCGGGCGGGCATGAACCCAAATATATTCAAGCCCAGACCTCGTGCCGACTGAATACATGAAGAAATAGCCTAACAAGCGGGCTAAAAAGCGAGGCGCGCCACGAGCGTTTTCTCCGGTCTGGGAGTTCGGAGTAGGCGCGCCCGCTTTACCCCGATCGTTAGGCCAGTGGAGAACCCCACAGCAGTACCTAACTATATGCGTTACATATTTGGAGTAATTCGCAATGAAAACGAGTTTTCGTCAACTAGCTGCTACCGCCATCACAGTTATTGCGGCTAGCAGTAACATCATGGCGCTCGACGACTTCAGTGCCACCAACGGCTACAACGCTGATCTCACGTCTAACAAGACCGAAGAACAGCTCCGAAATCTGGCATTTCAGTCACAAATAGAGGCTCTCTCTCCGAGTCAAATGAAAGAAACCGAGTATCTACTTCGCTCATTGAGCCCAGTTCAGGCACAGGAAATGGCCAAGTATACTCGTGAGATTGCTCAAGCTTCCGGATCGGTACAGCTAAAGGGGTCAGAGCCCTTTAATTCGGCTAGCCGGCTGAGAAACGCATATGCAATTGCCTAACGAACGCCCAAAGAGCGAGCGCGCGCCATCAGGGTTCGAACTGGCTTGCAGGGTCCGTGGGTGGCGCGCGCCGCCTTGGGCTCCACGTTAGGCCCCAAGACGAGGGGTCGCAAGACCGTAAGGCAGGCGTCTATGGTTTACGATGAGATCGTGGCGGAGTGCGGGAAGCTACATTACCGCGAGAAATTGCGATTAGCTCAATTGCTTGTCCAGCTAGCCAGAAAGGAAGAGGAATTGGAGAATCCCCAGCCTCGGGAGCCAGTAAGATCAGCGGGCACTTACGCACAAAGCAAGCCGGTCGAGAAACACGAGGCGACGGGCGATGTAATAGAGTATGTCTCTGCAAGAATCGCCAAACTACAACCAAGTAGAAAGCAAACGCTCGTGAACTCCGTAAAAGCCATGTTTCAGTTTCAAGGCGGGATTTCCGACGACGATGTCGAAAGAATAATTGCTGCGCTCATCAAGAGAAAATTGATTCATATCGATGCGCAGAATAGAGTAGAAATCGTGCAGCCCCATTGATTTTGAACAGAGACTCTGAGTATGTTATGAAACCGAGCGTCTACATCGAGACATCAATTCCCAGCTTTTACTTTGAAGTTCGCGTCGAACCCGATAACGTTGCCCGGCGCGAATGGACGCGCCTTTGGTGGAAAGAGCGTATTACGGACTATGATGTTTACACCAGTGAAGCCGTCATTGAGGAACTTGAACGAGGCTCGTTTCCCGGTCAAACCGACGCGCTTCAACTCATCGGAAATTTGCCGCTACTAGACATCACTCAGTCCATTGCCGACATCGTTGCAAATTATATCACGCACCACGTTATGCCAAACGATCCTGCTGGAGATGCGCTTCATCTCGCAATTGCATCGTTTCACAAATGTGACTTTCTCGTAACTTGGAATTGCCGCCACTTGGCAAACGCGAATAAGTTCGGCCACATTCGCCGGATCAACACCTTGCTGGGCCTATATGTCCCGGCCCTTGTTACGCCGCTAGAGTTACTTGGGGAATCCTTATGAAACCCGACCCAACAATTGAAGCCATTCGTGAAGTGCGGCATCAGATTTCTGCGTCTGTTGACCATGACGCTCGGAAGCTAGTGGAGCACTACCGTACGCTCCAACAACGACATCCTGAAAGAGTTTGTTCCCCTTCCGCCAACAAATCAGAGCAGCTTGAAAAGAATGCTGCCTAACAAGCCCGCTCAAAATCGAGCGCCCGCCACGAGCGTTCACCTGTATCCCTGGGTACGCGCGTGGCGGGCGCCGCTTTAGGGGGGGGGTGGGGTCAGGTCTTGACTTATGCCCCAGAAACAAGAAGCCTCCGGCGTAGGGACTCCGGTTGCCCGGAGCCCCCGCCACAGACCCGGACGTG
>JACDZF010000210.1 GCA_013426795.1 Desulfocapsa sp. | reverse complement strand
TAGAACAACCGCATACATCTCCAGTCTTTGCAGCCGCGACGACGCAGAAGAGGTGACATTGCCATCAAGCAGCCTTCCTGTTTCGTTGTTGCGCTTCCCCTTCGCCTCCCTCGCTTTTTTCTTCAGTATCGCCAGAATGTCAGCTCCACGAGTCACCGCCCCGCAAGAACCCATCCTCCACCAGATTCACTCATTCATGCATAGATTTACCGATAAGCTCCAGAGCTGAAACATGCCGGCTACCAAATAAAATGAAGTCTCAGCCCCCAACCTATCCTTAAAAGGATACTACACTTCTGCGGAATTCACGCCACACTCTTTGCCCAGAACACCACACTTCTGCCGTTTTCCTTCCCTCCCAACCACAGTTCTGTGGCGCGCCACAAAATCCCCTCACACCCATAAAATTACTTTTTCTCATTTAAAATCAATATTTTAACCTTATAAGAGAGCCGCCACAAAAATGAGCGACAAACTGGCATCATATATGCTTCAGTAAGGGCAAGGGACGATAAAAGGATTGAAAAATCAACCAGATAAAGGAGAACATCATGAGAGCTAACAGCCAAGTCATCAAAGAGACCCACGTCAACACCGGATACGAGACCTCCAAGTTTGCACTGGCCACCGGTATCACCATGGCCGCCCTGGTTGGAATCTGGGCAGCTGCCTGCATGATCAGTGCCCTGCTTCAATGCGGCGGAATCAGTGGATTGGTTCAGGGATTTATCACCGCAGTCACCGGTGTCTGATCTGACCGCGCAGCGAAAAAAAAACAACAGCCTGAAGGGGACTTTGAGGCCAGCCACAAAGCCCCCTTCATCAAGCACCCTTCCACAGAGTTGAGGAATACCATGAAAACCACATCATCAAAAACAACGAGTAGAATTATTTTTGGTATCGGATCAATCATGTGCCTGTGGGTGGGGGCAACGATCATGGGTGCCCTTTCCCAGGCTAACTGGTCCGTCGGCGAATTGGCAAAACAGTACATGGTGGCCACCGGGATGATTAAACCCCTCTACACCCTGGTGGACTTTTACACCCACATCAAGGGAATTGAATATCTGATTTGTGTCGCCTTCTTCGTTGCCTTTCCTGCTTTTTACAAGTATGTCAGCAATGAGAAGAAGCGGGTGCATGTGAGCAAATAACCCTCCACCGTGGGAACAGTCTTCCCGATCCAGGCGAGGGGAAGGGAACCTGCAAACAGGTCTTTCCCCCTCGCCTGGAGCCTCTTTCAGTGGTCTCCAGTCAAGGGCAAGGTGCACAAACCAGTCCTTCCGCAAAAACCGTGACCCCTTGATTATTTTTGCAGGGACCGGGAGGGGTGAGGGGGGGAATTGTTGCAGGCAGGCCACGATATTTCTTAACGAGCCATGAATATTTGTGGTAGAATCAACACGATGATCGTCAGGATAGCCGCATAAGCGTAAGCCTCCGACCCAACGGAGAGGGCCTCCATGAACGTAGCCATGTCCACAGATGAGCTGAAACTGCTCCATCAGTATGAGCGCCGCAATAAACTGCTCACCGCCATCAGTGAGCTCAGTGCTACCAGCAATAAACATCCCCACAGTGACCCCAACTTTCTTCTCCGCGAATGTTGCCGGATTATCCTTGAAAAAGAAGAGTTCTGTCTGGTATGGGCAGGAAGAAGAGACGCGGAGGGTATTGGCATCACCCCCCTGGTCGCCCTGACCTCAGGTCCTCTTCCCGAAGAAGATTGCCTGCCTCTCATCGAACAGGTGTTCAGCGACGTGAGTGGGGACAATCCTGCCGCCCAGGCCCTCCTGACCGGAAAACCGGTCATCGTTCAAGACATCACCACTGCCCCCAACTCTCAAAGGTTCCAGCCAATGGCCGCCACAACCAGGGCCCGCTCCCTCTCCTGCTGGCCGCTCAGGCACAAGGGGCATGAATATGGGATCCTCAATATCCACTCGGATCAGGCCAACGTCTTTACCCTGCCGGAGTCTGATTTTCTGGGCCTGGTCGTGGCCGACCTGTCCCTTGCCCTCTATTCTCTGGAAATGCGCCGCCAGATGGAGATTGAGCGTGACTTTAACCGTGAGATCGTGGATACCGTCCAGGCCCTGCTGGTCTCCGTCTCGCCCTGTGGCAAGATCGTTTCCTTTAATGTCAAGGCCGAAGAGATAACCGGCTTCATCTTCGCCGAGGTGTATGGTCAGTACTGGGTGGATGTGTTGATGACCCCTGAAAATCGGGCCATCAACCAGAATTTCGTGTCAGAAATGCTCAAAGGCGATAGTCCAAATTTAAATTTTCAGGCACCCTTGATCACCAAAAGCAGGCAGGAGAGAATAATTAAATGGCATGCCTCCATCCGCCCGGAAAGTGAAATCAGCAAGGTGGGTCTGGTTCTGTTCGGCATCGACATCACCCAGCAGCTGGAGGCGGATCTGGCACTGAATCGCGCCATCACCAAATGGGAAAACCTCTTTGCCTCCATTCAGGACCCGGCCCTGCTCGTTTCCACCGACAGCACTATTCTCGATGCCAATCCGGCCACCTTTAACGCGGCCCGAAAAACCAGAAGTGAGGTTATCGGCAAGAAGGTCTGTGATATTCTCCATGGCGGCAGACCTCCCGGGGCCGTGTGCCCCCTGGAAGCCCAGATCAGCACCCGCAAAAGCAGAATGATTGAGGCGGATTTACGGGGCCTCAATGGCAACTATCTCATCACCCTCACCCCCCTGGCTCCCAGCGAAGGCCTCAAGGAAGCCACCCTTCTGATCGCCAGGGATCTCAACGAACAGGAGCAGATGAAGGCCGAGGCCATGCGCGCCGCCCAACTGGCCTCGGTGGGAGAGCTGGCCGCAGGGGTTGCCCATGAGATCAACAATCCCATTAACGGGATCATCAACTATGCCCAGATCATCCTCGATGATCCCCTGGATCCTGACAATTGCGACAATCTGCACCGGATCATCAAGGAGGGAAAACGGATCGCCAGCATCGTCTGTAATCTCCTTGACTTCGCTCGTCGCCACGAAGATTCAAAGGCGCCGGTGGGGATCTTGAGTATCATTCGCTACTGTATCGACCTGATTTATCATCAGCTGAAAAAGGATAGCATTCTTCTCGTGATGAATGTCCCGGATACCCTGCCCCAGGTCATGTGCAACGCGCAGCAGATCCAGCAGGTGCTCCTCAACATTATGAGTAATGCGCGCTACGCCCTCAACAAGCGCTATCCGGAACCGCATCCGGATAAACGGATTACCCTCGAAGGCCGGCGGGTCAAACAGAACGGAAAATCCTATGTCCGCCTGACCATCACCGACCTGGGTACCGGCATCGAGTATGAGATTATGGATCGCCTTTTTGATCCCTTCTTTTCCACCAAACCCAGCGGCGAAGGCACCGGACTGGGCTTAAGCATCAGCCATGGACTGGTTCTCGAAAACAATGGCTTCCTGAGGGTTACCAGCAAATTCGGCCATTCCACTTCTTTGATCATTGATCTGCCCGTGGCAGACTGCGGGGAGACCCATTGACACCTCTGATGACCATGACACCTCAAAAAACAACGCACACCATTACCACAACCCGAATTTCTTCTATCCTGGGCCTGCTTTTTTTTGGATGCAGCCTGGCTCTCTACTACCTGGACACCTTACAGCAGGACAGGACCGCCACCCAGCTTCCGTACGCCCTGTTCTCCGCCATGATCATGGTCGGACTGTTTGTCGCCACCATGGCCCTGATGCGCATGGGCTGCAAACAGGTCAGCCGGCTCCTTGCCGACAAGGGCAGCCAGCTTGAAGAGGCCGCCCGCTCGCTTATGGAAACCCAGTCCAGCCTGGAAGAAATCGTGGAGCGGAGGACCTTTGAGCTGGCGGTGGTCAACGGCTCCCTGCATCGGGAGATTGCCGAGCGGATCCAGGCCGAAACGGAAAGCAAAAAATTCCAGAAGCAGCTGGAGATTATCCTTGATTCTGCCGGAGAAGGAATCTTCGGCATCGATATCCAGGGAAATTTCACCTTTCTCAACAAGACCGCTTCCCGCCTGCTGGGCTGGCAGAGGCAGGAGCTGATCGGAAGATCGCACCATGAGCTGATCCACCACTCCCACGATGACGGCACACCCTATCCCCTTGCCGAATGTCCCATTTACAAGGCCTACAAAAAAGGCACCGTTCTCTACAAATCCGACGAAACCTTCTGGACCAAAGACGGTGTCAGCTTTCCGGTGCAATACAGCAGCAC